>DASXKE010000111.1:0-25357 GCA_036496985.1 Gaiellaceae bacterium | reverse complement strand
CTCGATCGGCGTGTCCGGGTCGACGCGGTGCTGGTAGTAGAGGTCGACGTGGTCGAGGCCGAGCCGGGTCAGCGACGCCTCGCATGCCTGCCGCACGTATTCGGGGTCGCCGCGCACCTCGCGCGAGCCGTCGTCGTTCCGCACGTTGCCGAACTTCGTCGCGAGCACGACCTCGTCGCGCCGCTCCGCGATCGCCTTGCCGACGAGCTTCTCGTTCGCGCCTCTGCCGTACATGTCGGCTGTGTCGAGGAAGTCGATGCCGAGCTCGAGCGCGCGCTGGATCGTCGCGATCGCCTCGCCCTCGTCGGTCGTGCCGTAGAACTCCGACATCCCCATGCAGCCGAGGCCGAGAGCCGAGACCTCGAGTCCTTGAGTGCCGAGCTTGCGTCTGTCCATGGTTCGACGCTACCCGCGTCCGCCGGGGCTAAGCGTCGGGGAAGACGAACGGCGTCGTCGTGGTGATCGGAACGAAGCCGAGCCGCTCGAGGATCGGGCGACTCGTCGGCAGCGCGTCGCTGTACAGCAGCGGGTATCCGCGTTCGCGTGCCAGCTCCGCGCGCTTCGCCACGGTTGCGCGATAGAGCCCTCGCCCGCGGAACTCGGGCCGCGTAAAGCCGCCGTAGAGCCCGGCGAGCTCGACGCCGTCCTCGAAGTCGACCCGCCCACCCGAGACTGCCTTCCCGTCGACGACCGCGACGATGCCGACCGCCCTCTCGGGCAGGTCGATCAGCCGGCCGAAGATGTTCGCCGCCAGCTCCACGAACTGCGAAGTCACCTCGCGCAGCTCGACGTCCGCAGGCGGCGGCTGGATCGCCGCGGATTCGGCGACCACGACCGTTTCCTCGTCCTCCGGCACGAGCCCGGCAGCGAGAAGACGCTCGCGCAGCTCCGGTCCGTCGTGGGAGTAGTACTTCCACTCGACGTGGCCCGGCAGCTCGCGCATCCGCGCAACGAGCGGCTCGACGTCGCCGTCGACAGGCGGCCAGAGCACGGCGCTCCAGCTCTTGCCGATCGAGAGACCATCAGGCGCCGCGCGGCGCCGTATCTGCTCGTCGAAGCGCGCGAGGATGTCCGTCGTGTCCACTGGCGCAAGCTAGCGGAGCGGCACCAGGGCGATCCTGGGGCGTCGCTTGTGGCAAGGGGCAAGCGAGTGACGCGCAGGACAGTACGATCTGTACGGACAAGCGGCGCGAGCGCATCCCCTTGCCACCAGCGACGTCAGGCGGCTGCGGAGCCGGGCTCCGCCCGGCGAGAGCTGTCGCCGGCCAGGGTCGTCCTGGCAGGCTATAGTGGCCCGCTGCGATGGCCGTCCCGAAGCGGAAAACCTCCAAGTCGCGCCGTGACAAGCGGCGTGCGACTCACGCGATCAGTGCGCCGAAGGTCAACGTGTGCGACAACTGCGGCCAGCCGAAGCGTCCGCATCGCGTCTGTCCGACCTGCGGCACGTACAAGGGCCGTGAGGTCGAGCCGCTCCGCGTCCACGCTCCGTAGGTGATGGCAGCGAGCGCCGCCGGCAAAGCCGGCGCCGCGCGGCCGGAAGACCGCGGCGCCAACGGCGCCGCTGGGCCATGATTCGCGTCGCTGTCGATGCGATGGGCAGCGACCGGGGGGCCGATGCCGTAATCGAGGGCGCGCTCGCAGCGCGCACCGACCGAATCGTTCCCGTCATCTTCGGCTCCGCGGATCTCGACACGCGCGGGCTGGAGCTCGTCCCGACAACGCAGGTCGTCGCCATGGACGAGAAGCCCGCCGACGCGTTCCGCACCAAGACCGACAGCTCGCTCGTCCGGGCCGTCAAAGCCGTCGCCGACGGCGAGGCGGACGCGGTCGTTTCCGCGGGCAACACCGGAGCGATGCTCGCCGCCGGGCTCGTGTACCTGCGGCGCATTCCCGGAGTACGCAGACCAGCGATCGCCGTCCCCATTCCCGCGCGCAAAGGCCCTTCGGTGCTGATCGACGCCGGTGCGAACGCCGACTGTCGCGCCGAGCACCTTCTGCAGTTCGCGACCATGGGAGCCGTTTTCGCCGAGGAGATCCTCGATGTGCCGCGGCCGACCGTCCGCCTCCTCTCGATCGGCGAGGAGCCCGAGAAAGGGAATCAGCTCACGCTCGAGGCGCGCGACCTGCTCGCCGCCTCCGACCTCGACTTCCGCGGCAACGCCGAGGGCCGCGACGTGCTCGAGGGAGCCGCGGACGTCCTCGTCACCGACGGCTTCACGGGCAACGTCACGCTGAAGGCGGTCGAGGGGACGATCAGGACGCTGCTCGACTCGCTGCGCGAGGAGATCACCGCCTCGACGGCCGGAACGCTCGGGGGCTTTCTGATCCGGCCCGCCGCGAGGAGGCTGCGCAAGCGCCTCGACCCGGACACGTACGGAGGCGCGTATCTGCTCGGGCTGCGCGGGCTCGCCGTGATCGCGCACGGCAACTCCTCGCCGACCGCGATCGCCAACGCGATCCGCCTCGCCGCGCGCGGCGTCGACCACGACGTCGTCGGCCGCCTCGCTGCGCGCCTGCCCGAGCGGGCGCAGGTTGTATGATCGGCGCGCTTTCCAGCCCCCACGACACAACGAGGTGACATGGCAGCGTCGCGCGAGGAAGTCTACGAGCGGGTCAAGGAGGTCCTCACCGAGCAGCTCGGGATCGATGAGGCGGACATCACTGAGGAGGCTTCCTTTCAGGAAGATCTCGACGCCGACTCACTCGACCTCGTCGAGCTGATCATGGAGCTCGAGGATCAGTTCGGGATCAAGATCTCGGACGAGGACGCGCAGAAGATCCAGACCGTCGGCCAAGCAGTCGACTACGTAACGTCGCACCAGTAGCCGCGGACTCCGACCTCGCGAAGCTGATCGACGCGCTCCCGCCGGAGCTGGCGGACCCTGTCTTCACGCACACGTCGTGGGCGAGCGAGCGGAGCGCCTCGTACGAGCGGCTCGAGTTCCTCGGCGACAGCGTCCTCGAGTTGTCGGTCGCGCATGCGCTCTACGCGCGGCACCCCGACTTCTCGGAGGGGAAGCTGGCGAAGGTGCGCTCTCACGTCGTCTCGCGCGCGACCTGCGCAGAGGTCGCGCGCGAGCTCGACCTCGGTCGGCGGCTCGTCGAACGGGCGGGGTCGATGCAGACGGCCGAGGAGCTCGAACGGCTGGCCGAGAACCGCAACGTGCTCGCCGCAGTGATCGAGGCGGCGCTCGGCGCCCTCTTCCTGCAGCATGGCTTTGCCGCGCTCGAGGAGGCGATCGTCGACGCGTTCTCCCGGCAGATCGAGCATGCGCTCACGACCCGCGTCGACTACAAGACAGATCTCCAGGAGCTGCTCGCCCGCAGCGGCCGCAGGGTGGCGTACGCGGAGATCTCGGTCGAGGGGCCGCCGCACGAGCGCCGCTTCACCTGCGCCGCCCTCGTCGACGACGAGGAGCTCGGTCGGGGGGAGGGGCAGACGAAGAAGGCCGCCGAGCAGGAGGCCGCACGCGAGGCGCTCTCGAGGCTGGAGAGCGATTCCCCCGAATAGCTCTGGATTTCTGGCATCCTGTCCCGCCTCATGGTTGAGCGGAGACCGACGAACTCGGAGCTGCGGTTGCGGCGGCTCACCGAAGAGGAGCTCGATTCCGAGCCTCGCGGGATCCTCGAGATCTTCGGCGAGACCGACGAGCCCGACGATGCCGACGCGGCGCTCACGCGTGAAACCGACGACGAGTAGCGTCCTACCGCGTCGTTAGGTTCCCTGCGGTGCATCTGCGCGCTGTCAAGCTGCGTGGCTTCAAGTCATTCCCGGACCCGGTCGAGATCCGTCTCGAGCCGGGCGTCGGCGTGATCGTCGGCCCGAACGGCTCAGGCAAGTCGAACGTCTCCGATGCGATCCGCTGGGCGGCGGGCTCGCTCAGCCCGACCGAGCTGCGCGCCGAGAAGCCCGACGATGTCCTCTTCGCCGGCGGCGGCTCGCGTGGGGCCGCGGACTTCTGCGAGGTCGAGCTTCTCTTCGACAACGTCGACGGCGGGCTGCCCGTCGACTACGCCGAGCTGTCGGTCGCGCGTCGGCTGCACCGCGGCGGCGAAGGCCAGTACCTCGTCAACCGGGCGGCGGTGCGGAGGCTCGACCTCGTCGAGCTGCTCGCCGACCTCGGGCTCGGCCAGGGGATGCACTCGATCATCAGCCAGGGCAAGGTCGAGGCGATCCTCGCGTCGAAGCCGGCCGAGCGGCGCGCCCTGATCGAGGAGGCCGCCGGGCTCGGACGCTTCAAGGCGCGGCGCCATCGTGCGGAGCTCAAGCTCGCGCGCGTCGCGCTCGAGGTCGAGCGCGCCCGCGACGTCGAGGCGGAGGTTCGCAAGCGGCTCCGTCCGCTCGCGCTGCAGGCCACGGCCGCCGAGCGTGCCCAAAAGCTCGGAGTGGAGATTGCACGGCTGCTGGCGCGCATCGCTCAGCTCGACCTCGACGGCCTCGAGGAGCGGCTCGCCGAGCTCGAGACCAGGCGGAGCGCGGCTGCAGCGCGCCGAAAGAGCGTGGAGGAGAGGCTCGAGACGCTGCTCGCGGCACGCGGCCGCGCCGAGGAGGAGCTCGCGGACGCAGCGGGCGCGCGCGAGCAGGCGCTGCAGGCTCTCTACCGGCTCCGCAGTGCGGCCGAGCGCCTCGAGCTCAGGCGCGAGTCGGTGGAGGCGCGAGTGGTTCGCCTTCGCGACGCGCTCGCGCGCCCGCGGCGCGTCCTCGACGAATCGATTCGCGCCGAGCGCGCTGCCCTGGCCGACGAGATCCGCCTGCTGGAGGGCCGTCTGCGTGCGCTCGACACGACGCTGGCCGAGCGGGAAGGCCTGCCGCCTGCGGCGCGCGCGCTCGCGGAGGACGGCGAGCGGATCGCCTTCTCGCTGCTCGAGGTCGAGCCGGGCCGCGAGCGCGCCGTCACAGCGGCGCTCGGTCGCTCCGCCTCCGCGGTCGTCCGGGACGATGCAACGGGGGCGCTGGCGCTGCTCGAACGAGCGCGAGACACGGGTCTCGGCAGCCTCGTCGTGCTCGTCGGCCGCGATCCCGCACAGCTCGTCGCGGACACGCCGGTCGTCCCGAAGGAGGAGCTACTGTCCTCGAACGTGCGGGCGGTGACGCCGGAAGGGTTCGGCTACGACCCGGAGCGCGGCGAGCTGTGGTTCGCGGGCGAGACTGCCGAGGCGATGCTGCTCGAGCTGCAGGCCCGCCGGCGAGCGCTTGCGGCTGAGCTCGACGACCTTCGCGCGCGGCTCGAGAAGCCGATCCCGGAAGGCGCCTACTCCGTCGAGCGGAATCCAATCGCCGGCCGGAGCGTCGAGCTGGCCGAGCGCCTCCTGCAGGCCCTCGAGATCTCGGTCGCGCATCTCGAGGCACCGCTCCGCGCGGGAGTCGATACCGGCGCGGCGCGCAGCGGCGAGCTCGGCACCGAGTTGCGTCGGCTCGGTGCGTCGGAGGTCGAGCTGCGGCAGGAGCTGACGAGCGCCTCGGAGGCGGCGTCGGGCGTCGAGATCGAGGCCGCGCGGCTCGATGCGGAGGCCGACGAGGCGCGCCGGCGCCTCGAAAGCGCGAGGCTGGAAGCGACGCCGGCGGAGCCGGCATCGCCCGGCCGAGAGACCGCGGCGCCTTCGGCACCGCCCGGGGCCAACGCGGACGAGCCCGCGGAGGGAGACGACCGCGAGCAGCTTGTCGCGACGGTCGAGCGGCTCGAGCGCCGTCGCGAGACGCTCGGCCAGGTCAATCCGCTCGCGCACGAGGAGTACGAAGCCGAAAAGGTGCGGCTCGAAGAGCTCGCCACGCAGCGCGGCGATCTCGAGGAGAGCCTTGCCGAGCTCGAGAAGCTCCGCACCGAGCTCACGGAGACCGTCGAGCGGCGCTTCACCGAGACCTTCGATGCCGTTCGGCGCCACTTCGAAGACGTGACGGCCACCGTGTTCCCGGGTGGCGAAGGCCGGCTGCGGCTGACCGAGGCCGAGGCCGAGGAGGACAGGGAAGAACCAGGCGTCGAGGTTGAGCTGCGTCCGGCCGGCAAGCGGGTGCAACGGCTCTCGCTCCTCTCCGGCGGCGAGAAGGCGCTCGGCGCGATCGCGTTCCTCTTTGCCCTCTTCCTCGCGCGGCCGTGCCCGTTCTATCTCCTCGACGAGGTCGAGGCTGCGCTCGACGACACGAACATCGGGCGCTTCGTCGAGCTCCTTCGCCGCTACTCGGATCAGGCGCAGTTCGTCGTCATCACGCACCAGAAGCGGACGATGGAGGCTGCCGACGTCCTCTACGGCGTGACGATGGGAGGCGAGGGCGTCTCGCAGGTCGTCTCGCGCCGCCTGCCGCGCGAGGAGGCCGAGGCGGCGAGCGCCGCCTAAGCTCGAGTCGTGCTCTACGACCCGAGCGCGTTCGAGCCGCTCGTCGACGAGCCGTGGGACGAAGCGCGGGCCCGGGACGGAATCGCGGCGATCGTCGCGGACGCGAACGCCGCATTCGATTTCGACGAGCTCTGGCCGGCGCACGACTGGGACGGCTACAACGCTCCGCTACCGCTGAAGAACCTCTACGTCGGGGCGGCGGGCATGGTCTTCGCGCTCGACGAGCTCCGGCGCGGAGGCTTCGCCGAGACGACGCTCGATCTGCGCGCCGTTGTGATGCTCGCGCTCGAGCGCTGGCGCGCCGAGCCGGACTACGTCGAGGGAGAGACCGTTCCCGAGCCGGCCGCTGCCGGGCTCCTGACGGGCGAAGCCGGGATTCTCCTCGTCGCCTGCGAGCTCGGTCTCGGCTGCGAAGACGACTTGCGGTCTCTGATCCGAGCGAACCTCGCCAACGAAGCCGAGGACCTGATGTGGGGGACGCCGGGAACTCTGGTGGCCGCAGCGGCGATGGGCTGGGACGACCTGGCCCGCGAATCTGCCGACGCGCTCGCCTCCCGCCGCGATGCGGACGGCCTCTGGACACAGCGGCTCTGGGGAACGAGGTTCCGTGGCGTCGGCACGGTGCACGGCCTGGCAGGGAACGTCCTGGCGCTGCTCCAGGTCGACGACGCGCGTAACGAGGCGCTGCGGGCCGAGTCGGCCGCCGCTCTCGCACGCGCCGCGACCCGGGAGGACGGGCTCGCGAACTGGAGCCGCGAGGGGAAGCTCCAGTGGTGCGTCGGCGCGCCGGGAGTCGTCTCGGCGGCGCGGGGCTATCTCGACGAGGAGCTTCTGCTCTCGGGGGCCGAGCTCGTCTGGAGAGCAGGCCCTCCTCGCGAGGAGAAGGGGCACGGGATCTGCCATGGCGCCTCGGGCAACGGGTTCGCATTGCTGGCCGCGTTCGAGCGGACGCAAGACGAGCTGTGGCTCGACCGCGCGCGCCGCTTCGTTGTGCACGCGCTCGCGCTGGCCGACCGGATGCCGTCGCGCTACTCGCTCTTCACCGGCGGCGTGGGCACCGCGTTGTTCGCGGCCGCCTGCCTCGAGGCCGACGCGCGTTACCCGGTCTTCGAGCGGCGCTAGGCGAGCGCGCGCTCGAGCGCTGCGCGATCCGTCGGCTCGCCGTGAGCCGGCAGTACGAGCTCGACCGGTAGGTCGAGCAGCGGCTGGAGCCGGGCGGCGACATCGTCGCGCGTCCGGTGCTTGCGACCGCCCATCTGGATGCCGAGACCGTCGCCGAAGTCGGAGAGCGAGTCACCGGAAACGAGCGCGCTCACGGATGGCAGCCAGAGGATCACGTCATTGTCCTCGCGGCCCGCGTACGCGCGGATGCCGAACGGCCACTCTCCCGGCCCGTGGAACTCGCCTTCGCCTTCGCCCGCCCGGAGCCAGGCGAGATCCTCGCTCTCCATCCCGCGCACGCGGTCGGGATCGATCCCGAACTTCTCGACCCAGTCCTCCCACGTGTCCGCGGGCGGCGTGTGCACCGGGAGGCCGAGGCTGCGCGCGTCGCGCTCGTGGTACGGCGCGGTCAAGACGACGGCGGTCGCGCGCTCCCGCAACTCGTCGGGAACGGAGAGTGGGTCGAACAGCAAGAGCTCGTCGCCGACTTCGATCGCGTACGAGGAGACGAGCTCGGGCCACCACTGCTCTTCGTCCCAGTCGGGATGCGGCGTCTGCCAGTGCCAGACGCCGGGCCTCAGCTCGCGCATGACGGGAGCCTAGTTCGGGAGCCCGGCGGAGCGGTCCACGTAGGATCGCGGACGATGGACGAACGCCTCGAGCGCTACGCGGAGCTCGTCGTCAGGATCGGCGCGAACGTCCAGCCGGGGCAGGAGGTCTTCCTCTATTCGGCCGTGGAGCACCACGACCTCGCGCGCGCGCTGACGCGACAGGCCTACCGCGCGGGCGCGTCGTACGTGAACGTCATCTACCCCGACGGCCATGTGAGACGCGCGATGATCGAGCTTGGGCCAGACGGAGCGCTCACGTATTCGCCCGCCTGGCTGAAGACTGCCGTGAGCTCGTTCGTCGGCAACGCCTACATCACGACGTCGACCAACCCCAACCCGGATCTGCTGGCCGACCTCGACGGCGAGCGCGTCGGTCGCGCCGTGCAACAGGACTTGATGCAGATCATGCTGCAGCACTTCACCGAGAACTCGGTCAACTGGTGCGGCATCGGGGCCCCGACCGAGGGCTGGGCGCAGCAGATCTTCGGGGAGCCGGACGTCGACCGGCTGTGGGAACTCGTCGCCTTCTGCATGCGGCTCGACGAGCCGGATCCGGTCAAGGCCTGGGACGAACATCTCGCGCGGCTCGACGAGCGCGTCGCGCAGCTGAACGAGCTCCACGCCGACGGGCTCCGCTATCGCGGCCCGGGCACCGACCTCACCGTGGGTCTACTGCCATACGCGGGCTGGATGACCGGAGCGGGCGAGACGGCGTCCGGGCTCCGCTTCGTCGCCAACATGCCGACCGAGGAGGCCTTCACCTCGCCCGACGCTCGGCGCACCGAAGGAACGATCCGCTCGACCCGGCCGTTTCCTCTGTCAGGTCAGGTCGTCCGCGGGCTGGAGCTCACGTTCGAGCAGGGCCGAGCCGTCCGGGTCGAGGCCGAGAGCGGCGCCGACCTCGTGCGCAGCCACTTCGAGCGGATCGAGAACGCCGACCGGCTCGGAGAAGTGGCGCTCGTCACGGGTGAGTCGCGCGTCGGCCAGGCGGGCCAGCTTTTCTACGACGTGCTCTACGACGAGAACTCCACCTCTCACATCGCGTACGGCGCAGGTCTGCCGTTCGTGCTCGACGGGGAACCGGACGACGGGTTCAACATCGCGAACATGCACGTCGACTTCATGGTCGGCGGGCCTGAGCTCGAAGTCGACGCGGTACTCGCCGATGGGTCGGCTGTACCTCTGATCCGGAACGAGGAGTGGCAGCTCGCATGAGCGTAGGCTCGACGGAGCTCAGCAAAGAGCGGAGGGGCCGGCTTTGCCGGCGCCGGAGCGGGAACTGAGCGCGAACGGCGACCGGCTCGAGCGCTACGCGGAGCTCGCGGTTCGCGTAGGCGCGAACGTCCAGCCTGGACAGGAGGTCTATGTCCACGGCCTCGTCGAGCACGTTGACCTGATGCGCGCGCTCGCGCGGCAGTCGTACCGCGCCGGTGCTTCCTTCGTGAACGTCGTCTACGGCGACGAGCACGTGAAGCGCGCGATGATCGAGCTCGGGCCGGATGAGGCGCTCACGTACTCGCCGGCCTGGTCCAAGGCGGTCGTGGAAGGGCAGGCGGGCAACGCGTTGATCGGTGTCTCCGGGAACCCCGAGCCCGAGCTTCTGGCAGACCTCGACGGCGATCGCGTCAGTCGCGCGATCCAGCTGGAGACGGCTGAGATCCAGCGGCGACTGCATCAGGAGCGCGCGTTCAACTGGTGCGCCGCCGGTGGGCCGAACGCAGGCTGGGCACGGCAGGTTCTCGGCGAGCCCGACGTCGAACGATTGTGGGAGCTCGTCGCGTTCTGCTTCCGCCTCGACGAGCCCGATCCCGTCGCCGCCTGGCGCGAGCACCTCGACCGACTCGATGCGCGGGCGGCGGAGCTCACCGCGCTCCGGCCCGACGCGCTCCACTACCGCGGCCCGGGCACCGACTTCACGGTGGGGCTGCTCCCGACCGCGAAGTGGGCCAGCGCGCGTTTCGAGACCGCGTCCGGGATCGAGTTCGTGGCCAACATGCCGACCGAGGAGGTCTTCACGACGCCCGATCCGAGCCGCGCCGAGGGGACGCTTCGCTCGACCGAGCCGCTCAGCCTCGCGGGGCAGCTCATCCGCGGGCTCGAGCTGACGTTCGAGGACGGACGGATCGTCAACGTCGAGGCCGAGACGGGGGCGGAGATCGTCCGCGGCCATCTCGAGCGGATCGAGAACGCCGACCGCCTCGGCGAGCTGGCGCTCGTCACCGGCGAGTCGCGCGTCGGCCAGACCGAGACGCTCTTCTACAACACGCTGTTCGACGAGAACGCGACTTGCCACATCGCCTACGGATTCGGGATCGCGAACGCGTTCGACGGCGAGCCGGACGAGCGCATGAACGTCGCGAACATCCACGTCGACTTCATGGTCGGCGGGCCCGAGCTCGCGGTGGACGCGGTGCTGGCGGACGGCACCGAGGTGCCGCTCATCCGCGCCGAGGAGTGGCAGCTCGCCTCGTAGCTGGTCGCAGCTGCTGGGCGATCCGGACGCCGCGCCGCCGCCCGAGGAGGAGAGCGGCGGCCGCTTCTTCTCGCGCCTGCGCGACTCGCTCTCGAAGTCGCGCCGGGCCCTCACGGGGGAGCTCGTCGCCGCGGCGTCCTTCGATCCCGGTAACGATGCCGACTGGGAGCGGCTCGAGGAGGCGCTCATCGCCGGTGACGTCGGCGTCCGCGCGACCGCGGAGCTCGTGCGGCGTCTCGAGGCGCGCGGCGAGCTCGCCGATCTGAACGCGGCTCTCGCCGAAGAGGTGACCGAGCTGTTCGGCGAGCCGCCGGTCCTCGATGTCGCACACGAGCCTGCCGTGATCCTCGTCGTCGGCGTCAACGGCACGGGAAAGACGACGACGGTCGGCAAGCTCTCGGCGCGGCTTGCCGAGCACGGACGCTCCGTCGTCGTCGCCGCCGCCGACACATATCGCGCCGCGGCCGAGGAGCAGCTCGAGATCTGGGCGGAGCGGGCCGGGGCGGACTTCGTCGGCTCCGAGCGCGGCGCTGATCCCGCTGCCGTTGCCTACGACGCCGTCGAAGCGGCGGTCGCGCGCGGTCGCGACGTCGTCGTCGTCGATACGGCCGGCCGCCTCCACACCCAGGCGAACCTGATGGAAGAGCTCGCGAAGGTGCGTCGCGTCATCGGCGGCCGCCTCGAGGGAGCCCCGCACGAGACGCTGCTCGTCGTCGACTCCACCACCGGACAGAACGGCGTCCAGCAGGCGCGGCTGTTCGGCGAGGCGGTCGGGGTCACGGGCGTCGTCCTGACGAAGCTCGACGGCTCCGCGAAAGGCGGCGTCGCGATCGCGATCGCCTACGAGCTCGGCCTGCCCGTCAAGCTCGTAGGCGTGGGCGAGGCGCTCGAGGACCTCCAGCCGTTCGACCCGCGGGACTACGCCCGGGCGCTCGTGGCCGGCTAGCGCCACCGGTACTCTGCGGCGCGATGTTCGACGCTCTCAGCGACAAGCTCCAGACCGCCCTCGGCGACCTCCGCGGGCGCGGCGTCCTCGATGAGGAGGCGATCAACCGCGCCATGCGCGAGGTGCGCCTTGCCCTGCTCGAGGCGGACGTCAACTTCGGCGTCGTCAAAGAGTTCGTGGCGCGGGTGCGCGAGCGCGCGCTGGGCGAGGACGTGCGGAAGAGCCTCACTCCGGGCCAGCAGGTCGTGAAGATCGTGCACGAGGAGCTGACCGAGCTGCTCGGCTCGTCGGATTCGCGGCTCGCGTTCTCGCCGCATCCGCCCACCACGATCCTGCTTGCGGGGCTCCAGGGCTCGGGCAAGACGACGGCCGCCGGCAAGCTCGCGCTGCTTCTGCAAAAGGAGGGCCGGAAGCCGGCGCTCGTCGCAGCCGACCTGCAGCGGCCGGCCGCGATCGAGCAGCTCATCCAGCTCGGCGACCAGGTCGGCGTGCCGGTCTACGCCGCCGAGCGCAGCGATCCGGTCAAGGCCGTGCACGACGGCATCGAGCAGGCGAAGGCCGACGATCGCGACGTCGTGATCCTCGACACCGCGGGACGGCTGCACGTCGACGAGGCGCTGATGGAGGAGCTCGCCGCCATCCGTCGCGAGGCGAAGCCGACCAACGTGTTGCTCGTCCTCGACGCGATGACCGGCCAGGAAGCGGTCAACGTCGCGCAGGCATTTCAGGAGCGGATCGACTTCGACGGCGTCGTCCTCACGAAGCTCGACGGAGACGCGCGCGGCGGCGCGGCGCTCTCGGTCCGCTCGGTCACGGGCAAGCCGATCAAGCTGGCGTCGCTCGGCGAGAAGCTCGACGCGTTCGACTGGTTCCACCCCGACCGGATGGCGTCGCGGATCCTCGGCATGGGCGACGTCCTGACGCTGATCGAGCGCGCCGAGGCGTCGATCGCCGAAGACGAGAAGGAAGAGCTCGAGCGCCGTATGATGAAGGGCGAGTTCTCGTTCGACGACTTCCTTTCGAGCTACAAGATGATCCGGCGCATGGGGCCGCTGCAGGGCGTGCTCAAGATGATTCCCGGCCTCGGTAACCAGCTCGAAGGCCTCGACCAGGTCGACGAGCATCAGCTGAAGCGGGTCGAGGGGATCATCCTCTCGATGACGCCGCACGAGCGCCGCGTTCCGCACGTGATCGACGCGTCGCGCCGCAAGCGGATCGCCGCGGGCTCGGGCACCACCGTCGAGCAGGTCAACCAGCTGATCGAAGCGCGCAAGCAGATGGCGAAGATGATGAAGATGGTCGGATCCGGCAAGATGCCGTCCCTTCCGGGCGCAGCGCCTACCATGCCGAGCGGCAAGCCTCGCCCGAGTGCGACTCGCAAGGCCTCCAGCAAGCGGAAAAGGAAAGCGAAGAGGTAACCAATGGCAGTGAAGCTCAGGCTGACGCGGGTCGGCTCGAAGAAGAACCCGATCTACCGCGTCGTCGCAGCCGATTCGCGCTCGCCGCGCGACGGCAAGTTCATCGAGATCGTCGGTCGCTACAACCCGCAGTCGAATCCGTCACTCATCGACCTCGACGAGGACAAGGTGCGTGGCTGGCTCGCCAAGGGCGCGCAGCCGACCGAGTCGGTGGCGAAGCTCCTCAAGGCTCAGGGGATCCAGTAGAGCATGGCTGAGCTCGTCGCCGAGCTCGCCCGCCGGCTCGTCGACGAGCCCGACGCCGTGCGCGTCGAGGAGGTCGAGGAGCCCGACGGCACGCTGATCCTCCAGCTGTACGTCGCCGAGAACGACGTCGGCAAGGTGATCGGTCGCCAGGGCAGGCTCGCGCGCGCGCTGCGCACGATCGTCCGCGCCGGCGGCGTAGAGGCGGGTCGCCGCGTCCAGCTCGAGATCGTCGACTAGCGCGCTCCGTGCCGGTCGCCGCTCTCTACGACATCCACGGCAACCTCGTCGCGCTCGACGCCGTGCTCGCGGAGGTGCCGGAGGATGCGAAGATCCTCGTGGGCGGCGACATCTGTGCCGGCGGCGAGCAGCCGTCCGCGACGCTGGCTCGGCTCCGCGGTCTCGGCGACCGCGTCGCCTGGCTGCGAGGGAACGCCGACCGGGAGCTTCATCCCGATGAAGAAGGGCTCGCTCCGGAAGACTTCCTCGCCGAGGCGCGCTCGCGGCTGAGCGCGGAGGAGATCGAGTTCCTCCATGACCTGCCTCCGACGCAGCGCATCGGCGACGTTCTCTATTGCCACGCCTCGCCGCGGAATGACCTCGACATCTTCACCGAGCGCACGCCCGAGGAGCGGATCGCGTTCCTGTTCGAGGGACTCGACGTGCCGACCGTCGTCTGCGGCCACTCACACACGCAGTTCGACCGCACCGTCGCCGGCGTCCGGGTCGTGAACGCGGGCAGCGTCGGGATGCCGTACGAGGAGGAGCCCGGCGCCTACTGGCTGCTCGATCTCGTCCACCGGCGGACGCCGTACGACGGGGCGGAGCTCAAGGCGAGTCGCGAAGAGGCCGTCGCCGAGTTCACGGAACGTGGACTCTGAGCTCGTCTTCGTCGGGCGGGTCGGGAAGCCACATGGGCTCGACGGCGCGTTCTTCGTCGAGCGTCCGAGCGAGCGGAAGGGCGTGTTCGCACAGGGCGCGACGCTATACGCCGGCGGCGAACCGGCTTCGGTCGTCGTCTCGCGGCACGGCTCGGGCGGACGGCCGGTGATCAAGCTCGACCGCCCCGTCGAGCGCGGCACCGAGCTCGCGGTCTCGCGCGCGTCGCTGCCGGCGCTCGGCGACGAGGACGAGTTCTACGTCTTCGAGCTCGTCGGGCTCGACGTCGAGGAAGAGAGCGGACGGAAGCTGGGGCGGGTGCGCGAAGTCCTGGAGTACCCTGGCAACGACGTGCTCGAGCTCGACTCCGGTGCGTCACTGCCCCTCGTCGAGGCGTGCGTCCGGAAGGTGGATCTGGCCGGCCGGCGAATCGTCGTCGCCGTGGGGTTCACGGACCCGGAATAGCCCAGCCTCGTGCGCATAGACGTCTTCACCCTCGTCCCTCACGCCTATGCCTGGCTGACAGAGCAGCGGCCGATGGCGAGCGTCCTCGGCGGCGAGCTCGAGCTGCGGCTCTTCAACTACCGCGATTCGACGCCGCTGCGCGCAGGCCAGGTCGACGACGAGCCGTACGGCGGCGGCGCGGGGATGGTGCTGCGAGTCGACGTGGTCGCCGCTGCGCTCGAAGCCGTCTACGGAGCCGAGCGGCCCGGTCCGGTGATCGCGCTCACACCCAAGGGGCGCCAGCTGACGCAAGCGGCTGTCGAGGAGCTCACGACCCTGCCGGCGCTGACGCTTCTCTCCTCGCGCTTCGAGGGCTTCGACGAGCGGATCGTCGAGCACCTCGCCACGGACGCCGTCTCGGTGGGGCCGTACGTCCTCTCGAACGGCGACCTGCCGGCGATGATCCTCCTCGATGCGGTCACGCGGCGGCTGCCCGGGGCGCTCGCGGAGGGATCGGGCGAGCTCGAGAGCTTCTCCGCCGAGCTCGGCGGCGGCCTCGAGTACCCGCACTACACGCGGCCTGCGGAGTTCCGTGGCTGGCCGGTGCCGGGGGTGCTGCTTTCCGGCGACCACGCCCGGGTCGACGCCTGGCGGCGGGAGCACGTCACGTGAGCGACGGCTGGGATTGGAACCGCCCCGAAAGCGACGACGACGAGGAGTCGCCCGGCGGCTGGCCCGAGGAGGAGCCGCAGGCAGAGCGCGAGTCGCCGGGCGGCTGGGCGGACGCCGATCCCGAGCCGGGCTCCGACGACGCGGGCGACTGGCCGACTTCGGACCCGCCGTGGCAGCAGCCCGAGTACAGCCACCACGCGTCTCAGGAGTGGGAGCCCCCGGACTTCAACGCATACCGCGGCTACGGCTACGACGAAGAGCGCCGCGATGCCGATCGTCCCCACAGCCGGGATCCGCTCGCTCGCCTGTTTCCCGGCCTGCCCCACGGCGTGCGGGTCACGCTCGACTGGATCCTCACCATCGTCGGCGCCGTCGCCATCGTCGTGCTGCTCAAGGTTTTCGTCGTCAACCCGTACCGGATCCCCTCGTCGTCGATGGAGCCCGCGCTGAACTGCGCAAAACCAGGCCCCGGCTGCCTCGGCGACTCGAGCGACCGCGTGCTCGCATGCCGCATCTGCCTGCGCTTCGGCGGGCCGTCACGCGGGGACATCGTCGTCTTCAACACACCGGAGACGGCCAAGACCGACTGCGGAGAGGGCGGCACGTTCGTGAAGCGCGTGATCGGTCTGCCAAACGACATCGTGCACGAGGACAAACACGGGAACATCCTGATCAAGCCAGCGGGGGCGGCGGGCTTCGTGAAGCTGAAAGAGCCGTATCTCAGCACGGCACGACGACTTGCGGACAGCCAACATTTCGGGAAGACGTGGCACGTCGCACCGGACTCCTACTTCATGATGGGAGACAACCGCTCGCAGTCGTGCGACTCGCGTACCTGGGGTTCCGTGCCGCGGAAGGATCTGATCGGCACCGTGTTCTTCGTCTACTGGCCGCCCGACCGAATCGGCTTCCGCTGACGAATCGGGTCGGCTGCCGTTCCGCTACCCTTGGCCGTCGGCCGTCAGGCCCTCTTTCCATGAGCAACGTCATCCAGGATCTCGAGCGCGCTCAGCTGCGCAACGTGCCACGCTTCAAGGCGGGCGACACGGTGCGCGTCCACTTCCAGGTCATCGAGGGCCAGCGCCGCCGCGTGCAGGTCTTCGAGGGGATCGTGCTCAAGCGCCAGGGAGCCGGCGCACGCGAGACGTTCACCGTCCGCAAGCAGTCGTTCGGGGTGGGAGTCGAGCGGACGTTCCCGCTCCACTCGCCGAAGATCGAGAAGATCGAGGTCATGGCGATCGGCGACGTCAACCGCGCCAAGCTCTACTACCTGCGCGGCCGCGTGGGCAAGAAGGCACGCATTCGCGAGCGCCGGTACGGAGCCGGGTCGGAGCTGCCGCAGGCGGTGGACGCGAAACTCGCGGACACCGACGGGGTGCAAGAGGACGCGGCCGCCGAGGTCGTCGAGGTCGAGGACACCTCCGACGGGGACGAGGCCTGGATCTCGGCCGACACGGCGGAGGCTGCAGAAGCCGCTCTGGCGGCCGAGCCCGCCGCCGAGGGTGACGGTGAGCAGCCCGAGGCCGCCGCCGAGGACGAGCAGCCAGAGGCCACGGCAGAGGTCGAAGCGGGCGAAGCGGAAGAGCCCGAGACGGCCGAGGAGCCCGAAGCGGCTCCCGCCGAGTAACGACTTCCCGGCAACTTCCTGACACGCACCGGCAGGCGCCGAATCGCGCGCTATCGTCGCGGGCGTGCAGAAGAGGACCGGCCAGAAGCTCCTGCGCTTCGACAGACGCCTCGGTGCGCGCTTCGTCGCCGGAGCCGACGAAGCCGGGCGCGGCTCCCTCGCCGGGCCGCTCGTCGTGGCGGGCGTCCTCCTCGACTACGGCTCGCTGCGCGACCATCGCGTGCGCCCGCTCGGCTTTCTCAACGACTCGAAGCAATGCTCGCCCGAGCGGCGTGAGGATCTGTTCCGCGCCGTCGTCGGCTGCGCTGCGCGCGTCGCCGTCCGCGTGATCCCACCGGGCGACATCGACCGCAACGGGCTGCATCGCTCGAACCTCGCCGGCCTGCGCGCCATGCTCGAGGCTCTGACGCCGCCGGCGGAGGCGTGCCTCGTCGACGGCTTCCGGCTCGGCCCGACCGCTCCGGAGCACACGGCGGTCGTCGACGGTGACGAGAAGAGCGCGGCGATCGCAGCTGCCTCGATCGTCGCGAAGGTCACACGCGACCGTCTGATGCGCCGTCTCGACGCGCTCTACCCCGCATACGGCTTCGCCCAGCACGTCGGCTACATCACGCCGGGCCACTCCGCCGTCGTCCGCGCGATCGGGCCATCGGCGGTGCACCGGCTGAGCTTCCAGGCGCTCTGCTACGAGAGCGTCGAGGAAGCACCACCGGACGCCCAGGGCGTCCGAGGTTCATCCGGCCGGGCGTCGGCGGCTTCGCCGACGACGCTTCCAGCCATTGCCTAGACGGGGTTCCGGCTACGCCGCCGAGCAGAAGGCGGTGCGCTGGTACCGGCTGCGCGGCTGGACGATTGTCGGCGAGAACGTCTGGGCCGGCGGGAACGAGCTCGACCTGATCGTGCGACGCGGGCGGACGCTCCGCTTCGTCGAGGTCAAGGAGAAGAAGGACGCGAGGTTCGGCGATCCGCTCGAGATGGTGACCGCCGAGAAGCGGCGGCGGCTCCGTCGAGCGGCGGAGGCGTGGCTGGGGGCGCGTCCCGAGCTCGGCGGGCTCGCGGTCGGTTTCGACGTGATCGCCGTGCGCGACGGTCGCGCGCAGCGGGTTCCGCAGGCGTTCTGATCTCGACGGCGAAGTCCCCTGCGTGGCCGTCACGCAGGACGAGCTGTACGCGACGCTGGACCTCGACCTCTCTTGGTCGGAGGCCGAGCTGCCCGAGCGCCAGCGGACGAAGCACGTCCACCGGCTCCACCCGTACCACGGCAAGTTCATCCCACAGCTGGTCGAGACGCTCCTCGAGCGGTACTTCGCGCCCGGCGACCACGTCCTCGATCCGTTCGCGGGGTCGGGCACGACACTCGTGCAGGCGCTCGAATCCGGGCTCGATGCGACCGGCGTGGACATCGCCGCGTTCAACTGTCTCCTGATGCGGGTCAAGACGGCGCCATACGATCTCGGGGAGCTACGGGAGGAGCTGCAGGATGCCGCTGCGCGGGTCGAACCGCTGCCCCGGCGCCGGCCGTGCGCGAGCGGCTACCTGCGCGACTGGTACGCGCCGCAGGCCCTCGCCGAGCTCCACGCATTCCGCGATCGGGTTCCGGACTACCGGCACAGTGATGTCCTGCGCGTCGTTTTGTCGCGGGCGGCACGTTCGGCTCGGCAGACGGCTCACTTCGATCTCGAGGCGCCGAAGGAGCCGCAGCGTGGTGCGTACTGGTGCTACAAGCATCGCCGCGAGTGCCGGCCGGTCGAGTCGGCTTCCGGATTCCTGCGGCGCTACACGCTCGACGCGCTGGCCAGGATCGAGGCCTTCGCGCGGGTACGCGAGGTGGAGCGCGAGGCAGCGGTGCTGCACGGAGACGCGCGCGAGGCCGACCTCAGCGGGCCGTATGACGGAGTGCTCACCTCGCCGCCGTATCCAGGCCTGATCGACTACCACGAGCAGCATCGGTACGCGTACGAGCTGCTCGGCCTCGACGACCGGCGCGAGCGCGAGATCGGCGCCGCGGCATCGGGCACCTCGCTCGCCGCGCTCGAGGCGTATCGCAACGGTGTCGCGGCGGTCCTCGCGCAGTCGGCCGTGAAGCTTCGCCGACGAGCTCCGATCCTCATCGTGGTCAACGACCGCCGCGATCTCTACCCCTCGATCCTCGCGCGTGCGGGGCTCGAGCTCGAGGAACGGCTGCGCCGCCACGTCAATCGGCGCACGGGCCGGCGCGCGGGCGAGTACTTCGAAGACGTTCTGGTCGCGCGCGCGAGCTAAGCCCGGCGCGGAGCCGCCGCCGACAGGGCGTGCGCGGAGTCGCGGACGAGCATGAAGCGCATCGACCAGAAGGTCGGTCGCGGCTCGGGAAGATCACGTCGGGCCAGCAGGAATCCGGTCAGCGTCACGACGACGGTGCCGAGCCAGACGACCATCCCGCCGGCCAGGATCCAGGGCGTTCCGCCCGCCAGCGTCACGATCAAGCCCGCACCCGCAACGACGAGCCCGAGGTATCCGATGCGGAGGCTCCACACGGCCATCCTCCAGTGGCTGTTACGCCGGAGCTCCGGCGGCTCGTCCATGCCGGACATGCTACGACTCGGCGATGGGCGACAGGCTCCGATCCTTGTGGGACTTCGACGACCTCGACGCTACCGAGGGTCGTTTCCGGGCTCAGCTCGAGCGGGAGGCGACGGACGGGGGCCGGGCCGAGGTCCTGACCCAGCTCGCACGCGTCGAGGGTCTGCGCGGCCGGTTCGAGGAGTGCGACGGGCTGCTCGACGACGCCGAGGCGCTGGGCGGGGCCGAAGCGCGGGTGTTCCTCGAGCGCGGGCGGCGGGAGCGCTCGTCCGGGCAGCCGGGAGCAGGTCTCACGCAGTTCGAGCACGCGTTCGAGCGGGCGCAGGCGGACGGGGAAGCCGTGATCGCCGTCGATGCGGCCCACATGCTCGCGATCGTCGACGACAGCGAGGCATGGACGGCTCGTGCTGTCGAGATCGCGGCGCAGTCCCACGATCAGGGAGTCCGTTACTGGCTCGGGCCGCTCTACAACAACCTGGGCTGGTCGCGTTTCGACGCGGGCGACGCGACCGGTGCGCTGGCGGCCTTCGAGCTCGCGCTCGCAGCGCGCGAGCAGGACGACTCGCGACCCCACGACATCGAGATCGCCCGGTACGCAGTCGGCAAGGCGCTCCGCGCGCTCGGCCGCGCCGACGAGGCGGCGGCAACGCACGAGCAGTGCGTCGCCTGGGCCGACGAGGCAGGCGTGGACGACACCTACTTCCACGAAGAGCTGGCTGAGGACTATGCGGTTCTGGGCCGCGATGCCGAGGCGCAGGAGCAGGCCCGCGAAGCCCTGGCGGTCGCGGCCGAGGGCGACTCCCAGCGCCTACAACGGCTGCGCGAGCTCGCCGGCCTCGGCTAGGCGGACTTGCTCGGCTCGCGCCGCTGGCGGCGCAGGTAGTCGTCGAGTTCGTGACGCGGAACGAGGCCCGGCCGGATTCCGCAGGCGACGCTCTTGAGCTCCCCGGCGCGAACCAGGGCGCGAACCTCGCCCTCGGAGCAGCCGAGCTCTGCCGAGACCTCGCGCACGGTCAGCGGTTCGGGCCAATCGGCGTCGCGGCCGCTCACGCCTCTCCCTCGAAGTAGTCGACCGCGTCCGCCAGGCGGAACAGCTTGCCGGGCGGCCACGCCCCGACCTTCTCCGAGTCCGGATAGACCGACGTCGCGACGGCGATGCGGTTCGACCAGATGCAGACGCGGACCGTCTCGTCGGTGCGGTTCGTCACCTTGTGCGCGCCGTCCTCGCCGGACGGGAAGAACGCGCAGTCCCATGGCTCGAGCTCGTGCTCGCCCGCCGGTGTGCGAAGCGTCGGGCGCCCGACGAGGACGATCAGCCACTCCTCCTCGGCGTTCTCGTAGTGGTAGGGACAGATACTCAGACCGGGCTCGAGCTCGTAGACCGACAGCCCCAGCTGCTCGCCGCCCACGAGGCGGCCGACGCGGGCGAAGGTCGCGCCGTAGCCGGCCGGTTCCTCCTCGTCGGCCGTGAGCTCCACCTCGAAGAGATTGGCGACGCTCATTTCTCGCCGTCCCAGTAGTCGACCGGGTCGCCGAGCATGCCACGGTGGTGGAAGTCAGGACTCCATACGCTCAGCTTGCCGCTATCCGGGTACACGGACGCACCGCCGTATCGCGGCCTCGTCGAAGGCATCGCGAATCTCGCCCGGGCGTCCGTGTGGTTGCGCACCGCGTGCGCCCCGGCGGCACCAGCCGGGAAGCAGGCGACATCGCCGGTGCGCAGGACGGCTTCCCCCTCGGGCGTGCGGAGCGTCAGTTCGCCATCGATAACGATGAGCCACTCCTCCTCGGTCGCCTCGAAGTGATAGGGCCAGCAGGCTTCCCCGCGCTCGAGCTCGTACACGCCCATGCCGGTCGCAAGCGTGCTGAAGAGGCGGGACAGCGACTTCGCCGCGAATCGATGCCCCGGCGGGTTCTCGGAGTGCTCATCGAGCGCGAGGCTCAGGAGGTTCTCGATGCGCGCGTCGGCCGCCACGTTCGCACCCTAGCCAAGGCGCCTGGAAGGGTTGGAGAAGCCGACACACCGGTGTAGACAGTTCGCTCATAGCGTCGAGACGTGCTTGCACGTGCCGTCACGCATGCGCTTGTCGGTCTCGAGCCGCGGCGGGTCGACGTCGAGGCGCACGTCCGCGACGGGCTCCCGGGCTTCACGATCGTCGGTCTCGCCGACCGCGCCTGCCAGGAAGCGCGGGAGCGCGTCCGCTCGGGGATCGCCGCCGCCGAGCTGAGCTTCCCGCAAGGGCGGATCACGGTGAACCTCGCGCCGGCCGAGCTGCGCAAGGAGGGATCAGGGTTCGATCTGCCCATCGCACTCGCGCTGCTCGCGGCGTTGCAGCAGGTGCCGCGAAGCGCGCTCGAACGCACGGCGGCGGTCGGTGAGCTCGCGCTCGACGGCAGACTGCGACGGGTCGGCGGTGTGCTCGCGGTCGCCGAAGGAGCGCGTCGCCTCGGCGTCGAGCGGCTGCTCTGTCCGGCGGACGCCGCGCGGGAGGCCGCTCTCGCCGGTGTCCAGGCGATGCCGATCAGGCATCTCGCGGAGGCAGTCGCCTATCTCCGCGGGGAGCTCGAGCTGGAACCGGAGTCGCCGCTGGCGCCGAACGGCCAAGCTCCCGCCGACGGACCGGACCTCGCCGACGTGCGTGGGCAGGAGCGTGCGCGACGCGCGCTCGAGCTGGCGGCGGCGGGCGGACATAACGTCCTCTTCGGCGGCCCGCCCGGGACGGGAAAGACGATGCTCGCGCGCCGACTGCCGGGGATCCTGCCGGCACTCGACTCCGCATCAGCGCTCGAAGTGACCCGGATCCATTCGGTGGCGGGACTCGTCGACCGCGAGCATCCGCTCGTCTCGCAGCCGCCGCTCCGGGCGCCGCACCACAGCGCCTCGACGGCCGCGATCGTCGGCGGCGGGCCGCATCTGCGCCCTGGTGAGGCGAGCCTCGCGCATCGCGGGGTCCTGCTGCTCGACGAGCTCGCCGAGTTCCAGCGACCGGCGCTCGAGGCGCTGCGCCAGCCGCTCGAGGACGGGTTCATCTCCGTGTCGCGTGCGGCCGGCCGCGTCGTCTTCCCCGCGTGCTTTCAGCTGGTGGCGACGATGAATCTCTGTCCGTGCGGCGGCCGCGGAGATCCGGGGGCGCAGTGCAGCTGCTCGGCGCAACGGCTCGCCCGCTACCGGGACAAGCTCTCGCGCGCGCTGCTCGACCGCTTTGACCTGGTGCTCGCGATGCCGCGCGTGCGCGGCGAGGAGCTGGCTTCGGCGCCGAGCGAGAGCTCGGCGGCGGTCGGCAAGCGCGTCGCCGCGGCCCGCCTGCGGCTCGCGACGAAGGCGCCGTCGCGAGACCCGGAGGCCGACGCCTTACTTCGCCGCGCCGCGGACCGGCTCCATCTCTCCGGACGCGGCTACGCCCGTGTCGGCCGGGTCGCGCGCACGATCGCGGCGCTCGCGGAATCGGACTCGGTGCGCGCCGAGCACGTAGCCGAGGCCCTGTCCTACCGGTCGCCCGATGAGCTGGCGAATGCGTGAGCTCGCGCTCGCTGTCTTCGCCTCCGAGACGGGTGCGCATCTCGTCAGGCCGCCACACGGCGAGCGCTGGCGCGCGTTCGAGCGGCGCTTCGACGAGCGTGCGTATCTCGAGCGCCTCGCTGCCGGCGGCTATCGGTTCCTGCCCCGCTCGTCGCCCGACTTTCCGCCGCTCTTGCGCGCGATCCACGACCCGCCGCCGGGTCTCTTCGTCCGCGGGGTGGCGAAGCCCGACCTCCTCGCGCAGCCCGCGGTCGCGATCGTGGGCGCGCGCGCGAGCTCCGGCTACGGCTCATCGGTCGCGCGCAGCCTCGGCAGGGAGCTGGCCGGTGCCGGGCTCGTCGTCGTCAGCGGCCTTGCGCGTGGAATCGACGCCGAGGCGCATCGTGGTGCACTCGAGGGAACCGGCGCGACCGTCGCCGTCCTCGGCTGCGGCATCGACCGCGACTATCCCGCTGCGCACGCCGAGCTCGCGCGCAGGGTCGCCGACTCGGGGCTCATCGTGTCGGAGTACGCGCCGGGAGTGGAGCCGGCGCCGTGGCGCTTTCCGGCGCGCAACCGCATCGTGGCCGGGCTGTGCGCGGCGACCGTCGTCGTCGAAGCACGCGAGCGCAGCGGTGCGCTCATCACGGCGGACCTCGCACTCGAGGAGGGAAGAGAGGTCTTCGCGGTTCCCGGCGAGATCACCAGCTCGCTGTCGGCGGGCACGAACGCGTTACTCAAGCTCGGCGCGGCGCCGCTGACGAGCGCCGCCGACGTCCTCGCCTCGTTCGGGATCGAGCTCGAGCCGCGGCAGGGTGAGCAGTCGCCGCTCCTCGAGCTCCTGCCCGCGAGCGCCGACGAGCTTGCACGCAAGACCGGCCTTGCCGCCGGCGAGATCGCGCGTGCTCTGGTCGAGCTAGAGCTCGAAGGTCGCGTCAGCGTGTGCGACGGCGTGTACCGTCGCGCTTCGTGAATCCGTACTGGCTGGAAGAACAGAGCTCGACGCGGGCCGATACCAGGATCGACGGCCAGGTCGACGTCGCGATCGTCGGTGCGGGCGTCACAGGGTGTTCTGCGGCGCTCCGCCTTGCCGAGGCCGGCCTGCGGGTGCGGGTGCACGACGCACGTGGCGTTGCCGAAGGCGCAAGCGGGCGGAACGGCGGCTTCGCGCTCGGTGGGGGGGCTGCGCGCTACGACGTCGCCCGCGAGACGTACGGCGCCGAGCAAGCGGCGGCGTACTGGCGCTGGACCGAGGAGGCGCTCGACAAGATGGCTCAGCTCGCCGGCGACGCGCTTCGGCGCACCGGCAGCTATCGCCTCGCGGGCGACGAGGAAGAGCGCGAGGGAATCCGGCTCGAGTACGAGGCGCTGCACGAAGACGGGTTCGAGGCCGAGTGGCTCGAGGACGTCCCCAGCGCCGCCGCCGGCCGTTTCTACGGTGCGATCTCCCATCCGCACGACGCCGCGGTCCAGCCTGCGCGCTTTGTCCGACGACTCGCAGCGGCGGCGACCGCGGCCGGAGCCGAGATCCGCGAGTACGACAAGGTGGAGGACGTCGAGGCGCTCGACGCCGCGCGGGTCGTCGTCGCGACCGACGGCTACGGCCACGGGCTCGTTGCGGAGCTCGCCGACCTGATCTGGCCGACCCGCGGCCAGGTGATCGCCAGCGAACCGCTCGACGGCGTGCTCTACGACCGCCCGCACTACGCCCGTCAGGGCTTCGATTACTGGCAACAGCTGCCCGACGGACGGATCTTGCTTGGCGGCTTCCGCGACGTCTCGATCCTCGACGAGCTGACCGACGTCGAGGAGACGACACCCGCGATTCAGGCCTCGCTCGAGTCCTTCCTCTACGAGCTCGCGGGCCGCGAGGTGGAGGTGACGCACCGCTGGGCCGGCGTCTTCGGGCTGACCCAGGACATGCTGCCGCTCGTCGGGCCCGTGCCCGGACGAGACGAACGCGTCTGGGTCGCGGGCGGCTACTCGGGGCACGGCAACGTGCTCGGCTTCGCGTGCGGCGAGCTCGTGGCCGACGCGATCCTCGGCGAGAAGTCGCCGCAGCTGGAGCTGCTCGACCCGGCTCGGTTCTTCTAGAAGTCCAGCGGCGAAGGATGCGTGGGCTGGTAGAGCAACACGCGCACGCCGCCGGGCAAGACCATCGTGACCGTCTCGCCGAAGCTCTCGGTCTGCGGCTCGCCGTCGAACACGATCCCTTTCGCGCCAAGCTCGGAGACCGTCGCGCCGAGGTCGTCGCACATGAAGCAGATCTCGTGCTTCGTGTCGTCACCCGGATGCACGCCGAGCTCGGCCGGCGGCAGCTTGAAGATGAGCCAGCCGGGATGCGCCTCGACGAACTCGAGCCCGAACACGTCGCGAAGTGCCGCGCGCAGCGCATCCGGCTCCGGCGTGTACAGCAGCATGTGCGCGCCGACGACGGCCATCAGAGGTTCTTGACGTCGGCGACGAGCTTCGTGATCGAGTCCTTCGCG
>DASXKE010000110.1:0-7374 GCA_036496985.1 Gaiellaceae bacterium | reverse complement strand
AGAAAGCTGGCGGTGACCATGCGGGCACGGTTGTGCATCCAGCCCGTCTGCGCCAGCTCGCGCATTCCCGCGTCGACGAGCGGGAAGCCGGTCATGCCTCCGCGCCAGCGCTCGAACCGCTCGCCCGGCGAGTCCCAGCGGGGCTCCAGCCGGGGCGCGTCGAGCCCGGAGCTCTTGACGTGCTCGAACCAGTCGTGCCAGCACAGCTCGTCGAGCCACTTCTCGCGCCCTTTGCTCGGCGGAGCCGCGAGGGCAGCGGCGGTGCAGTCCGCGACGGTGATCTCGCCGGAGGCGATCAGAGGCGATAGACGCGAGGTTCCTGCCCGGTTCGGGAAGTCTCGGTCGTCGGCGTAGCGCGCGAGGCGCGTCTCGACGAACTCGTCGATCGCTTCGTGCCGGTCGCCGTCGCGAGCGGGCCGCCACGCCCGGCGGAATCCGGCGTACGTCTTCACCGCGCCAGCGTGAGAGCCGCTTCGAGGTCCGGCGGGAGTGGCGACGAGACATCGACCGCCTCGCCGGTCAGCGGATGCGCGAAGGCGAGCCGGGCGGCGTGGAGAAACTGCCGCTCGAGCCCGAGGTCGCCGGCCACGCCGTAGGTGGGGTCGCCCGCTACGGGGAGGTCGATCGCGGCGAGATGGACCCGGATCTGGTGCGTCCGGCCGGTCTCGAGGCGGACGCGCAGCAGAGCGTGTCGCGGAAGCAGCTCTTCCAGCTCGAAATGCGTCACGGCTTCGCGGGGCGTGTCGGTGTCGAGCGAGTGACGGAGCCGATCGTGGCGGTCGCGGCCGACGGGCGCGTCGATCGTCCCCCGCCGAGAACGCGGCTTGCCGGCGACGAGCGCGACGTATTCGCGCGTCAGCGCGCGACGGCTGACGAGCTGCTGCAGCCGTTCGTACGCCTCGGGCGACCGGGCAACGACGAGCAGGCCCGACGTGTCGCGGTCGAGACGGTGGACGATCCCGGGCCGGTCCTCCTCGCCGCCTGCGGCTCCCGCGGCTGCGAGCGCCTGGGCGAGCGTGCCGGCCGGGTGCCCGGGTGCCGGGTGCACGACGACTCGGGCGGGCTTGTCCACGACGAAGAGATGCTCGTCCTCGTACGCGATCGTGAGCTCGGGCAACGCGACCGGAGGCGCGGCGGCAGTCGGTGCCGGAGGCTCGATCGCGATCTCCTCGCCGCCGACGAGCTTGTGGCTCTTGGAGCGAGGCTCGCCGTCGACGAGCACGGCACCGGCCTCGAGGAGTCGCTCCGCCGCCGCGCGCGAGCCGACGTCGGGCAGGCCGGCGAGATGACGATCGAGCCGCACTCCAGCGGCCTCCGGCGGGACGACGATCGGTTTCAGCGCCGGGGACTGTCGCCGCGTCCACCCCGCGGCTCTCGCTCGGTGAGGACGAGCGCGGCGAGCAGGATGCCGACGCCGATCACGATGCAGCTGTCCGCGACGTTGAACGCCGGCCAGTACCGGAAGTCGATGAAGTCGGTCACGAAGCCGAGGCGCACGCGGTCGGCGAGGTTCGAGAGGCTGCCGCCGATCACGAGGCCGAGCGCGACGGGCAGCACCGGATGGCGTGCGCCGGAGCGGGCGAAGTAGGCGAGCATCCACCCGATCGCGATCGCCGTGACCACGATGACGCCGGCCGTTGCGTTCGAGAAGAGCCCGAACGCGATTCCGGAGTTCTGAACATGCCGGATCGTCAACGATCCGACGACGTGGACGCCGTCGCCGAGCGACAGGCTGCTCGCGACGACGTGCTTCGTGATCTGGTCGGCGAGGACCGCCGCGACCGCAATCGCGGCGAGCAAGAGCCACTGCAGCCGCGTCGCCGCAAACGAGCGGCTCGCGCGCGAGTGCGGTGTCAAGGCGTCCGTCGCGGAGCCGACCCGCACCTCGAGTTGCCGCAGCGGCTCGTTCATCCTCCCTCGGCTTTGCGCTTGCAGTCGATGCAGAGAGAAGCCCACGGATTCGCCTCGAGCCGCGCCCCGGGAATCTCGTTGCCGCAGCTGGTGCAGCTGCCGTACGTGCCGTCCTCGATGCGCCGGAGCGCTGCGTCGATCGAGGAGATGACCTGCTCGGCGTTGTCGCCCAGCGTGTAGTCGATCTCGCGGCCGAGCGTGGCCGTCGCGGTTTCGGCGAGGTGGTTGTCGCTCGTCGCGGCGATCTCCTCGACCTCGTCGTCGAGCGAGCCTTGATGCTCGTCGCGGAGCGTCGCCAGCGCGTGCTCGACACGCCGGCGCTCGTCGAGGAGCGCTTCGCGGAACTCCTCGGTGTCGATGCTCGTCACCGCCTCTCCCTTCGGCCTCGGTCGCCTCCAGCCGCCGCCGAGGTGAGACGGCGCTCGATCAGCGCCGGCCCGACCCCCGTGAGCTCCACGATCTTCTCCCGGCCGCCGTGACCCGAAACGAGCGTGACGGCCGCGCGCGGCAGGGCGAGGGTGTCGGCGAGGAGACGCAGGACTGCTTCGTTCGCGCGGCCGCGTTCCGGCGCCTCGGTGACGCGCACCTTCCACGCGTCGCCGTGTCGCCCCACGAGCGCAGTCCGGCCGGCTCCCGGACTGACACGAAGGCGGACTCGCGTCGTCTCCCCAGTCACACGCTCAGTTTACGTCCGGCCGAACTTCACGCAGCGTTCACGTCGGGCACGCCGTACCAGCTGCGCTCGTCGGCTTCGCCGGAGTGGAGCTCGGTTTGCTGCTCGGGCGTCGCCGACTCGTCGCCGAGGGCGCCGAGCGCCTCCTCGAGCTGCGCGCGGAGCCGCCGCGACTCGCGGCCCAGCCGTTCGTTCTCGGCGATCGCATGCCGCTGGATCGAGCGAGCTTCGGCGTGAGCCTCGCTGAGGATCAGGGCCGACTCGCGCCGCGCCTGGTCACGCATCTCCGCCGATGCCTGCTCGGCCGAGACGAGCGTCGCCCGCAGAAGGCTCTCGAGCTCGCGGAAGCGAACGAGATCCGCCTCGAGCTGCTCGACCTTGTCGGCCAGGTCCGCGCGCTCGCGCCAGACGTCCTCGAAGCTGGCGGCAATCTCTTCGAGGAGCGTGTCGGTGGCCGAGGCCTTGTAGCCGCGGAAGACGGTACGCGACGGTGTCAGGTGTCTGATCTCGACCGGTGTGAGTGCCATCTTGTCTCTCCTCAGGCGTAGGTGTCGATGAGCCGGATCACGATCTGCGACACGATCCAGAGCACGATGAGCGCCACCGTCGGCGACAGGTCGATTCCGCCGAACGAGGGCAGGAAGCGCCGAAAGATCCGCAGGTAGGGCTCGCAGACGTCGTAGAGAAAGCGCTGGATCCGGTTGAGCGTGGGCGAATAAGGCAGTCGCACCCAGCTCGACAGGAGGTACGCGATGATCGTGAGGGTGTAGACGAGCGTGAACGCCCAGATGAAGGTCGTGACGCTCGAGACAGCGTCACCCACCGGCAGCGCGAAACTGGCCGACACGCCCATCCGTCAGAGCTTCGCCCTGGGCGGTGCTTCTCCTATGCCTGGTTGAAGAAGCCCCGCTCGAGCATCCGCGCCCGATCCTCGGCCGAGAGCTCGACGTCGCGCGGCGTGAGGAGGAACACCTTGTCTGCGATCCGCTGCATCCCGCCGTCGAGCGCGTAGGTGAGCCCGCTGCCGAAGTCGATGAGCCGCTTCGAGAGCTCGGAGTCTGCCGACTGGAGATTGAGGATCACCGGCACGCCGTCCTTGAAGCGGTCGGCGAGCTGCTGGGCGTCGTTGAAGCTGCGCGGGAGGATGAGATGCACGCGCGAGGTCGCGGGACCACGCACCGGCTCGAGCTGGCGCACCCGGCGCGAATCACCGCGCGGCCTCAGGATGCTCGTGCGCTGCCCGTCGCCCGGCTCGGGGTCGGTCCAGTCGTCGTCGTAGCTCTGCTGCCGCGACCGCCGGGCCGGGAGGCGGCGAACGTTCTCAGCGTCGTAGTCCTCGGCGAGCTCGTCCTCGGTGAGATAGCCGTTCTCGTCCCAGTCCTCTTCTTCGGCGATGCCGAAATAGACGAGGGTCCGGGCCCAGACGTCGGAGACACCCATGGCGCCGCCGATGTTAGCGCTGCCACAGGACTGAGCCGACCCGGACGTAGGTCGCGCCCTCCTCGGCCGCGACACGGTAGTCCTGGCTCGTCCCCATCGAGAGGTCGCGCAGCCCGTGCTGCTCGGCAAGCTCACGGAGGCGGCGGAAGTAGGGCCGCGACGTCTCGGGGTCGTCGGCCGCGGGCGGCATCGTCATCAGCCCACGCACGTCGGGATAGAGCTCGAGCAGCGCCGGCAGCTCCTCCGGCGTGACGCCGGACTTGGTGGGTTCGCCCGAGAGGTTGACCTCGACGAGCGCCGGAATCGTGAGCTTCCGCGCCGCCGACTCGGAGGCGAGCGAGTGGCAGAGCTCGCAGAGCTCGCTTACGAGCGGCGCCTTGCGGCTCTGCAGGTGGCCGATGAAATGCCAGCGGAACGCGTCGCCGTGGACGCGGTGCTTCGCCTGCAGATCCTGCGCCCGGTTCTCACCGACCGTCTCGACGCCGGCTTCCGCGAGCGCGGCCAGGTCGTCGACGGAGATGTACTTCGTGGCGGCGACGACCGTGACGCCCGGGCCGACCTCCTCGCGGATGCGCCCGTAGCGCTCGCGGATCTCAGCCGGCGACATACGCGATCACCCCTTGGCGGCCGGTACGACCGGCGTCGCGTCGGTGCGAGAAGAACATCTCGGGCTCGCAGAAGGTGCAACGGTCGAAGCGGTCGACGCGCTCGACTCCCGCGGCGCGAAGTGCGCGCTCTGCGCTCGTCCAGAGGTCGAGGCGGCCGTCATGTATGACGTCGCCGCCGAAGCGCTCGCGGAACGGTGACGCGACCTCCTCCCCCACCTCGTAGCAACATGGCCCGATTCCAGGTCCGATCGCAGCAGCGAGCGTGCCGGTGCCGAGTGCGTTCGCTCCGGCGGCGACGATCCCGGCGAGCAAGCCTTTCCAGCCGGCGTGGAGGACGGCAACCGCAGGCTCGCCTCCGTCAGTGCGGGCGAGCGCGATCGGCAGGCAGTCGGCGGACATGGCCAGGATCGGGAGCCCGCGCGCGGCGGTCCACAGCCCGTCGGCCCGTTCGTCGCGCATTCCCGGCGCGGCTCGCAGCACCCGGTCGGAGTGCACCTGGTAGTTCAGCGCGAGCTTCTCGAGCTCCGCTCCGATCGCCTCGCACGCGATGCGGCGGTTCTCGTCTGCGCGTTCGACCTCGTCGCCGCTCTTGCGGCCGAGATTGAGTGAGGCGAACGGCCCCTCGCTCACGCCGCCGCGGCGGGTCGTGAAGGCGACCACGTAACCGTCGACGTCCCAGCGGATCACAGGCGCTCCTTCGCACGCGCAAGCAGCTCGTCACGCGTATTAAGAGCGGGCTCCTCCACGACGGCGTCGAGCAGCTCGTGGAGGATCCGTCCGAGCTGCGGCCCGGGCCGGAAGCCGAGCTCGATCAGGTCGTTGCCGTCGATTGCGAGGTCGCGGAGCCGGTGCGGGCTCGAGCGCTCTTGTTCGACGACTCCGCGGAAGCGCAGGAGCGCGTCGATCTCGTCGAGCGGCGGCGGATCTCCGTCGGTCCCACGCTTGCCGAGGAGGTCGGCATGTTTGTGGTCGAGGAGGTCGAAGGCAAGTTCGTCTCCATTGCGCTGGAGGAAGCGCCGGGCGCGCAGGGCGTCGCCCTTGCCCGGCTGGAACATGTGCCGGCGCACGATCCGCACGACCCGCTGCCGCAACGCGTTCGGATACCTGAGCCGAAGCAGCGCGCCGGCCGCGAGATCGGCGCCGACCTGGTCGTGCCCGTGCGCGGCGACGCCGGGCTTCGCGTAGTAGTGGAGCCTCCCGTCTCGCCCCCGCCACGCGACGACCGGCTTGCCGAGGTCGTGGAAGAGCGCCGCGAGTCGCACCTGGAGCGCGAAGCCCTGGTCGGCCGCGGCCTGGACGACCGCGAACGTGTGCTCGTCGACGGTGAGGTCGTGGTAGCGGCTCTCCTGGTCGAACCCGATCGCCGGGCCGAACTCCGGCAGCAGCTCAACGAGCACGCCCGTGTCGCGCGCGAGCCGCAGCGCGCGGGCGGGCTCGGCGCCGAGCAAGAGCTTCGAAAGCTCGCCCATCCCGTCGGCCGCGAGGCCGCCGCCGATGCGCTCGCCCGAGACGAGCTTCACGGCGGGCGCCTCTTCGCGCATCTGGGCGAGCAGCTCCTCGTCGGGCTCGAAGCCGAGCTGCGAGACGAAGCGGAGGGCGCGGACGAGCCGCAGCGGATCCTCGCGGAAGCTCTGCAGCGAGACGGTGCGGAGACGTCGAGCCTCGAGGTCAGCCTGCCCGCCGAGCGGATCGACGAGGTCGCCGGTCTCGAGCCTCCGCGCCATGGCGTTGACCGTGAAATCGCGCCGGCGCATGTCGTCCTCGACGGACAGTGAGGCGTCGGCGACGATCTCGAAGTCGTGCCGGCCGGGTCCGGTCGAGACCTCCTTACGCGGCGGCGCGAACTCGATCCCGGCCCGGGTCAGCTCCCGGATCCGCCCGTCGTTCGGGTGGAACCGCACGCCGACGAGCCGGTCGGCGACGACGAGGTCCTCGACGCGCCCGTGCGGGGCGAGTGCCGCTCGCAACCCTTCGGTGTCGACGCCGGGCACGAGGAAGTCCGCGTCCTTCGATTCGAGGCCGAGTAGCTCGTCGCGTACCGCGCCGCCCACGAGATAGGCATCGAGCCCGAGCGAGCGCACGTAGTCCTCGATCTCCTCGCGCATCGGGCCATTGTGGCCCGTCTAGAGTCGACCCCGTGGGCAAGCTGAGCCAAGCCTGGGAGGACAACGCCGCAGCCTGGATCGCCTGGGCGCGCGAGCCGGGCCATGACAGCTACTGGCGGTTCCACCGCGACCAGTTCCTCGAGCTCGTCCCGCGTCCCTCGGGCCGGACGCTCGACGTCGGCTGCGGGGAAGGAAGACTCGCTCGAGACCTCACCGTGCTCGGACACGACGTTGCGGCAGTCGACGCGTCGCCGACGATGCTCGCCGCGGCGCGTGAGGCCGCCCCGGACATGGAGCTGCACCTCGCCGACGCGGCCGAGCTGCCGCTCGCCGACGCGTCCTTCGAGCTTGTGGTCGCGTTCATGTCCTTTCAGGACGTGGACGACCTCGACGGCGCGATCCGCGAGGCGGCGCGCGTGCTCGCTCCCGGCGGCCGCTTCTGCCTGGCGATCGTCCATCCGCTCAACTCGGCCGGCGGCTGGCGGGAACGAACCGCCGAGAGCCCGTTCGTGATCGAAGGCTCGTATCTCGACGAGTTCGTGTACACCGACGAGCTCAGCCCGCGCGACGGCCTGACGATGCGTTTCGTCAGCAAGCACCGGCCGCAGCAGGCCTACACGGAGGCCCTCGCGACGAA
>DASXKE010000109.1:0-20844 GCA_036496985.1 Gaiellaceae bacterium | reverse complement strand
GGCGACGACGGCGGGTTCATGAGCGGGCTCCTTCAGTGTGGTGCTGGTCGGGGGGCGGCTGGTCGGGGGTCCAGAGTTTCGTCTCGGTCGGGGGATTCTCCTTGTCGGGCGTCCAGATCGCATCTCGCGCTTCGGCCTGAGCGAGCGGAATGCGCTTGACCTCTGCGGCCACCCGGTCGAGCGCCTGGCGCAGACGAAGGTCGTCGCGCAGCGACTCGAAGCGGCCACTCTCGCGCAGGGCGACGAGCATCTCGCCGGAGTCGTCGCCGATCGCCTCCGCCTGCTCGCGCACGAGCTCCTCGACCTCGGCGTCCGGCACGTCGAGCCCGAGCTGCTCGGCGACGGCCTCGAGCACCAGCTCGCGCGCGACCGAGCGCTGGGCCTCGTCGCCGAGCCGCGCGATGAGCTCCTCGGGCTGCTGGCCGGTCATCGCGAGGAACGTGTCGAGCGAGACGCCGCGGGCCTCGACCTGGCGGGCAACGCCGCGCAAGAGCTCTCGCGTGCGCGCCTCGACGAGTGGCCCGGCAGCCTCGACCTTCGAGGCCGCGACGAGCGCGTCGGCGGTGTCGGCGCGGAACCGCGTCTCGACCTCCTCCTCGATCTGCTCGCGCAGGCGCTCCTCGACGTCGGCGCGCAGCTCCGCGAACGTCTCGAACTCGCTGGCCGCCCGCGCGAGGTCGTCGTCGAGCGGCGGCAGCACCTTCTCCTTGATCTCCTTGACCGTCGCGGCGAGCGACTGCGCCGAGCCGTCGGCCAGCTCGAACGAGATCTCCTTCGTCTCGCCGGCGCTCAGCCCGACGAGGCCCTGCTCGATCTCCTCGACGACGGCGCCGCGACCGAGCTCGACGACGTAATCGCGCCGTGTCTCGTCCTCCGCGACCAGGTCGACGACGACCGTGTCTTCCGACCCGACCGGACGACCTTCGACCGGGACGAGCTCCGCGACCGTCGAGCGCAGGGCGTCGAGCTCGTGCTGCACGAGATCGTCGGGCACCTCGACTTCGGCGACGCCGACCTCGAGCTCCTTCCAATCGGGCAGCTCAGGCTTCGCCTGCACGGCAACCGTTGCGGTGAACTCCCAGTCCTCATCGGCCGAGGAGGGAAGCTCGAAGTCGTAGTGCGGCTGCTCGACGGGCCGGACGCGCGTGCGGGCCGCGGCGCTCCAGAACCAGCCGCCGATGTGGCTCTCGACCGCCTCCGTCATCAGCCGCGCGCGACCGACCCGCTGCAGCAGCACCTGGCGCGGAACCTTCCCCTTGCGGAAGCCCGGGACCTTGACGCTCTGCGCGAGGTCGTCGGCGGCGTGCTCGACGGCGTGATGCACGTCGTGCGACGGAACCTGAACCGTCAGACGGACGCGGTTCTCCGCCAGCTCTTCGACCTGGGTCTGCACGCGGTTCATTCAAGCAGGGAGCAGCCGGGCGAGGTCGAACGGTCGAGGCACATGGACGCCTGGAACCTCAGCATGCTCGGTCTCGCCGGTGCGATCTGGCTGGCGATCTTCTCGGCGATGTTCTACGCCGTCCGCGTACGGGCCTAGGTCGTAATGCGGGCGAGAGGACTCGAACCTCCAAGGGCCTCGCGGCCCAACGGGACCTAAACCCGCCGCGTCTGCCAGTTCCGCCACGCCCGCAGGGCACCACAGTTTAAAGTCGTACGCGCGTGACGGGAATGCGGCCCGCAGATGTGTATGCGCTGACGAGCGTCGGCGATCCACGCATTTCTCCGGACGGCCGCCGTGTCGCCTATGTCGTCACGCGGATCGACGAGGAGGCGAACGCCTACCGAACCGCGATCTGGGTGGCGCCGCTCGACGGCTCCGCGGACGCGAGGCAGCTCACCGCCGGCACGCGCAACGACCACTCGCCGCGCTGGTCTCCCGACGGCCGCTGGCTCGCGTTCGTCTCCAACCGCGACGGCGAGGACGAGAAGAAGGCGCACGGCGAGCTCTACGTTCTGCCCGCCGACGGCGGCGAGTCGCGTCGCCTGACGGAAGGCAAGGAAGGCGTCGACGCGGTCGCCTGGTCTCCCGACTCGAGCCGGCTGGCGTTCACCCGCCGGGACCGCGACGGGGCGTACGACGAGGAGGACGATCGCCGGCGCGCGCCGCGCCGCTTCACGCGCGTCTTCTTCAAGCTCAACGGCGTCGGCTGGGTCGGCGACCGGCGCAACCACGTCTTCGTCGTCGGCGTCGACGGCAACGACGAGCGGCAGCTCACCGAAGGAGACTGCGAGAACAGCCAGCCGTGCTGGTCCGGTGACGGCAAGCGAATCGTCTTCACCTCGATGCGCGGCGACCGCTGGGACGTCGAGTTCGTCGAGGCGCTCTACGAGCTGGACGTCGATATCGACGGCGCCGAGCCACGGCGGCTGAGCCAGACCGATGAGGCCGCCAGCGCCGCCTCGCCCTCTCCCGACGGATCGCTCATCGCGTATATCCACACACCCGAGGACGGGACCTTTCCGCATCACAGCCAGATCGCCGTGATGCGCGCCGACGGCAGCGACCGCCGCATTCTCACGACCACGCTCGACCGGAATTGCGCTCCCTACCCGCTCGGCCGCGAGCCCGTCTGGGACGGCAACCGCATCGCGTTCGGAGTCGAGGACGGCGGCAATGTCCACGTCTACACGGTGGCGGCCGACGGCTCCGGCGAGCCCGAGCTCCTCGTCGGCGGCGAGCAGTCGACCGGCCTGTACGACCTCGTCGACGGGGCGGTCGCGTACACGGCGAGCACGCACACGCGACCGGCTGAACTGTTCGCGGGAGACGGCAAGCGCATCACGTCCGTCTGCGACGACTTCGTAGCCGGACGAGAGCTCTCCGACGTCGAGCGGTTCACGGCCGTCTCCGCCGACGGAACCGAGGTCGACGCGTGGCTGGTGCGACCGCCCGATTTCGACGAGTCACGGCGCTACCCGGTGCTCCTCACGATCCACGGCGGTCCGTTCTCGCAGTACGGGACGGGCTTCTTCGACGAGGTGCAGGTCTACGCGGCCGCCGGCTACTGCGTCCTCTTCTCGAACCCGCGCGGCGGCTCGGGCTACTCCGAGGAGTGGGGTCGCGCGATCCGCGGCTCGGGCAACGACAGCGGGCCTGGCTGGGGCTCGGTCGACTACGAGGACGTGATGGGCGTCGTCGACACGGCGCTCGAGAAGTACCCGTTCCTCGACTCCGAGCGGATGGGCGTGCTGGGCGGCTCGTACGGCGGCTACCTGACGTCCTGGGTCGTCGGGCATACGAAGCGCTTCAAAGCAGCGCTGTCGGAACGCGCGGTCAACCAGCTCGTGAGCGCCTTCGGCTCGAGCGACCTGTTCTGGGTGTTCGAGCGCCAGTTCGGCGGCCCGATGTGGGAGAACGTCGACGAGTGGATGCGGATGTCGCCCACGACGTACGCGAGCGAAATCGAGACGCCGCTCCTCGTCGTGCACTCCGAGAACGACCTCCGCTGCAACATCGAGCAGGGCGAGCATCTGTTCACGCTCCTCCGCCTGCACGGCAAGGAGGTCGAGATGCTCCGCTTCCCGGCCGAGAGCCACGAGCTGTCGCGCTCCGGCTCGCCGATCCACCGCGTACAGCGGTTCGACGCGATCCTCGAGTGGTTCGGCCGCTACCTCAGCCCCGGCGAAGGCTGATCGCTCATTGCGCCCGCTCGAGCGCCGCGATGCGGCGCTTGACACGAGCGATCTGCGCCTGGGTGCGCATGCGGCTCCAGCTGAACGGCCTCGGCACGGCGAGCTGGCGGTAGAGCTCCTGCAGCTCCCGGCGTGCGGCCTCGAGCTCGGGGTTCGGCTGCGGTTCCACAGTGGCCCCGGGTGGAATCGAACCACCGCGCGCAGCTTCGAAGGCTGCCGCTCTATCCGCTGAGCTACGGGGCCGAGCTGCGAAAGCGTAGCCCGGCTCGAATCCGGCGTCAGCCGCCGCTACGCTGTCCGGGCTCGGTGGCGGTAGCTCAGTTGGTAGAGCTCCGGGTTGTGGTCCCGGTGGCCGCGGGTTCGAGTCCCGTCCGCCACCCTCAAGCAAGCGACGGGGCCGCCGACGAGACGGCCCCGTCCGCAATTCGGATCAGGTCGGCACGCGCTCCCCGGAGAAGAGTCGCGTCATCTCCCGGTTGAACGCCGGGATGTCGTCCGGCTTCCGGCTCGTGACGACGTTGCCGTCGACGACGACTTTCTGGTCGACCCAGTCGCCGCCGGCGTTGCGGATGTCGGTCTCGAGAGTCGGCCATGACGTGACGCGCTTCCCGCGGACGACTCCAGCCTCGACCAGCATCCACGGGCCGTGGCAGATCACGGCCATCGGCTTGCCCGCGGCGTGGAAGCCGCGCACGAACGCGACCGCGTTCTCGTCGCCGCGGAGCTGGTCCGGATTGCCGACGCCGCCCGGGATCATGAGCGCGTCGTAGTCGTCCGGGGACACCTCCTCGACCGTGCGGTCGACCTGGACCGTGTTCGCCGGCTCGAAGTGGTCGAAGCCCTGGATCTCGCCGTCGTGGATCGAGACGATCTCGACCTCCGCCCCGGCATCCTCGAGCGCCTTGCGCGGCTCCTCGAGCTCGACTCTCTCGAACATGTCGGCCGCGAGGATCGCGACCTTCTTGCCTTTCAACATGTCAGCCATCGATTTTCTCCCTGCATAGGTTGCGCCTTTGTCACAGCGCCTACCCGGCGCCGCGAGACCTACGCGTACGTCGTGCGGAGATAGTCGAGATACGGCTGCGCCGCGATGGTCGAGCCTGTGGCGCGACGCAGCGTCTCCTGCGGCGAGTACTTGCGGCCGAGCTCGTGGATGTGCGCGCCGAGCCACTCGCGAAGCGGCGTGAACTCGCCGCTGCCGACCTGCTCGGAGAGATCGGGCAGGTCGCGGTGCGCCGCTTGCCAGATCTGCACCGAGGCGACGGTGCCGATGAGATACGTCGAGAAGTAGCCGATCATCCCGCCCGACCAGTGGACGTCTTGCAGGACGCCGTGGCCGTCGTCGGGAACCTCGACACCGAGGTAGTCCCACATCTTCTCGTTCCAGCGCTGCGGCAGGTCACGGAGCTCGACACGGCCTTCGACGATGTCCTGCTCGAGCTCGAAGCGGAGCATCACGTGCATGCCGTATGTCACTTCGTCGGCCTCGATCCGGATCAGGCCGGGCTTGACCGCGCGGATCGCGGCATGGAACTGCTCGAGGTCGACGCCGCCGAGCTGTTCCGGATACGCCTCCTGCAGACGAGGGTAGAAGAGCTGCCAGAACGGACGGCTGCGCCCGACGAGGTTCTCCCAGAGGCGGCTCTGCGACTCGTGGATCCCGAGCGAGCAGGGCCCGCCGGTCGGCAGCCGCTCGAGATGCTTCGGCTGCTGGTGGGAGTAGAGGCCATGGCCGTACTCGTGCATCGTCGAGAAGAGTGAGTGGAGCGAGTCCGGGTAGTAGTTCGTGGTGATCCGGACGTCGTCGCGGCCCGGCCCTGACGCGAAGGGATGCTCGGTCGGGTCGATCCGCCAGCTGTCGGGCCGGTGGCCGAAGAGCTCGGTCACCGCGTAGGCGAGCTTGCGCTGCCGCTTCGGCGGGAAGTTCCCGTGGAGGAACGAGTCGTCGACGTCCCGCTCGCGCAGCTCGGCGATGAGCTCGACGAGTGGCGGCTTCAGCTCTTCGAACAGCGTCCGCACCTCGGCCGTGGTCGTCTGCGGCTCGAAGTCGTCGAGCAGGACGTCGTACCGCTCGGCGGCGCCGTCGGCGACGCAGTCGACGTACTCGAGCTTCAGCTCGACGGTCCGCTCGAGCGCCGGCAGGAACGAGGCGAAGTCGGACTCGGTCTTGGCCTTGACCCAGAGCGGCCGCGCCTCGGCCGCAGCGCGTGCCATCGCGGCGCGCAGATCGGCGGGCACCTTGACCGACTTCTCGTAGTCGCGCCGCGTGAGGCGGATCAGCGCGGCGTCGTCGGAATCCGGATCGAGCGAGTCCTCGAGCGGCTGCAGCTCATCGAGCATGCGGCCGATCTCGGGATCCGTGAACTTCTCGTGCGCGATCCGCATCAAGGTCGAGAACTGCTCTGCACGGTGGAGCGTGCCCGCCGGCGGCATCATCGTCTGCTGGTCCCAGGAGAGGAGCCGGGCTACCTTGCCGAGGTCCGTGACCACGGCCAGCCGCTCCTTCAGGCCCTCGAGCGTGTCCCCCATCCCCTGGAACATACCCGCGCCGCAGCGCGCTCTACTCTGTTCACCGCGCGCCCGTAGCTCAGTGGACAGAGCGGCGGACTTCTAATCCGCGGGTCGGAGGTTCGAATCCTCCCGGGCGCATGACTTCGGTGGAGCAGAGGAAGAAGCAACCATGACGCGAGCGCCCGCCTGGGGCCTTCGTCAACGAGGGCCGTTCAAGGTTCTGCTCGCTCACCATCGCGAGCACGAGGCTCATCACGTCGTGATGCTGATGATCGTCGCCGCCGCGCTCTCGCTGGTCGCGACGATCTTCGTCGCGGGCGCGGCGGGCTACGTCGCCGTCGCCTCGCACATCCGGCACGCGAACTGGCACTGGATTCCGCTCGCGATGGCGGGAGCCGTGGCCGCCCACATCGGCTACACGTTCGCCTACCGCGAGGTCGCCCACGTGGGACGCGGCGTCCGGCTCGGTGCGCTGCGCGTCACCGCGATCGTCGCAGCAGGGTTCGGGATGTTCAGCCCCCGGGGCGGATTCTCGGTCGACATCGAAGCGCTCGAGGATCTCGGAGTTCCGAGGGACGAGGCGCGGGTGCGGGTGCTCGGGCTCGGCTCGCTCGAATACGCCGTCCTCGCGACCGGCGCCTTCATCTGCGCGATCTTCCTGCTCGACGATCCGCACGTTCAGCGCGCGGTGACGCTCTCGTGGGCGATCGGTGTTCCCGTCGGCACGGCGCTGGCCCTCGTAGCCGTCCGGTATCGCAAGTGGATCTGTCGCGGCCGGCTGGCCGGAATCCTCGGTCCGCCGCTCGAGTCGATCGGCGTCGTCGGCCAGATCGTCGCCTCGCCGCGCCGGCATGGCGCTGCGGCCGTCTCGGGGATGGCGGTCTACTGGGCCGGAGAGGTGTTCGTCCTGTGGTGTTGCCTCGCCGCTTTCGAGGGGCACACGCCGTCGGTGACGGCAGTCGTCGTGGGGTATGCGACGGGCTATGCGCTGACGCGGCGAACGCTCCCCCTCGGTGGCGCGGGCGCCGTCGAGGCACTGATGCCGTTCGCGCTCGTCTGGGTGGGTTACGGCCTGCCTGCCGCCGTGCTCGCCGTCTTCGCCTACCGGATCTTCAACCTCTGGCTGCCGCTCGGTCCGGCGATCGTGGCCCTCTACCACCTGCAGCGGCGACCGCCTGAGGGCGCGCTAGCGGCGAACGCCGAAGTCCGTGGTGATGATCGTGACGCGCCGCCCGTTGTAGACACCCGGCGCGTCGGCGACGGTGACGGCTGAGACGCCGGCCCGCCGCCACTGCGGAGTGAGGAGGTTCTTGAGATGCGGCGGGCTCGCGATCCACATCTTCATCGCGCCGCCCGCGGTCACGCTCGGCGACGACCAGAGCAGGTTCTCCCCCACCGACCAGTACGTGGAACCGTCTGCGGGGTAGTAGTGCTGGATCCGCTTCCAGAACGCGGTCCCGTCGGCCGACGGATGGTCGAAGTAGCCGTCTCGGCCCATCTCGAGCGAGTGCTGGCGCGCCGAGCGGTCGAGTGCCGACGACTCCCGCAGCGCTGCGAGCCCGTGAGCGACACGGAACTTGTTGACCGCAACCAGTACCTGGCGGTTCAGCGCAGCGAGGTTCCTCTCCGAGCTTCCGGTCGCGAGCGCCGAGGCGGCGAGGAGCCCCGCGACGGCGAACGCGGCGACCGCGGTCGCCAGCCGGAGTGCCCTCGGACCGCTCACGTTCACACGGTCGCTGTAGCAAGTTGGGAGCGCCATGGGCCGATCGGCGCAAATTCGGTGAGCAGAGGTCCTACTCCTGCCCTGCCCCGACCCGATAGCGTTCCGCCTCGATGAGCACAGCGACCATGCATACAAATCACGGCCCGATCGAGATCGAGCTGTTCGAGGGCGAGGCGCCGAAGACGGTCGAGAACTTCCGCAAGCTCGCCGGCGACGGCTTCTACTCCGGCGTGATCTTCCACCGGGTGATCCCCGACTTCATGATCCAGGGCGGCGACCCGACCGGCACCGGCACGGGCGGCCCCGGCTACACGTTCGAGGACGAGTTCAACGACCATCCGGTCGAGCGCGGCGCGCTCGCGATGGCGAACGCAGGCCCGAACACCAACGGCAGCCAGTTCTTCATCGTCACCGCCGACGCGTGCCCGTGGCTCGACGGCAAGCACACGGTCTTCGGCCGCGTGACCGAGGGAATGGACGTCGTGGACACGATTGCGCAGGTGCAGACCGGCGGCGCAGACCGCCCGGTCGACGACGTCGTCATCGAGCGGATCGATCTCTGAGCGACGCCCAGAGCGGCAGCAGGTACCAGAGCGAAACGACGACCGCGAACAACAAGGTCGCCGCGGCGATGGCAACGCCGCGCGAGAGCACGAAGTCGGTTACGAGCAGCACGACCGCGTCGAGAGACACGGCCGAAGCGGCGGTTCCCGCGATCGTCAGCCGGTTGCCGAACTTGATGATCTTGGCCTTGTCGCCGTGCTGGAAGCGAAGCCGGTGGTACGACGTCGGCGCGACGAAGAACGCGACCGCAAGAGCCGTCGAGAGGAACGCGACGATGAAGACGTCGCGCTGGAAATCGGTCACTTGCGCCCATCCCTTGGCGAACGGCACGGCGAGTAGGAAGCCGAGCAGCACAGTGGTGCCCGGCAGGACGACGCGCAACTCGTTCAGCAGCTCGATCAGCTCGCGGTTGAGCCGCTCCCTTGGTGTCTCCTCGTCCGGCGCGTGGGCTCCATCCATGCTGCGGAAGCTACTTCCTTGTGTCCGTATGGTTAAAGGTCTGCCGCAGTTTGGCCGAACCAAGGCTCACAAGCGCGCTTACAGCCTGCTTTCACATCCCTTAGATCTGCCTCATCGATGCTTGCTCTGATGCTCACGTGCCCGGACTGACGCGACGCCTCTTGCTCGCCGTCCTGGCGACGCTGGCGTCGGCCGTAGCCGCCTCTCCGGCCGGCGCCTCCGGGCACACCCAGCAAACGGGCGTGAAACCGGGGCCGAACACCGGCATCGTCGACATCTACACCACGCTCGGCTTCGAGGACGGTGTCGCGGCCGGCACCGGGATGATCATCTCCCGCTCGGGCCAGGTCCTGACGAACAACCACGTGATCAGCGGGGCGACACACTTCAGGGTCGTCAACGTCTCGACCCACCGCAGATACAAGGCGACGGTGGTGGGCTATTCGGTCTCGCGCGACATCGCGGTGCTCCAGCTGGCGAACGCCTCGAACCTGCGGAGGATCAAGCTCGACCGTTCCTTCCCTTTGAAGGTGGGTCTGCCTGTTGTCGCCCGCGGAAACGCGGAGGGCCGCGGCGGAGTGCCGAAGACTGCACGCGGCCAGATCATCGCCCTGCATCAGCAGATCGTCGCGAAAGACGAAAGCGGCGACTCCGAGACGTTGAACGACACGATCGCGACCGACGCGCCCGTCGTGCCCGGCTATTCGGGTGGTCCGCTCGAGGATGCCCGCGGCCGCGCGATCGGCATCGTGACCGCCGGCTCGACCTCGGGCCCTCACCGCGGCTTCGCGATTCCGATCAAGCAGGCGCTGCAGCTCGCGCATCGGATCACGACCGGGAAATCGAACTCCGTCGTCCACGTCGGGCCGACGGCGTTCCTCGGGGTCAGACTCGCCAACGCCTCCGACGAGGCCAAGATCCAGTCCGTTGTGACGGGGCAGGCCGCCGACCAAGCAGGACTTGCGGCCGGCGACGTCATCACGTCGCTCAACGGCAAGCCCATCTCGTCGGTCACTGAGCTTCGCCAGGTCGTCCTGACGCTCGTGCCGGGCAAGGCCGTGCCGATCGGCTGGACCGACACGAACGACGTGGCGCAGACCAGCACGATCACGCCGATGAGCGGACCGCCGCAGTAGCCTCGCACGGCGGTGGCCGCGCTGCGCACTAGGCTCGTCTGGGGATGCCTGGGCCTCGCGCGGTTGCCATCCCTGCAGCCGCCGTCCGTCGATGCGGCGACCGAGGAGAGATTCGCGGAGGCCGCCGACGCGCTGCTCGGAGGCGAGGCGAGCGCGGTTCCCGAGCCGCGCCTCGACTTTCTCCGCTGGCTGGCGGGGAACCGGCCCGTCGTCTTTCACGGCTCGCCGCGCGACGACCTGCTCGTGCTGTCGACCGAACGGCGGTCTCGAGACTTGACCGCCTGGGGCAATCAGCAGGCCGTCTATGCCTCCACCGATCCGGTCTGGGCGATCTACTTCGCGTGCCTCCGTCGCGACCGCGGTTGGACGGGGACGAAGAACGGCAGCATGGGCCGGGCGGGCGGACCCCTCTACCCGCGCCGCTACTTCTTCCTGCACAACCGCGGCTCGGACTCGCCGGAGCGGTTCGGTCCCGGCTCGCTCTATCTCCTCTCGCCGGCCACCTTCGTCGCGGACGAGCCGCTCGGGGGAGCGATCGATACGGCGCACCTCGTCTCCCACGAGCCGGTCAAGCCGCTGGCGCGTCTCGACGTCACACCGGAGGACTTCCCGTTTTGCGACCGCGTCCGCTACTACCACGACGGCGAGGCGAACTGGATCTCCCTTCTGCGCGCCTGAGAGGACTTCATTGCGGAATCATCCGCCTCCCCTCAGATCCTCGAAGTAGGACTCGATCGCTTCCATGATCCGCTGATTGGCCTCCGTGGCTTCCCTCAGGTCGAGGTAGCCGCGCGCTTGACGCAAGCAGAGAATTACCTCGTCGAGAAGTAGCTGGTTCGAGAAGAGGTGGACCCGACGTGCCCATTGCCACTCGGCGGTCTTCGTCAGGTCACCCGCCAGCTGGTGCTTCGTCATCGCCAACGCGAGTTCACTTCCCACGTGCCAGTCTCCCGCGATGCACTCCCAAATCTCGTCGCCGTAGTTGCCCGCCTCGCCGCCGTAGTGCTGGTCGCGCCGTCCGTGGCTTCCTTCGTACCAGTCGGTGACCTTGCCCTCGTCGCGCGCGATGTCTAGGCGCGCCGCAAGGTCGAGATCATTCGGTTCCCCGGCCTCCGGGTCCCGCCACCGGATTCGAAGCCGAAGCTGCGGCTCGGGCTGCGACTCCCAGAAGTAGAACCAGAGTGCAATTCGCTCGGCGAGCTCGCCGTGAACCAGCGGATCCACGACCGCCGTAAGAAGTAGCTGTGGATGCGGAGGCTCCCACGACGGTAGTGCGAGATTTACCTCGACCCATTCCTTTGCCACGGAGTCACCACCTTCGTTCCGTCAGTTCACCCGAGAGAGTCGTGCTTACAGAGTGAACCCGAGAGAAGAGAGCGGGTGGCGGGAATCGAACCCGCATAGCTAGCTTGGAAGGCTAGAGCTCTACCATTGAGCTACACCCGCGAAGCGCCGGGTACGGTAGCGAGATGCATCCCTCCGCGGAGGCGATCGTGCTTGCGCCGGCGCTCGTCGTCGGGCTCGCCGTCGCAGCCCGCGGCGGCCAAGTGTCGCGCTTGCGTCTCGTGGCCGGAGCGCTCGGTGTCGTGCTCGTCTTCGCCGCGTTCTTCACGCAGCTCGAGCCGCTCGCGAATCACACGTTCCTCTGGGCACATCTGCTGCAGAACGTGGTGCTGGCCGAGTGGGCTCCGGTGCTGCTTCTACTCGCGATCCCGCCGCGGCTCGCCGAGCGCGCGGGGCGATTCCCGCTGTTCCGGCCGTTCGTCGCGCTGCCACTCTGGCTGGTCGCCTACTACACCTGGCACCTGCCGTTGATCTACGACGCGGCGCTTCGCAACCCCCACTCGCTCCTCCACCTCGAGCATCTCACGTATTTCGCGGCGGGGATCTGCGTCTGGTGGCCGGTCGTGCACGGCAGGTACTCGGCCGGCGCCAAGGCCGCCTACCTCTTCGCCGCCTTCGTGCTCGCTTCGCCGCTTGGGCTGATCCTCGCGCTGATCCCGCGCGCGATCTATCCGTTCTACGTTCACGCACCGCGAACGTGGGGGCCGAGCCCGCTCGCCGACCAGCAGATCGCCGGCGTGACGATGGCAGCCGAGGAGGCGATCGTCTTCTTCGGAGCGTTTGCCGGGTATCTGCTCCGCTTCCTGGCCGACGAGCAGGCCGCCGGCTCGTTCAGTCAGAGCGCGGCGGCACCAGCAGCCCGCGTTCGGCCGGCCGCCCTTCGCGCAGCTCCCGGCTCCGCTCGGCCTCGGCATTGATCTCGGCGCCGAGGATGAGCGCGACCCCCGCGAGCCAGAGCCAGGTGAGCATGATGATCACGGCCGCCAGCGTCCCCCACGTCTTGTTGTAGGAGCCGAAGCTCGAGGTGTAGAAGGCGAACGCGCCCGACGCCGCGAGCCAGACCGCGGTGGCGAAGAGAGAACCGGGAGTGAGGAAGCGCCAATGCGGATGCGCGACGTCGGGGCCGAGGTAGAGGAGCGTCGCGAACGCCGCGAGCAGGCCCGCGATGAGGATCGGCCATTCTGCGATCCACCAGATCCAGCCGACGGCGCCCGACACGGCGCCCGCGTGCGAGGCGACCAGCTGCTCGAGCGGCGGCCCGAAGATCAGCAGCACCGCCACGAGCAGGAACGCGAAGCCGATCACAGCGACGAGCTCGAGCGCGACGAGGCGCTTGCGAACGAACGAGCGGCCGTCCTTGCGCTCATAGGCGAGGTTGAGGGCGGTCATGTAGGACGTCATCGCACCGGTCGTCGCCCAGAGCGCGAGCACGAGGCCGACGACGGTCATCGCGACTCCGGTCGCCGGACGCTGGTCGAGCCGGTGGAGGCTCCCGCCAAGCAGACTCGTCGCCTGGGCGGGCATCACATGCGAGAACTGCGCCATCAGCGAGGAGATCGAACCCGGCCCGGCCACGAGCGTGAAGACGCCGACCGCGACGAGCAGGACCGACGGGATGGCGAAGAACGACGCGTACGCAAGCGCCGAGGCAAGCATCGTCCCGTTGTCCTCGAGGAACTCCTTGACCGCGCGCAGGAAGACGGCCCGCCAGTCCCGGAACGACAGGTCGAAGAGACCCGGATCGACCAGGTTCGGTTCGTTCCGCTCCGGCTGGGGCATCGGCTCGTGCCCGGCGCGCTTCTCCTCGAGCATGTCGAAGCAACGAGCCCGGGCCCGATCGAGTTGCGGAAATCGGGGCGGGCAGATTCGAACTGCCGGCCTCCCGGCCCCAAACCGGGCGCTCTGACCAGGCTGAGCTACGCCCCGCGAGGCCTCAGTGTAAGACGCTCAGTCGGACTCGATGAGCGTGCGCAGTTCGGCGAGCTTCTCGCCACGCAGCTCGTCGCGCTCTCCGCGGTCGATCCGCGCGAGAAGGTCGCGAACGAGCGGTGCGAGCTCGAGCGGGTTGAACGGCTTGGTCACGTAGTCCACCCCGCCGATGTCGAGCCCACGCGCCCGGTCGCGAAACTCCGCGCGCGCCGTGAGAAAGATGATCGGGATCCCGCGCGTGCCGTCGTCCTGGAGCAGCTCCTCGGCGACCCGCCAGCCGTCGAGGCCGGGCATCATCACATCGAGGAGGACGACGTCCGGTTGCTCGTCGCGAGCGAGATCGAGCCCCGCGCTGCCGTCGGCGGCCTCGAGCACCTGGATCCCCTCGGCCTCGAGATTGACGCGACAGAGCAGGCGGATCGGCGCCTCGTCGTCGATGACCAGCACCCGCACCTCGCCTCTGTCCGGCACCGGTCTTGTATGCCCTTCCATATCGCCACTCATGCTCACTCGTCGCCTCTCGTAACCGAATCGGCAAGCGCGGCCGGAAGCTCAAATGCGAACCGCGAACCTTCGCCTTCCCGCGACGAGACCCAGATCCTGCCTCCCATCGCGGTCACGAGCCCGCGCGCGATGAACAATCCGAGCCCGGTTCCGCCCGAGCCGGTCCGCAGCTCGGCCGCGGCGCCGCGATAGAACTTGCGGAAGATCTGCTCCTGGTCCGACTGCGGAATCCCGATGCCCTCGTCGGCGACGCTCACCTCGACGGCGTCCTGCCGCCGCGTCGCGCCCACCGTCACGGTTCCCCCGTCGGGCGAGTAGCGAAGCGCGTTCTCGACGAGGATCGTGCACACCTGGCGCAACTTCTCGGCGTCCGCGTTCGCCGGGAGCGGTTCCTCGGGGAGCTCCATCACGATGCGGTGCCCGTCGACCTCGACGCCCGAGACCGTCTGAACCACGTCGCCGACGACGTCACGCACGTCCATCTCGGCGAGGTTCACCTGGAGGTCGCCTGTGTCGAGCCGGGCGACGTTGAGGAGTGTGTCGACGATCGACGTCAGCCGCTGCGACTCCGAGGCGATGTAGCGAAGGAACGTCAGGCGTTCCTCTTCGCCGAACATGACGTCCTGACGCAGCAGCGTCTCGGCGAAGCCGTAGATCGAGGTGAGCGGCGTGCGGAGCTCGTGCGAGACGGTGCTGACGAAGTCCGACTTGACCTGCTCGACGAGCCGGTCGCTCGAGATGTCGCGGAACGCGTAGATGCGTCCGGCGACGGCCCCGAGCGGGTCACGCATCACCGCCTCGGTCACCGACAGCCAGACCTCCTCGCGGCCGCGCGCGATCGGGACGAGGCGGTCGCCGCGCGCGCTGCCGTCGGGTGACTCGAGGCTCCGCTGCAGGACGTCTACGGGGGCGCGGCCCAGGGCCACCGCGGCCGGGACGCCGGTGATGGCCTCGGCGGCGCTGTTCCAGAGGACGACGCCGCCGTCGCGGTCGACGGCGACGATCCCTTCGGCGATGTTGGCGAGAATCGCGACCGACCGCTCTCGCTCGAGCGCGACGCTCTGGTAGAGCTCCGCGTTCGCCAGGGCGGCAGAGGTGCTTGCGGCGACGGCGAGCAGCGCTTCGATCTCCTCCTCCCGCCACTCGCGCGGCAAGGACGCGTAGACGGCGAGGACGCCAAGGGTCGTTCCCTCGGCTCCGCCGACCGGCACACCGAGAAAGGCGGCGTTCCCGGCCTGGAGCATCGGGTCGAGGCTGCGCAGACGTTCGTCTTCCCCCGCCTGGGCGAGCGCAACCGGAGACCCCGACTGGACGACGTCGCCCGAGAGCCAGCCGCCCGCCGGGCTCCGCGAGCCCAGCGCCGCCGCCGCACCCTCGCCGCCGGCGGCCGTCACGACCAGCTCCTCGCCTTCGAGCAGCCGGAAGGCTCCGGCCTCGGCGTTGACGAGCGCGGGCGCCTGCTGCACGACCTCGTCGAGCACCGCGGCGGGATCGAGCTCGCTCGTGAGCAGCCGACCTGTACGCGTGAGCTGCTGCGCGAGAGCGCGCGCACCGCGCTCGGCCTCGAACAGCTCGCTCCGCTCGAGTGCACCGCGCGTGGCGTCGGCGAGATGGCGCGCGAGCTCGAGATCGTCGTCACCGAATGTGCGCTCCTCGTCGGAGAAGATGAGCACGAGCCCCCGCCCGGCGTCCCGCGGCGCCTCCACCGGCACGGAGAGGAGCGACAGGTAACCGTTCGCTGCAGCTACCTCGCGGAGGTCGGGCAGCAGCCGTTCGTCGTCGGCGACGGAGGTCGAGACGAGGATGCGCCCCTCGGTGGCGGCGCGGAAGAGCGGGCCGTGATGCTCCGCGGCGCGCTGCTCGAAGATGTGGCCAAGCTCTGCCGGCAACTCGTACGTCCCCACGGCCTCGAGGCGCCCGCTCGACGGCACGAGCACAGCGGCAGAGCTGCCTCCGACCGCTTCGGCGGCTGCCTGGGCAATCGCCTCGAGGGTCGCGGCCCGGGACAGCGACTGCCCGAGGACCGAGGCGATCCGGTAGAAGCCACGCTGGATTCGCGCCTGCCGGGCGCTCTGGGTGAACATCTCGGCGTTTCGCAAAGCGAGCGCCGCGAGCCCGGCGAACGCCTCGAGGATGCTCGCGTCGCGTTCCTCGAAGCGGCGGCCCTCGCGCCGCCCGACGCCGAGCACACCACGCACTTCGTCGCTCCAGAACATCGGGGCGGCGATCACGTCGGTGAACCCGTCGTAGGCCGGATGCGGCACCGGCGCGCCGATCTCGCCGTACGCACTCTCGACCAGCGGCCTCCCTTCTCGCACCGCGGCGCCCGCGAGTCCGGCGCCGATCGGGAACTCGAATCCGAGCAGCCCGGCGTCGAAGCCGTGCACCGCCACGCAGCGGAAGACGCCGCGCTCGCGGTCGAGGAGGTAGCAGTCGGCGGCATCGGCGTCGAGGAGCTGCGCGAGCTGGTCGGCGAGCCGCTGCAGGACGACCGGCAGGTCGAGCTCGCTGCTGAGCACGTGTGCCGCCTGGAGCAGAGCGGTCTGTTGCGCGAGCTGCTCCTCGTTTCGTGTCAGCGCTTCCTCGAGCGCGACGCCGGCGCGTAGCCGTTCGAGTGCGACGGCCGCCTCCGAGGCGAGCGTCTGCATCACTGCGAGATCCTCGCTCGAGAAGACACGCGGCTCGTCGAGCGTCGCGACCGAGATCACGGCGGTCACGCGATCCTCGACGAGCAGCGGCACGAAAGCCGCGCTCTTCGCGCCGATGGCACTTACGAGGCGGGGGCTGATGATGCCGGAACCTTCCGTGTCGTAGACGGTGAACGCGGTCGCCTCGAAAACCGCGCTCGCGATCCCCGACGGCTCGCTGGCGAGGTCGAGGCGCATCTCGCGCCACCAGTCGAGGTCATCGCCGCCGGACCGGGCCAGGTAGCCCGACGCCTCCCGGGCGTCGTCGGAGACGAAGGTCAGAGCCGCGAAGCCGACGTCGAAGAGCGCCGCGAGCTCATCGAGCAGCGTCCGCGCGACGCGCTCGACGTCGGCGCTCCGAGTCAGCTCCGCGGCGACGCGACTGACGCTCGCGAGCTCCCTGGTCGTGTCGGTGCGGCGCCCTTCCTGCGCGGTGCCGCGACGAAGTACGGCAGGCAGAAGCGCGACTGCGGCCGCGGCGCGGCCGAGCGCGCGAACCGTCGGAAGGTCTGGAGTCCTCACTGGGCCGTCCGGATTGTACGGAGCCGCGCCCAGCACGGCCATAAATCGGCTCTGAAAGTGGAAGAGCCCGCCGCTCGGGGGGTCGGTGCGGCGGGCTCTCCCGATTGCTCCCCGCAAGACGTCTGTAGACGCCGCGGTTCGCATCGCCCAGTGGAAAAGAGGTTAGAGCGCGTTTGCGGCTCGGACAATGGGCCGTGCGGCCCATCTTTACAACGGCGAAAGATCGCTTCACGCAGTACTTCTCACGTCTCCCTAACTCTCGCCTGGCTATCGTGGCCGGGACGTGGTGAAACGCCTCCTCCTCGCCTCGCCGCGGGGCTATTGCGCGGGCGTCGAGCGGGCAGTGGAGACGGTCGAACGAGCTCTTGCGCTCTACGGTCGCCCGGTCTACGTCCGCAAGCAGATCGTCCACAACTCGCACGTGGTCGAGGATCTGCGGGCGCGCGGCGCCGTCTTCGTCGACACCCTGGCCGATGTGCCCGAAGGGGCGACCGTCGTCTTCTCGGCCCACGGCATCGCACCGTCGGTGCGGCGCGCGGCACAGGAGCTGCAGCTCACGACGATCGACGCGACCTGCCCACTCGTGACGAAAGTGCATGCCCAGGCCCGCCGGTACGCCGAGGCCGGCTACAGGGTCGTCCTCATCGGACACGAAGGGCACGAGGAGGTCGAGGGGACGCTGGGCGAGGCGCCCGAGGCGATCGTGCTCGTCCAGTCGGCGCGAGACGCCGAGCAGGTGTCGCTCCCGGCCGACCGGCCGCTGGCCTACATCACCCAGACCACGCTCTCGGTCGACGAGACCGGCGAGATCGTCGCGGTACTGCGCCGCCGCTTCCCCCGGATCGAGGGGCCGGCGCGCGAGGACATCTGCTATGCGACCTCCAACCGGCAGCTGGCCGTGAAGGAGCTCGTCGACCAGGTCGATCTGCTGCTCGTGGTCGGCTCGGTGAACTCCTCGAACTCGCAGCGACTCGTCGACGTCGCCCGCGCCGACGGAACTGCCGCGCATCTCATCGACGACGTCGGCGGTATCGACGAGCGCTGGCTCGAAGGCTGCGAGACGGTCGGCCTCACGTCGGGGGCATCGGCGCCGGAGCGTCTCGTTGCAGACATCTGCGCGTGGTTCCAGGCGCGCGGCGCCGAGGTGAGCGAGCAGGCTGCTGTCCGCGAGGACGTGAGCTTCAAGCTGCCGATCGAGCTGCGGCGCGCCGAACGCGCGGCGGCCTAGCTCTTCTCGAGCCCGAGCTCGTCGCCGAACTTCACGTCGACAGCGAGAACTTCGCTCTTGACCCACTCGCCGTGCGCGTCGATCAGGCCGCGCAGCTCGCCCGGGACGGTGAGGACGATCCGGTCGGTCAGCTCGAGACCCTGCTCCTTGCGGAGCGTGTTGACACGGTGGATGAGCTCGTACGCCTCGCCTTCGAGGACGAGCTCGTCGTCGAGGGCGAGATCCAGCGCAACCGTCACGCCGTCTCCCGAAGCAACCGCCCAGCCCTCGCGCCCTCCGCGCTCGACGAGCACCTCGTCCGCCTCCAGCTCGTGTCCTGCGACGCGGAACCGGCCGTCCGGCAGCTCCTCGAACTGTCCCGCTGCGAGCGCTTCGCGGATGGCGCCGAGCTCTGAGCCGAGCTTCGGGCCGAGTTTCGGCAGGTTCGGCTTCACACGCAGCTCGACTGCCTCGACCTGGCCGAGCTCCACCGACTTCACGCGCAGCTCGTCGGCGATCGCCTCCAGGTGACCGTCGAGCTCCACGCCTTCGACGACGAGCCGGCGCAGCGGCTGCCGCAGCTTGATGCCCGATGACGAGCGCGCCTGCCTGCCGAGCTCGACCACGCGCCGCATCGAGGCGATCTCGGCGAGGAGCGTGCGATCCGGCTCCGACACCTCCGGCCAGCCGGCGAGGTGCACCGACTCGGGCCCGTCGAGGACCAGGGTCCGCCAGAGGTGGTCGGTCACGAACGGGAGGATCGGCGCCATCACCCGCAGCGTCTGGACGATCGCGTACCACAGCGTCCGGAACGGGGCCTCGTCGTCCCCGTCCCAGAACCGCCGCCGAGAGCGGCGGATGTACCAGTTCGAGAGATCGTCGACCCACTCGACGTACTCACGCATCACGCCGACGCTGAGATAGCGCTCGTACTCCGCTTCCGCGTCGCGCACGAAAGCGTGCGTGCGCTCGACGAGCCAGCGGTCGAGCGGATCGGCAACCTCCCCCGGCGTCAACTCGGTCCACGAAGGCTGGAAGCCGACGGTGTTCGAGTAGTCGACGAGGAACTTGACCGAGTTCCAGAAGGTGAGGAACTCGCGCTTGATCGCCTCCCCCGGGCCGAATCCGAACAGCAGGTTCCGGTCGGGCGGCTGCGAGCAGTACTGCCAGCGCATCACGTCGGCGCCCATCCGGTCGAACGCGTCCTCGGCGGGAATCGTGTTGCCCCACGAGGCGTGCATCTCGCGGCCGTTCTCGTCGAGCATCTTCTCGTAGCCCAACACACGCCGGAACGGCGCCTTTTTGGTCAGCACCACCGACATGAAGAGCTGCGAGTAGAACCAGAGCCGGATCTGCTCGCGCATCTCGCTCACCCAATCGGCCGGGAACCACTTCTCCCAGTACGCGTGATCCGGCAGGTCCGCCGTCGTCAGCCCTCGGGCCGCGCCGGTCCCGAATCCCTCCGGAACTCGCTCGCCGTTCTCCCAGCCGAGCGTCGAGAAGGGGACGATGCCGGCGTCGAGCCAGACGTCGCCGACCTCCTTGATCCGCTCGACCGGCTCGCCGCATTCCGCGCAACGCACGGGCACCCGATCGATCCAGGGCCGTCGCAGCTCTTCCAGCTGGTCGAGCCCGGACACGGCGCGCTCCTCGAGCTCGGCGCGCGACCCGATCACGTTGACGTACCCGCACGCGCAGGGATAAAAGGGCAGCGGGAGCCCGTAGTAGCGGCGACGCGAGATGTTCCAGTCGCCCATGTTGCGGAGCCAGTCGTCCATCCGCTTGCCCATGTACTCCGGCGTCCACTCGACGGTCGCGTTCGCATCGAGCATCTGCTGCCGCAGGACGCGCACCGAGATGAACCAGTCGTCGGCGATGCGGAAGATCAGGGGCGTGTGGCAGCGCCAGCACTCTGGATAGCGGTGCTTGTGCAGATCGGCCTCGACGAGGATGCCCTTCTCCTCGAGGTTGCCGATGATCTGCTCGGCCGCCTCGGTGGTCGACAGCCCGTGCAGCCAGCCAAAGCTGTCGTAGAAGCGGCCCGACTCGTCGACCGGCTGGACGACCTCGAGCCCGTGCACCTGCGAGAGCTCGAAGTCCTCGTTGCCGCAACCCGGCGCAATGTGGACGATCCCGGTTCCCTCGGCCATCGAGACGTCGTCCCACGGGATGACGCGGTGCTCGATCTTCGTCAGGTCGTCGAACGGGCCGCGATACGTCCACCCGACGAGCTCGGCACCCGGCCGCAGCTCGTCGAGCTTCTCGTCCGGGAAGCGCGCGGCGGCGACCCACTCGCCGTTCTGCCGGCGGCCGTACTCCAACTCGGGATTGACCGCGGCGGCGACGTTGGCCGGCAGCGTCCAGGGAGTCGTCGTCCAGATGACGAGGTACTCGCCGGGTCGCTCGAGCAGCGGGAAACGGACGTAGAGGGAAGGGTCGGCCCGGTCGACGTACGAGCCGATCAGCTCGTGCTGCGAGATGGAGGTGCCGCAGCGCGGGCACCACTCCGTCGAGCGGTGGCCCATGTAGAGCCAGTCCCGCTCGTGGACCGTCTTCAGCATCCGCCAGACGTACTCGATGTTGGTGTCGCTGAAGGTGAAGTAGTCGTTGCCCCAGTCCATC
>DASXKE010000108.1:0-4053 GCA_036496985.1 Gaiellaceae bacterium | reverse complement strand
GGCGACGCTTCCAGCGAACGGCGGCTCGAGGAACCGTTCCAGCCAGACGGCCTCAGCGTCGAAATCGACCCAGCCCACGTCCGGGCCCGGTGGGAAGCCGCGCCGATTCGGCGCCACCAACTCGAACCGATCGCCGAGCGGTTTCTGCGCGCTCCAGGTCAGGTCCGCGTTGACGACGGAACCGTGAACGAACAAGAGGCGAGGTTGGCTATCCATGCGGGTTTCTGGTGTCACAAAGTACCCCCTCGCGCACCGTTCGACGCTGCTATTCTCGCCCCGGATGCAGGGGACCACCTCGTCGCAGTTCAGCGCCGCTGGAGCTGGTGGCGTTCTACTAGCCGTGCTCGCGGTTTGCGTCGCCATCGGCGCGCTACTCGGCTGGCTCGCGGGCTCGGGCGCGGTCGGCGCGCTGCTGGGCGCGGTCGTGGGAATTCTCGGAGGGATCTACGTCGTCTATCGCCGCTACGGGATGATGGTCTGATGCTCGGCGCCATGTTCTCGACCCCACGGGCCGAACCGGATCACCTGCTGCCCACAGCGGGTGGTACGGCGGTGCTGGTTCTCGCGCTCCCGCTCGTCGCGCTGCTCGGCTGGAGCATCGCAGGCTGGGGGCTCGCCGCGGTGCTGTGGCTCGGCCTCCATCTGCTGGACCTCGCGCTCGTTCGGGCTCGTGCCAAGGGAGTCGGCGGTCTCGCGAGCTCCGGCGCGCAGGCGTTCGCGCTCTTCTTCAAATTGATCGCGATCCTCGTCGTGTTCTTCGCCGCTCTCGCGGCCGGGCAAGACGTCGCTCTGGCTGCCGGTCTGACGTACGGATTGGCGTACACGTTCGAGCTCGGTCTCTCGCTCGTCTCCTTCTTCGGAACGCCGGCTTGACCAGGCTGCGGATCCTGCTCTTCTTCGCGACGCTCGCGCTGCTCGCGCCGCAGGCGGCGTTCGCGCGCGGAAAATTCGACCCGACGACCGAGTTCGAGCAGCACGAGTGGATCCCGATCCACCTCGGCCCGCTCAACCTCTCGATCACGAAGGCGGTCGTCTACCTGATGCTCGGGACCCTCGGGACCATCGCGCTCGGGCTCTTCACGATGCGGAGCCGCCTGGCGCTCATGCCCGGCCGCAGACAGACCGTCGGCGAGGCGCTCTACGAGGTTGCACAGACGCAGATCGCGAAGCAGGGGCTGCCTACGAAGGCGCTCGGCCGCTGGTTTCCCTACGTCGCGACGCTGCTGCTCTTCATCTTCACGGTCAACCTGCTCGGCTTCATACCGCTCCCGATCACGGGGGAGACGTATCACGGGATTCCGACCTGGGGCATCTACGCAGCGACCTCGTCGCTGTCGGTGACGCTCGCGCTCGCGCTGCTCACGTTCCTGTTCACGCACTACGAGGGGATCAGGTGGAACGGGTCACGGCGCTACTTCAAGAGCTGGATCCCGGAAGCGCCGAAGGGGCTCCTGATCCTGATCGTCCCGCTCGAGATCCTCGGCCAGTTCATGCGCTTGATCTCACTGAGCGTCCGGCTCTTCGCGAACATGCTGGCCGGCCACATCCTGATCCTGACCTTCCTGGGCCTGATCTTCATCTTCGAATCGCTGGCCCTGGTGTTCGTGATCGTTCCCGCGACGGTCTTCTACATCTTCGAGGTCGTCATCGTCGTCGGGATCCAGGCATTCATCTTCGCTGCTCTGTCCGCCATCTACATCGGCTCGGCCATCGAGCCGGAGCACTAAGGAGGAAACGAGAAATGCTCACCATCCTCGCCGCTACGTCCGGCAATGTGACCAACGCCGGCAAGGCGATCGGCCTAGCGCTGGGCGTCGGCCTCGGCGCAGCCGGCGCCGGCGTCGGCATCGGGATCATCTTCGGCTCGATGATCCAGTCCGTGGCTCGCCAGCCCGAGCTCCGGAGCGAGCTGCAAGGCATCCAGTGGCTCGGCTTCGCGTTGACGGAGGCCGTCGTGTTCTACGGCCTGCTCGGCTCGATTCTGGCCTACGTGCTGGTCCATTGATCGTCGCGACGAACCCGCTCATCTCGGTCACGCCGGGGCTGATGATCTGGACGATCGTCTGCTTCCTGATCGCGCTCTTCGTCCTGAAGAGGTACGCGTTCGGGCCGATCCAGCGGCTCATCGACACCCGCCAGCAGTCGATCCAAGACTCGATCGAGTCGGCCGAAAAGGCGCGTGACGAGGCTCAGGAGCTGCTCGAGGAGCACCGCAAGCTCATCGCCGAGGCGCGCAGCCAGGGCGAAGCGATCCTCGCCGAGGCGCGCAAGACCCGCGAGTCGATGGAGCAGCGGATGCGCGACGAGACGGAGGCAGAGCGGCAGCGCCGGCTCGAGGAGACGCGGAAGGAGATCGCGGCCGAGACGGCACGCGCGCTCCAGCAGATCCGTGCCGAGGTCGGCGAGCTCACGCTCGAGGCGGCTTCGCGCGTCGTCGGGCGGACGCTCGACTCCGAGCTCGACCAGCAGCTCATCGAAGAGGCGATCGCGGGGCTCGACTTCTCGCGCCTCGAGGAGTCGGCATAGCCGTCGCTCACCGCATCTACGCCGAGGCGCTGTTCGGCGCCGCGAAGGACGCGGGCAAGCTCGCCGCCGTGCACGAGGCGCTCGCCGACTTCGCGGCCGCGATCGAAGAGTCGCCGGAGCTGCACGCCGTGCTGCGCAATCCGCAGCTCGAGCCAAGCGCCAAGGGCGCTATCCTCGCCGACCTTGCAGGCGACGAGGAGCCCCTCTTCACGCACTTCCTTCAGGTGGTGGCTGAGAAGGGACGCGCGGGCGAGCTCGGGGAGATCGCGAAGGAGTTCGAGCGGCTGATCGCGCGCGAGGAGCGGCGTCTGACTGTGGAGCTGACCACGGCTCGCGAGCTGAGCGACGCCGAGGCGGACGCGATCCTGAAACAGATCGAGCAGGCAGCGGGCCGCAAGGTCGAGGCGACGCAGAAGGTCGACCCCGACCTCGTGGGCGGCATCGTCCTGCAGGCGGGCTCGCTTCGCGTCGACGCGAGCGTGCGCGGACGACTGGAACGACTGAGAAACGAACTGGTGAAGACATGAGGGAGCTGAGAGCGCTTTGAAGCTGAGACCGGAAGAGATTACGTCGATCCTGCGCCAGCGGATCGAGCAGTACGACGTCGAGACCGACCTCGCCGAAGTCGGCACCGTCCTGCAGATCGGCGACGGCATCGCCCGCATCTACGGCCTCGAGAACGCCGGCTCGCTCGAGATGCTCGAGCTCGAGCACGGCGTCACCGGCCTCGCCTTCAACCTCGAGGAGGACGACGTCGGCGCCGCGCTGTTCGGCGAATGGGAGCTGGTCAGCGAGGGCGAGCCGGCGCGACGCACAGGCAAGGTCGCGAGCGTCCCCGTCGGCGAGGCGCTGCTCGGTCGCGTCGTCGACCCGCTCGGCAACCCGCTCGACGGCCGCGGTCCGATCGACGCGAAAGAGACGCGTCCGCTCGAGTTCAAAGCCCCGGGCGTCGTCGAGCGGCAGCCCGTCAAGCAGCCGCTCATGACCGGCATCAAGTCGATCGACTCGATGACGAACGTCGGTCGCGGCCAGCGCGAGCTGATCATCGGCGACCGTTCGACGGGCAAGACGGCGATCCTGATCGACACGATCCTCAACCAGCGCGACACCGATGTGCACTGCGTCTACGTCGCGATCGGCCAGAAGGCCTCGACGGTCGCCGGCATCTACGAGCGCCTGCGCGAGGCCGGCGCGATGGAGTACACGACGATCGTCACCGCCGCCGCGCACGAGGCGGCGCCGATCAAGTGGATGGCGCCGTTCGCCGGCTGCGCGATGGGCGAGCACTTCCTCTTCAACGGCAAGCACGCGCTCGTCATGTACGACGACCTCTCGAAGCACGCGGACGCGTACCGGCAGCTTTCGCTGCTGCTCCGCCGGCCGCCGGGCCGCGAGGCGTTCCCGGGCGACGTCTTCTATCTCCACTCGCGGTTGCTGGAGCGCGCGTGCAAGCTCAACGACGAGCTCGGCGGCGGCTCCCTGACTGCGCTGCCCGTGATCGAGACGCAGGCCGGCGACGTGTCGGCG
>DASXKE010000107.1:0-26899 GCA_036496985.1 Gaiellaceae bacterium | reverse complement strand
GGTGGCGTTGAAGCGGCTCGCCGAGAACCTCGCGCGAGACGAGGAGCTGCAGCGTCGCTTCACCCGCGAGGCGCGCCTGGCTGCGCGGCTCGCTCATCCCAACGTCGTGCGCGTCTTCGACGTCGGCTCCGACGACGGCCGGCCCTTCATCGCGATGGAGTACGTCGAAGGAACGACGCTCGCCGAGCTCGTCGCGAGGCGGGGACCGCTGCCGCCGGCCGACGCGGCGGCGCTCGTCATGCAGGTCTGCGCGGGTCTCGCCGCCGCGCACGCCGCGGGTCTCGTGCACCGCGACGTGAAGCCGCAGAACCTCCTGCTCGGCACGGACGGCGTCCTCAAGCTCGGCGACTTCGGTATCGCGGTCGGCCACGAAGGAACGCGGCTCACACTTGCCGGGACGGTTCTCGGCACGGCCGGCTACCTCGCTCCCGAGCAGGCACGCGGCGAGGAGGTCACGGCTGCAGCGGACATCTACGCCGTGGGAGCCGTGCTCTACGAGCTGCTTACCGGCGAGCCCTCACGGACCGTGGAGTCGCTGGCGGACCTAGGATCGGACGCCGGCTTCGAGCCCGCCGACCTCGCGGAGCGCATGCCCGACGCTCCGGCCAGGCTCGTTGCTGCGGTGACCGCCTGTCTGGCGATTAGGCCCGAGGACAGACCCGATTCGGCGGCCGCGCTCGCGCGGCTGATCGCGCCCGTCACGTCCGACGCTCCCACTCTCTCATTGCCGGCGGAGCCGGCCGAGCGCGCGACCGAGATCCTCGCGCGACCGGTTCGGACAGGTCGACGCTGGACGACGCGGCGGCTCGCCGCGGGTGCTGCTCTCGTCGTGGCCGCGCTCGCGGGCCTCGCGGCGGCCCTCGTTCTGAGCAGCGGTGGCGGCTCCACATCCCCTCCGGCCTCGAAGCCGGGCCACGTCGTCCCGCCGGCCGCGGGGACGGACGCCGCCCAGCAGGCACGCAACCTCGCGACCTGGCTCCGCGCTCACGGAGGCTGACGGCTCGGACTCGGGCAGAATTCCGGGGAGATGGGCAACGCCCTGATCGCATACCTCGCTGCGGCCGCTATTGCGGCGTCCCACGCGGCCGCCCCCGCTCAGGGAACGACTGCCGCGCTCGCCGCCCGGCCGTTGCACAACTCCGTCGTGCTGCGTGCGAGCCCCGGCGGTCCGCCGCTCGTACGGGTCGGTCCGCGCGGCCCGCTCGGCGGTCCGCTCGTTCTCGGGGTGGTCGGGGTTCGCGGTCGCTGGGTCGAGGTCACCGCAGAGGCGCTCCCGAACGGCCGCCACGGCTGGGTCGAGTTCGGGCGCGACGTTGCGGTCAAGCCGATCCGCTGGACGCTCCGCGCGTCGCTCTCGAAGCGAGAGCTCTACGTCCTGCGAGACGGGAAGCTGATGCGAGCGATTCCGGTCGGGATCGGCGCCCCCGACTCGCCGACCCCCACCGGCCGCTTCGCCGTCGCCGAGAAGGTGACCGGTCCGTTCGGCCCTGCCTTCGGCCCGCACATCATCGTGCTCACCGCGCGCCAGCCGCACCTGCCGCCCGGGTGGAACACGCGCATCACGTACTACGTCGCGATTCACGCCGGAGTCGGACAGGGCTCGGCGGTGTCCGCGGGCTGTCTCCATGCGACGGAGGCAGACGTCCGGTATCTCATGCGGACGGTTCCGCTTGGGACTTCAGTGCAGATCTTGCGATGATTGGGCCGGGATGAGCGCCACGCTCGAGCTGCACGACCACCCGGAAGAGGAGGATCTGCCGGCCTGGAGCCTGCCTGCGGAGGCGGTCGAGCGAATCCGTGTTCCGGTCACGCTGCCCGAGCAGGTGACGCGAGAGTGGGCGTGGGGCGGCTCGACCGGCGCCGGCGTCCGCGTCGGCATCCTCGACAGCGGGATCGAGCTCGACCACCCGCTCGTCGGCCGTGTCGACCACTCGGTCGCCGTTCTGCGCGACGAGGACGGCGAACTGCAAGTGCTCGACGACGGGGAGGGCGATCTCTGTGGGCACGGAACGGCCTGTGCAGGGATCGTGCGTGCTCTCGCGCCGGATGTCGAGCTGACGAGCATCCGCGTGCTCGGCGCCGGCTACAAGGGTGGCGGCGAGATTCTGCTGCGCGGCCTCGAGTGGGCGGTCGAGCAGGGGTTCCAGGTCGTGAACATGAGCCTTTCGACGACGCGGACGAAGTACGTGGAGCGGCTCCACGAGCTCGCCGACCGCGCCTACTTCAAGCGCGTCCTGCTCGTCGCCTCGGCGCACAACATGCCGGTAGAGAGCTTCCCGTGGCGGTTCGCAAGCGTTATCTCGGTCGGCAGCCACGAGGAGCGTGACCCCCTGACCTTCTATTACAACCCCTCGCCGCCGGTGGAGTTCTTCGGGCGCGGCCTCGACCTCGATGTCGCGTGGCTCGGTGGCGGCACGCTCCGCTGCACCGGCAACAGCTTCGCCACGCCCCACATCGCGGGCATCTGCGCTCTGATCCTCGGCAAGCACTCGGACCTGACGCCGTTCCAGCTCAAGAGCGTCCTGCACCAGACAGCCTCGAACGCGGCCGGGGCCACCACATGAGCGACCTCGAAGCCGCTGTCGCCGCGGGCGTGCTCGGTGCCGACGAAGCGCATCGCTCACTCCTGCAGGCAACCGTCGAGGTTGCGCGCGCGATCTTCGGCGCCAAGGCGGCCTCGGTCTTCCTGCTCGACGAGGAGGCGGAGGAGCTCATCTTCGAGGCGGTCGCGGGCGAGGGCGAGGGCGAGCTGATCGGAACGCGGTTCGCCGCCGGCACGGGCATCGCCGGCTGGGTGCTCACGACGCGTCAGCCGCTCGTGGTCGACGACCTGAGCGCGGACGCGCGCTTCTCGCGCTCGGCCGCCGAGTCGACCGGCTACGTGCCGAAGAGCATGATGGCCGTCCCGCTGCTGGTCGAGGAGCGCGCCCTCGGAGTGCTTTCCGTCCTGGACCGGCCGGAGGAGACGAAGCTGCGGCTCGCGGAGGTGGACCTGCTCGGCTTGTTCGCGAACCAGGCGGCGATCGCACTCGACCTGCTGCAGCGGGCACGCAGCGCCCGCGCGGCGCTCGCCGGGGAAGGCCGTCTGGCGCCGCTGGCACGCATCGCCGGCCGGCTCGAGGAACGCGAGGAAGACACCGCCTTCGAGCTGCTCCGGGCGCTCGACCGGTTGCTCGCCGAGACGTCCTAGCTCGCGAGGACGCCGGCCGGGAGCCGCGAGATGACGACACTCTCGGCGGCCTCAAGGGTCGGCGCGTGGCCGGTCACGGCGGCGATGAACTCGTCCCGCTCGACCGCGTAGAGCCGGAGCGGCTCGAGTGCCCGCACGGTTGCGGTCCGTGGGATGTCGCGCAGAAGCGCGATCTCGCCGAAGAAGTCGCCCGGTCCGAGGGCTCGCAGCTCGGCCTCGTGCGCCTCGACCGCGGCTCTGCCCTCGGCGATGACGTAGAAGCGGCGGCCGACGTCACCCTGCGAGACCACGGCCTGGAACGGGGCGACCGACTCGGGGGCCGCTCCGGCCGCGAGATGCTCCAGAACCGCTTCTGGCAGCTCCGCGAAGATCTCGATCCTCCGCAGCAGCTCGAGCGGCTCCTCGGCGATCCTCGCCTCGTCGTCGATCCGGCGCAGGCTGCTCCAGAGCGGGACGAGCAGGACCGGGAGAAAGGCTCCGAACGCGATCAGGGCGCCGTGCGGCCCGAGCCAGCTCACGAGACCCGCTACGAGGAGCGAACCGATCGCCATCGCCGCGAGGATGAGGCTCTCGAGGACGGCGAACACCCTCCCCAGCACCTCGTTCTCGGCCGAACGCTGCAGCAGGGTGATCCCGTTCACCTGGATCAGGATCCCCCCGATTCCGACGAGCCCGAGCAGCAGGAGCGCTGCCGGGAATGTCACCGCGAGCGCGGTTGCGGCAAGCGGGATCCCCCAGAGCAGGATCCCGAGCGCAAAGCCTCCCGCGAGACGCCGCCTGGCGGCGATGACAGCCACCACGGCCGCGCCGAGGATGCTGCCGACGCCCATCGCGGTGGTCAGCCAGCCGACGGTCGCGTTGCTCCCGTGGAGCAGGCGAAAGACGAGGACGACGATGAGCACGGTGAGCGCTCCCTCGACCATCGCGTGCGCAGCGCTCAGGCCGACCACCGTCCGAACCGCCGGGCGCCTGACGGCGGCGAATCCTGCCGAGAGCTGACGCAGGATGGCGTGGTCGGCGCCCTGCGCAGGGGGAGCATCGCGCGGTACCTGCATGACGAGCAGCGCCGACCAGAGAAAGGAAGCGCCCGTAAGCGCGAACACCGCCGCGGGCCCGCTGAGCGCCAGCAGGACGCCGCCCAGCGCCGGGCCGACGAACATGCCGAGACTCATGAACGTGTTACTGACGAGGTTCGCCGCTGTCAATTCGTCCGGCGAGTCGACGAGCGACGGCAGCAGAGCAGCCTGCGCCGGCGGATAGCAGCCGCCGATGATCGTGGAGCTCACGGCGAGGACGTAGATCGCGTACGCGCTCCCGCCGGTCGCAGCGACCGCCGTCATGCCGGCGAAGATCCCGACGCGCGCCACGTCGGCGCAGAGCATCAGCCGGCGCCGCGATCTGCGATCGGCGAGGACGCCGAGCCAGGGAGCAGCTAGCGCCGCCAGGACGAAGCGCGCGAAGAACAGCAACCCGACCGCCCGAGCGCCGCCGGCGTGGTACGCGTAGACCGGCAGCGCGACCGCGTACGCGTAGGTCCCGAGGATCGAGCCCATCCCGGCGAGCTGGATCTTCCGGACGCTTCGATTCCCGAACCCACGCCTGAAAGCCTTGAGAGGCTCGGCCAGCGCCTTCATCCGGGGCAGCATCGCAGCCTACGTTGCGAATTTGAAGATCGAGTGGGAAGATTTGTAGGCCCAGGTCCGTCTGGATGGGTGACAGCGCCGGGACGGCGTAAAGAGATTCCGAAGGAGGAGCAATGTCGGACGAGCAGCTGAAGGGCATGCAGGACGAGGACGACGTCGAGGGCCACGCCGCCAAGAGCATGCAGGACGACAACGACGTCGAGGGCCACGCCGCCAAGAGCTTCCAGGACGAGCCGGCCGACGACGGCGAAGACGAGGGTCACATGCTCAAGGGCATGCAGGACGAGGACGACGACGTCGAGGGCCACGTCCTCAAGAGCTAGCGTCACACCGTCTCGACGATCTGAGCGAAGACTCTCGCGGCAAGGGCCCGGTTAGCGCCGGGCCCTTCACTTGGTCCGGATCAGGCGTTGCGAACGATTGACGCCGCCGCCTCTGCCACGGCGACGAGACGATCGGCCTCTTCCACCCGCGTGTCGCCGGGAAGCGCTGTGAGGTTCGTCGCTACGAGCGCTCGCGCTCCATGTGCGACGGCGGCTGCGAGCGCCGCCGCGGCTGCCACGTCGGCGTGGACGCGCGGCTCGACACGCGCGCCGGCGGCGGCGCAGAGCTCCGCCAGGTCCGCGGCAAGGCGGGCGAGCGCGAGCGGCGGCTCGGCAGCCGCTGCGGTGGCGCGCCCGAGCGTCCAGTCGCGCTGCTCCGGTTTCGCGGACTTATCGGCGACGGCTCGCGCCTCGAGTGCGTGGCGGTATGCCTCGGCGTCCTCGTCGACGAGCTTCGCGGCTCGCTCGCGCAGCGCCTCGGCCTGTGCCGCGACTCCGGCGGCGTCGGCCCAGCTCTCGGGCGACAGCCGCGCGGCCATCTGGACGACGGCCGCAGCGGTCGCCAGCGCTACCGCCAGCGCCGATCCGGCGCCCGGAACCTCGCGCGGCGCTGCCAGTTCCTCGAGCAGCGCGGGAAGGGGGAGACCGGTGAGCACCGCACAAGTGTCTCAACCGGCGCCGACCCTTGGTGCGTTAGCCCTCCGCGAGGAGCAGGCGCAACCGGGAGACGACGAACGGCGAGGGGTCGTAACCGGCGGCAGCAACCGCACGCTCGAGGTCAGCCTGGAGCTGGAGCCGAAAGGCGGCATCCTGTTCGGCACGCGCGATGAGCTCGTCGAGCGCCGCTCGCGCAGCCGGCAGCTCCTGCGCCGCGCGCACCCAGCCCTCGGGCGCGGGCGGTAGGAGGCGTAGCAGCCGGCCGATCTGTTCCTCGTCGAAACCATTCATCTCAATCTTCATGACGGCTGAGACCCTGCGTCTCTTCCATCGAGCTCGGAACGAACCTTTTCGAGGCAGCGCGAGATCCGGCTCGCGATAGTGCCGGCGGGAAGGTCGAGCAGGTCGCCGATCGTGCGATAGCTCTCGTCGCGGCAGAAGAAGCGGTCGAGAATCTCGCGGCACGGGTCGCCGACCTTGTCGAGCGCGGCGCGGACGGTCATCGCGTCGTCGAGCGTTGCGAGGACGTCGTGCGCCGCCTGTTCGTCGAGCTCGGACTCGGGCGGAGCGTCTCGGGCGCTCAGGCGCAGGCGGTCGATGCAGAGCCGCCGCGTGAGTTGTGCGAGCCAGGGCCGGACCGCCTCGTCGTTCCTCAGCTCGCCGAGCCGCTCGAACGCGCGCGAGAACACCTCCTGGAAGACGTCTTCGGCGTCCTGTTGCGGGAGGCGGAAACCGCGGCTGGCGATGGCGTAGACGTATCGCGAGAAGCGCTCCACGAACTGGTTCCAGGCCTCGGGGTCGCCGGCGCGGCAACGCGAGACGAGCTGGGCATCGGTCGGCTCGACGGCCACGGGAGGACGATACGGCTTCGTGATGATTCAGTCGAGAAGGCCGTCGACCGCGGCGAGGAGGAGGTCGGCGTGCTCGTCGGTGAAGACGAGCGGCGGCCGGATCTTGAGCACGTCGCGGCTCGGGCCCGTGAGCCCGACGAGGATGCCGTGCTCGCGCAGTTCGTCGGCCACCTTCGCCGCCAGCTCTCCGTTCGTCAGCTGGACGCCGGCAAGCAGTCCGCTACCGCGCACCTCGACGATGTCCGCCTTGTCGAGGCTCTCGAGGCTCGCGCGAAGGCGGGCGCCGACGCCTGCTGCCCGTTCGGGCAGTCGTTCGTCTTCGAGCACGTCGAGGACCGCGAGCGCGGCACTCGCTGCGACGGGGTTGCCGCCGAACGTGGAGAACGTCCTGCCCGCGTACGGGAATCGTTCGGCAAGTGCCCGTCGGGTCACGACGGCGGCGACGGGATAGCCGTTTCCCATCGGCTTGCCGAGCGTGACGACGTCGGGGGCGATGCCGTGGTGGATGAACGACCAGAGCTCGGGGCCGAGCCGTCCGTGGCCGGCCTGCACCTCGTCGGCGACGTACAGCCCGCCGGCGGCGTGCGTCCGCTCGAGGAGCAGCTGCAGCTCTGCCGACGTCGGCGTGTAGATGCCGTCGCTCATGAGCGATCCGTCGAGAAATGTCGCGGCGAGCTCCACGTCGAGCGAATCGAGGGCGCCGGCGAGGTCGGCGCCGCTTCCGGGCGCCGGGATCCGGACGACGTGGGCCGGCCCGTCCTGTCCCGGCCACTCCTCCGGCGATAGCGCGGTCGCGGCGGCGGTGACGCCGTGGTACGCGTAGTCGGTCACGAGGGCACCGGCGTGTCCGGTCGTCTCGGCCGCCAGTCGCCACGCGAGATCGTTCGCCTCGCTGCCGGAGTTGACGAGCAGCACCGTGTCGAGCACCATCTCGGCTGGGAACGTCGCGAGCAGGCGTTCGGCGAGCTCGACCAGCGGCTGCGCCAGGTAGCGCGCGTTCACGGCCGAGTGCCGTGTCTGGTGGACGATCGCCTCGGTCACACGCGGGTGGCAGTGTCCGACGACCGGAACGTTGTTGTACGCGTCGAGCAGACGGCGGCCGTCGGGCTCGTGGATCCAGACGCCCTCGGCGCGAACGGCGTGCACGGGACGCGCGTAGGTCAACGGTGTGAGGAGCGCGCCGAGCGCGTCGTTGCGGCGCCGCGCGAGCTCCGGGGTTGCCGCTGGCCCCGCGTGGGCGCCGAGCTCTCGCGCGACCTTTTCCGATCCCAGCTCGTCGAAGAGCGCGAGCAACTGCCACGAGTCGGCGTCCCACGCCTCGATGTAGTCGGCGTTTTCGGGGAAGCGGCGCGACCGCCAGGCGCTGATCGCGACGATCGCGACCAGCCGGGCAGCGACGAGGTCGCCTAGCAGCTCGAGCTCCAACGGCTCCAGCGGGAGCCGGGACGAGAACCCGTCCAGCGCGATCCGGGCGACGCGGAACGCGTCGTCGCGCGGCCGGCCCCGCAGAAAGGACGCCAGCGCAACCGCGACGTCTGCCGCGAGCGCCGTGTGGAAGCAGTCGCCGAAGTCGAGGATCCCCGTCAGCCGGCCGTCCTCGTCGACCAGGAGGTTGTCGAGGTTGAAGTCGCCGTGGACGACCTGGGCGCGCAGGCGCAGCCACTCGGGTCGTACACGCTCGTCGTAGCGGTCGAGCGCGCGCGCAGCGAGCGCACGCCGTTCCGGATCGGCGATCTCGTCGAGCAGCGGGCGCAGGAGCGGCGCCGAGCGGAGGTTCCAGAGCAACTCCCTGTCGGCGGCGGGGTGGAAGAACGATCTGAGCGCGAGGCAGAGCCGAGCGTGGCTCTCGGCGATCTCGCGGACAGCCGCGTCGTCGAGCTCCGGGCCGGGCTTGCGGCCGTGCCGCCGCTCGAACAGCCGTACCTCGTGGCCGTCGAACACGGCGCGCGCCGCGAGCTGCCTCGCGACCGGCAGGTTCGGGTCGACTGTCGACACGTGGGCGATCGCGGCTTCCTCGAGATCGAGCACAGCTGCGTTCTCGCTCCGGTTCGAGATCTTGAGCACGCCGCCGGCCCCTCCGTCGGAGAGCAGAAAGGCCTGATCCCGCTCGCTGCCGAGCGCCGACGCCGTCCCGCGAAGGCCGTAGAGATCGGCTGCGATCCGGGCCGCCTCGTCGGCCGTGAACCGTGGCGGAGTCGCCTCGAGAACGGAGCTCATGGCAGCCGAATGCTATGCCGCGGGCGTTCAGAATCCCTCGTTCGAGCGAACAGGTTCCCCCTTTAGCGGGAGGAGCCTCCGCCGACGGCCACCTACGTTCCGCCCACTGATTGGCGGCTACTGCGGCTCGTTCTGCGGCAACGGGCGGTCGCGACAAGGAGGTAGATGTGGGGGTTCACCTCACCAAGCGCGACGCTTCTCGTTTTCGGGCCTGGCACGCGGGCCTGATTGCCCTCGTCTTGGCGATGGCGCTCGGCGGGATTCGCTCGGGCGCGTCCTGGGGCGCTACCGCGTACAACCCGGCGTCTGATCCGTACTCGATGCAGAACATCACGGCCGGCGACGGCGTGCAGGCGTGGTGGAATGCCGGCTACACAGGCCAGGGCGTCGGCGTCGCCGTGATCGACACCGGTGTCGCGCCGTTAGCGGGGCTCAACTCGCCCGGGAAGGTCATCAACGGGCCGGACCTCTCGCTCGAGTCGCAGAACCCCAACCTGCAAAACCTCGACACGAACGGTCACGGGACTTTCATGGCTGGCTTGATCGCGGGCAACGACGGCCAACCCGGCGGGTATCGCGGCGTCGCTCCGGATGCGCACATCGTCTCGGTGAAGGTCGGTGTCGCGGACGGCGGCACCGACGTAAGCCAGGTGATCGCGGCCATCGATTGGGTCGTGCAGCACCGCAACGACAGCGGAATGAACATTCGGGTGCTCAACCTCTCCTACGGCACGAACTCGACTCAGCCGTACATCGTTGACCCGCTTGCGTACGCGGTCGAGCAGGCTTGGAAGGCGGGCGTCGTCGTCGTTGCGGCAGCCGGGAACACCGGTTACCAGGTCGGCTCGAGCGCTCAGGGGCTCGCCGATCCGGGCTATGACCCCCAGATACTCGCGGTTGGCGCAGCGGACACCAACGGGACCGCCGTATCGTGGGACGACCAGGTCGCTCCGTTCTCGGCAGGATCGGCGAGCTGCAGCAGCAGCTGCCGCGCACCCGACCTGATCGCCCCCGGGACGCACATGCAGGGCCTCCGCGTCCCCGGCTCCTACATCGACCAGAACAACCCGGCCGGAGTCCTGAGCGACAGGTACTTCCGCGGTAGCGGCACCTCCGAGGCGGCCGCGTTCACGTCCGGTGCCGTCGCCGACCTGCTTCAGCGCTACCCGCAGCTGACGCCTGATCAGGTCAAGGCGATGCTGACCTCGAGCTGCGACAAGCTTTCCAACTGGAAGCAGAGCGGGTGCGGAGAGCTCGACATGAGCAAGCTTCTCGGCGCATCGGTTCCGTCGGTGTTCGCCTCGCAGCAGTACAACGCCCCCTCTATCGGGACAGGCTCCCTCGAGGCCTCGCGCGGGACTGATCACATCTCGATGAACGGCGTTGTGCTGCAGGGCGAGCAGGACATCTTCGGAATGCCCTTCAACTCGGCCGCGATGGCGGTTCTGGAGGCCGCCGGTCACAGCTGGTCGGGCGGTAACTGGAACGGCTCTTCCTGGTCGGGCAGTTCCTGGAGCGGCTCGAGTTGGAGTGGATCGAGTTGGAGTGGATCGAGTTGGAGTGGCTCGTCGTGGTCGGGCAACTTGTGGTCGGGATCGTCCTGGTCGGGTAGCTCTTGGAGCGGCTCGAGCTGGAGCGGATCGAGCTGGAGTGGTAGCAGTTGGTCGAGCGGGGCATGGCTCGGTGCGAGCTGGGGTTGATCGGCAGCGAGACGGGCCGATGACCGTCGGCCCAATCACCTTCTCGCGCCGCACGCCGAGCGAGCTCCTGAGCCCGCTCGGCGTCGGCGCGCGTGAGGCCCTTCGTGCGTCGCGCCGTGTCTGGGCGTTCAACGGCGTCCTCGCGGTCGCCTGCGTACTCGTGTGGGCGCTCGGGATCGGTGGGCTCAACGAGCCGGCGTTCGGAAGCGGTCCCGTCCTCGCCTGGTACTGGCTGGCGCTCGCGTTCTACCTCGCGGAAGTTCTGGTCGTCCATCTGCAGTTCCGCAAGCAGGCGCACACGCTGTCGCTGACCGAGGTCGGGCTCACCCTCGGCCTGCTGCTCGCCTCGCCTTCTTCCCTGTTGATCGGGCAGCTTGTCGGCACCTTCGTGGCCCTCGTGATCAACAGGCGCCGGAGTCAACTGCGACAGCTCGCCAAGTTCGCGTTCAACCTGGCAGAGCTGCCGCTGTGCAGCGGCATCGCCTTGATCGTCTTCCGCTCTCTCGCGTCGCCGACCGACTCGGCGCCGCATCTGTGGATCTACGTGCTCATCGCGTGCGCGGTCGCACACGTCGTGGGCATCCTTCTCGTCTCGACCGTGATCGCAATCGCCGAAGAGCGCTTCCAGGCTCCCCAGCTCGGGCGGACGCTCATGACGTCGACGCTCGGCGCGCTCGCGACCGCCTCGCTCGGCCTCGCGGTCGTCACGCTCCTTCAGGCTCGCCCCGCCGCCGTGCTCCTGCTCGTCGTGCCGGTTCTCGCCACCGTCGCGGCGTTCCGCGGCTACATGGAGCAGCGCGAGCAGCGGGAGCACCTCGAGTTCCTCTACGAGTCGATGCGCGCGACGCAGGGTGCGCCGGAGTTCGGTCTCGCTGTGGGGCAGCTCCTGGTCGCCGCGCGCCGGCTGCTTCGGGCCGAGTACGCCGAGATCTTGCTGCTTCCCGCGTCCGAGGGAGAAGGGCCTCTACGCAGCGTCAGCGGAGCCGAAGGTGAGTTGCTGATGCACCCGGAGGAAAAGCTCGCGCCGGAAGACGCCGCTGCGTTCGCGCAGGTCGCGGCAGCGGGAGCGCCGACCCTGCTCGCCCGGAGGCGCGCGACGCAGGCGTTCGACTCGTTCCTCCGCTCTCGCAGGCTCGAGGATGCGATCGTGGCCCCGCTGCGCGGCGAGGACAGGACGTTCGGGCTGCTCGTGGTCGGCGAGCGGCTCGGCGACGTGAGCACGTTCGCCGAGGGCGACACCGAGCTCCTCGGCACCTTCGCCGGCCACGCGAGCATCCTGCTCGAGAACGGCCGGCTCGAGCACTCGCTCGCCGAGGTCACGCAGCTCAAGGAGCAGCTCCGCTACCAGGCCTATCACGACGGGCTCACCGGCCTACCGAACCGCATCAACGTGGTCGAGGCGGTCGAGCACGAGCTCGCGCTCGGCACGCCGACGGCCGTCCTATACCTCGATCTCGACCGCTTCAAGACCGTCAACGACACCTGGGGCCACAGTGCCGGCGACGAGCTGCTCACGGCTTTCGCGCAGCGGCTCGCCGGTGCGATCCGCGCCCAGGATCTCGCCGCCCGGCTCGGCGGCGACGAGTTCGCGGTGCTCGTCCGTGACGCCGACGCGGAGACCGCAGTCGGCGTGGCGCGGCGCATGCTGGATGCGATCGACGGAACGTACGTCCTCGAGGGCGGAGAGGTCGCCTGCCACGTCAGCGTTGGCATCGCCGTCGGCGCCGCAGGCTCGACGACCGGCGAGGATCTGATCCGCAACGCGGACATCGCGATGTACAGCGTGAAGCGGTCGGAGCGTCCGTACACGCTCTACGAGGCTGAGCTCCACGAGAAGCTTCGCTCCCAGCGGCAGCTCGGCCTCGATCTCGAGGCGGCAATCGAGCGGCGCGAGATCCTCGTGCACTTCCAGCCGGTCGTGCAGCTGGCGGACGGCGAGATCGAGGGCTTCGAGGTCCTCGCGCGCTGGCCGCACCCGACGCGTGGCTTGCTCACGGCGGCCGACTTCCTGCCCGCCGCGGAGGAGGCCGGGCTGACGATCGAGCTCGGCCGTCTCGTGTTGCAGCAGGCGCTCGAGGCTGCCCGTCGCTGGCCGTCGAAGCTCAGCATCTGGCTCAACGTCGCGGCCGCCGAGCTTGCTAACGAGCGGCTCGTCGACACGCTCTCCGAGGCGCTCAAGGGCTACGGCGTCGAGCCGAGCCGGCTTGTGATCGAGGTGACCGAATCCGGGGTCATTCAGGGAAGCGACGGCGCGCTCCTCGCGATGCGGCGACTGCGCGAGCTCGGAGTGGGCCTGACGATCGACGACTTCGGTACCGGCTACTCCTCGCTGAGCCGCCTCGCCGAGTTCCCGATCGAGTCCGTGAAGATTCCGAAGCCCTTTGTCGACAAGCTGGTGGGCGACGACGCCGACTCGGCGTTCGTCGACGCGATTCTCCGGCTCGGCGACTCGCTCGGGCTCGCGGCTGTCGCTGAGGGAATCGAGCACGCGGCGCAGGCTCAGCGTCTCCGGCAGCTCGGTTGTCGTTACGGCCAGGGATATCTCTTCGGCCGGCCCGCGCCCGCGGAGGAGATCGAGCGGCTTCTCTTCAAGGAGTCGGCCGGCCGGCCGCGGCTCTCGCTCGTCGCTGACGGGCAGGGCTGAGCCACTCCTGAAAAGAAGAAAGCGGCGGGACTAGCCCACCGCTTTCAAATACTCCGCCGCAGAGTTGGTTGCCGTCAGCCCCGAGCGCGAGTCAAGCTGATCATCTCGTCGGTTTGCCCGAGTGGGCGTCCCCCTTCTGGGGGATCTCATCTACAGTGGCTTCCGATGGTTACGCGCAGAGCTTGTCTGGTCGCCCTCGTCGCAGCGCTCACCGTTCTCGCGGTCGGCGCATCGTCGAGCGTTGCGGGCTCGCGTCATGTGACGAAGGCCGCCACCGTGAGCACGCGGAAGGTCGGGAAGCTCGGCACGATCCTCGTCAACAGCAAGGGCTTCACGCTTTACGTGTTTGTCCCCGACAAGCAGAAGAAGGTGACGTGCAAAGGCAGCTGCGCGGTCGTCTGGCCGCCTTTGAAGGTGAAGAAGGGCCAGAAGCCGACGGCGGGCGGCGCGGCGAAGAAGAGCCTGCTCGGCGTGGACGGGACGGTCGTCACGTACAACCGCTGGCCGCTCTACACGTACGTCACCGACACGAAGCCCGGTCAGGCGAAGGGCCAGGCGATCAAGCAGAGCGGCGGCCTCTGGTACGTGCTCTCGGCTTCCGGCAAGGTCATCAAGACCAAGTAGGCGCTAGCGCGCGACGACGCCGGTCGCGGCCGACTGGAAGCTGCCCGCGGCGAAGGCGGTGTGTGCCGTGACGACGACGCGGAACCGCTTGCCGAGCTGCGGCTGCCCGATCCTCAGTGTTTCGCTCGTTCCGCCGCGTACCGGCTGACAGTCGCGCCCGCGCCGGTCGCAGGCGAGCCAGCGGAACGTGTAGCTCGTGACCGGGTCGCCGTACCAGGCGCTCTTCGTGACTTCCAGACGGTGACCGAGACGGGGGATGCCGCTGACCCGCGGCTTCTTCTGAGGGCTGGGCACGATTGCGAACGGCGCCTTGCTCTGAACCTGCCCGTTCGGCGACGTCAGGACGATCGGTCCGCTCCGCGCGGTCGCGGGCACGGTAGCCACGAGCCTGCCGTCGCCGACCGCCTTGAACGCCGCCGCGACGCCGCCGATCGTGACCGCGTTCACGGCTGCGAGGCCCTTGCCCTGCAGCGTGACGCGCGAGCCGACGGTCGCCCTGCCGGGTGTCGTCTTGTGGAGGATCAGCGGCTCGACGAAGTGGTAGACGTGGACGTCCCACTGCGCGAAGCGGTCGCGCAGCATTCCGTGGGAGGCGGTGACCGTGCGGTTCTCGGTGTAGACGCTCGCGTTGTGTGCCCAGCCGGGGAGTCCTTTGATCCTCACGGAGCGGGAGCCTGGCCCGTTGCGCGCGGCGATGAGCCAGAGGTCGTCGACCGAGGATCCCTGCCGCAGAACCGCCTCCATCCCCGGGCCGGTGGTGACCGGTGGCGTGCTCGCGCCGTTCACGAGCGCCGGCGCAATCGGGCTGGAGGCCGACACCTGCTGGATGAGCGGCTCGAGGACGCTCTGCCAGAACGACCAGTTCCAGCCGTACTGCGCGTCGTTCCCGCTGAAGCAGCTCGGGTTGTTGCCGCCGTAGAACGTGAGTGACTTGGCTCCGTTGAGAATCGCGTCGTACGCCATGTAGCGTTCTTGTTGGTAGGTCGGGAGGACGAACTCTCCTGTCACGTGGTCGTAGCTGCCGCCCGCGCAGATCTGGATCGTCGTTGACACCGGTTGCAGCGGCGAGACGGAGGCGACGGCCGCCGTCCACTTCCCGACTTTCTGCAGGTTCGGTGCGGGATTTCCGACCGTCACGGGATAGACGTCGATGCCGTGGACGTCCGTGACGCTCGAGTACGGTGCGAGGTCGGCCGCGGTGCCCTGCGGGGCCTCGATCGTCACCCAGAGGTGGCTCGGGTCGAGCGGTGACTCGCCACCGCACCAGGCGGGGTCGCCGCGTGAGGTGACGCGGCAGTAGGCGAACTGGAGCGCGGATGGGGCAATGTCGCTCCACCACGGCTCGTCACGGCCCTTCCACATCGCGATCGCGCTTCCGCTCGGATCGCTCGTCAGCGTGCTGACCACGTTTGCCAGCCCCGCGTCCTCGGTGGAGCCGGGGAGCGCCTGCGAGTAGCCACCGAGATTCGGCCAGGTGAAGACGTGCAGCGCGGCGACCGCGCGATCCCAGGCGAGCGCGGTCTCGAGGTCTGTCGCCGACCAGATCCCGCCGGGCCCGGTGCGGAACATGTTGGCGCCGGCAGCCACGGTTTCAGCCAGGCCGTTCGTGCCCCAGGGCGTGGTCGAGCCGAGCGGCGGGCCGGGGGAGAGCACGATGGGGAACGTCGGCCGGCCGTTGACCTGGATCGTCCGGGCGTCGTCGAACGTCGTCGTCGCGGGGCGTGCCGCGCCTGGGAGCGAGGCCAGAACGGCACACGTAGCCGCCGCGGCGACGAATCCGAGCTTCCACCGTCCTGCCGACATCGACAGCCCACTCCCTTCCCCCTCGCTGTCGCGCCAGATTACTCTGGAAAAAGCGGTTTCGTGCGTCCCCTAACGGGATGCTTACGCGTCGGGCACGGGCGCGGCGAGCAACGCGACTACGGGCTCATCGCGGCTCCCGAGCAGCGGCTCGACGTCGGTCTCGCTCGTCTCGAGTCGCTCGACTCGCGCCCCCATCGCGTCGAGGAATGCGTCGGGCGGGTCGAGGAAGCCGAGGCCTCCAGGCGTGCGGTAATGCATCGCCACCACTAGCGAGGGCTGGACCTCGCGCACGAGCGCCACGGCGTCGTCGACGGCAATCGTCGGGCCGCCGCCGATCGGGAGTACGAGCACGTCGACATCGCCGAGCGCCTCGCGCTGTTCCGGGCGCAGCGCAGGTTGTCCGAAGTCGCCGAAGTGGGCCACGGTCGTCCCGTCGAGCGCGAAGCGGAAGATCGTGTTCGGGCCGCGCTTCGTACCCGCGGCCGGGTCGTGCTCCGAGGCGATTCCGACCACTTCGCCGACGGGCGACTCATGCGTTCCGGGCTTGTCCAGGACGACCGGATCGCCGGCGATCGCCTCGACGCCGTTGTGGTCGAGGTGGTCGTGGGTGACGAGCAGCAGGTCGGCCTCGGCTCCTTCGATCGGCGGAAACGGCCAGCTCCAGCCGGTGTCGGCCGGTCTCGAGCCGGCGATGTCGCCGAACGGGTCGATGAACACGCGGTGCTGCTCGCCCGTGAGCAGGAAGGCGGACTGGCCGTACCAGCGGATGCGCATTGCTACCTCCTCGTCAGTGTTGCGTCAGTCGTTGCAGGAGCGGCACCGCAGCCAACAGCGTGCGCTGCTCCTCGGGGTTCAGCTCTGCGACGATCGCCGCGGCGAGCCAGTCTTCGCGCCGCCCTCGTCCCTCGAGGACTCGGTCGCGGCCCTCTACGGTGAGCTCGATCTGGCTGCTGCGTCGGTCGGCAGGGTCGGGGCGCCGCTCGATCAGGCCCGCCGTCTCGAGCTCGGCGAGCGTCTGCGCCATCGACTGCGGCCGGACGCGCTCGGCCGTTGCCAGGGCGCTCGCCGTCGTTGGCCCCTCGCGGTCGAGCCGGCTGAGGACGCTCGCCTGCGCGACCGGGAACGAGTACTCCGCCCGCAGTCTCCGGATGAGCTGGCCCAGCACGAGCCGGAGCTCGCCGGCGCCCTTCACGACCTGCTCTGAGGGGTGAGGCATGAGAAGATTGTAGACAGGTAACCTGAACAGGTTGCCTGGTAAGCGGAGAACGCCGAACTACAAGTGGGTCGCTCTCTCCAATACGACGCTGGGGGTCCTGCTCGCCACGATCGACGGCTCGATCGTGCTGATCGCGATGCCGGCCATCTTCCGCGGCATCCACCTCGACCCGCTCCAGCCCGGCAACAGCTTTTACCTGCTGTGGATGATCCTCGGCTTCCTCGTCGTCTCGAGCGTGCTCGTCGTCAGCCTCGGCCGGCTCGGCGACCAGTACGGGCGTGTGCGGATGTACAACGTCGGCTTCGTCATCTACACGGTGGCTTCGCTGCTGCTGACGATCGATTGGCTCCAGGGCCGCGCCGGTGCCGACTGGCTCATCTCCTTCCGGATCGTGCAGGGAATCGGCGCGGCGTTCCTGGTCGCGAACTCGGTGGCGATTCTCACCGACGCGTTCCCGGCGAACCAGCGAGGGATGGCGCTCGGGATCAACAACGTGGTCGGCATCAGCGGCATGTTCATCGGCCTCGTGCTCGGCGGCGTGCTCGCGCCGATCTCGTGGCGGCTCGTCTTCCTCGTCTCGGTGCCGACCGGCATCGCGGGGACGATCTGGTCGTACCGGAGCCTGCGCGAGATCGGCGTGCGAACGCGCGAGCCGATCGACTGGGCGGGCAACGTCACGTTCGCGGCGGGGCTCATCCTCGTGATGGTCGGGATCACGTACGGGATCCGGCCGTACGGTAATCACCCGATGGGCTGGACGTCTCCGGTCGTCGAGGGATGTCTCGCGGGAGGCGTCGCCTTGCTCGCGCTGTTTGCCTGGGTGGAGCTGCACTCGAAGGCGCCGATGTTCCAGCTCGCCCTGTTCCGCATCCGCGCCTTCACCTTCGGCGTCCTTTCGAGCTTCCTCTCGGCGATCTCGCGCGGCGGGCTCATGTTCATGCTGATCATCTGGCTGCAGGGGATCTGGCTGCCCGAGCACGGCGTCGGCTTCGCCTCGACGCCGCTCTGGGCCGGGATCAGGATGCTGCCCCTCACGATCGGATTCCTCATCGCCGGTCCGATCTCGGGGATCCTCTCCGACCGTTACGGCTCGCGGCCCTTCGCGACCGGCGGGATGCTCGTCTCGGCGTTCGCCTTTTTCCTGCTCGCGATGCTGCCGGTCAACTTCTCCTACGCGGAGCTCGCCGCGATCCTCCTCTTGATGGGGCTGTCGATGGGCGCGTTCGCATCGCCGAACCGTGCCGGAGTGATGAACAGCCTCCCGGCGCAACATCGTGGCGCCGGCGGCGGGATGAACCAGACGTTCCAGAACTCGGCTCAGGTCCTGTCGATCGGGATCTTCTTCACACTGATGATCGTCGGCCTCTCGGGCACGCTGCCGCATTCGCTCGCCGCCGGGCTCCAGGCGCACGGCGTCTCGCATCACGTCGCGATGCGCGTGAGCAAGCTGCCGCCGGTCTCGGTCCTCTTCGCCGCCTTCCTCGGCTACAACCCGGCGCAGAAGCTGCTCGGGCCGCACGTGCTTGCGCGACTGCCGGCACACAGCGCGGCGGTGATCCGTGGTCGGGCGTTCTTCCCGCATCTGATCGCCGCGCCGTTCCGCAGCGGTCTGGACGAGGCGTTCGCGTTCGCGATCGCGGCCTGTCTCGTCGCGGCGCTTGCCTCCTGGTCGCGCGGCGGTCGCGTCGCCGTGCCCGAGGAGCACGCACTCGAGCATCCCGCAGAACTCGGGGACTAGCCGTTACGCGTACTTCGCGAATTGCACGACGACGAACGCGGCGTAGAGGACGATGAGGAACGCGCCGGCGCCGCGACCCGCGCCGCCCCGACTCCCGAACAGCACCAGCGCGGCGACCGTCATGCCCAACAGCCATGCGAGGTCGAAGATCGCGAGGCCTGAGAACGCGCCGAAGGCGCCGAGCGCCGCAGGCAGGGCGAGGCCGAACACGAGGTTGATCGAGTTCGAGTTGAGGGTCTCGCTCATCAGCGCCGAGCCACGTTGCTGAAGGCCGAAGCGGACGCCTGTCCACGCGTTGGGGAGGCTCGTCAAGACGGCGAGCACGATCACTCCGACGAGTTCCTCGGGCACCGACCACGCGTTGGCGAGATCGGTCGCCGCCTTCACGGCGCCGACGCTCCCCGCCACGATCAGGCACAGCGCGAGTAGAAGCACGACGACGACCCCGGCCACCTCGCGCCGCGAGCCGAAGCCCTGCTGCGGGCGGTGAGGCTCGCCGAAGCTGCGGCCGACGAAGCGCGACTCCGCCGCGCCGAGCGGGAGCCTGCGCGCGAGCCGCGGACCGACGGCCAGGAGCGCTGCGTACGGCACCACCACGACGCCGACGAGCACGGCTGCGGTGGTCGTGCCGATCCAGCCGGCGACCAGCGCGAGAAGCACGGCGAGCAGCCAGAGCCCGACGAATCCCTCGAGCTCGAGGGTCTCGTGCCGGGCGCGGACGCGGCTGGCGACGATCGCGCTCAGGCCGAGCATCGCCGCCAGGTTGAACGCGTTCGATCCCACCACCACACCAACCGCGACCGCGTGCTTGTGCTGGACGAGCGCCGCGATCGCCGACGACACCTCCGGAGCATCGGCGGCAAGTGCGGTGAGCAGGCCGAGCAGCGCCTCCGGCAGGCCGAGCCGCAATCCGACGGTGTCGAGCCGTCGCGCGAACCAGGCCGACGCGAGCAGCATCAGCGCGATGGAGGCGACGAAGAGTGGGATGGCGGCTGCGGACGTCATCGGCTCACGCCGACCAGACTTCCCGGCACACCGCTGCGAACGCTAGCGCACGAGCGGCTGAGAGGATCCGCGATGATCGGAGCGTGATTGTCTCGCTGCACGTGGCGACCGGCGCTGCGATGGGAACGCTCGTCCGCTCGCGCTCGCTCGCCGTACTGCTCGGTCCTGCGCTGCACGTGGCCGGCGACCAGGTGCCGCACGAGGACATTCCCGACCGGAGCTTCGAGATCGGCAGCGGGCTCGTCGCGCTCGGCCTGCTTGCGGCACGGCGCGGTCCGTTCGACCCGGCCGTGCTCGGCGGCGCCGCGGCGTCTGCTCCCGACCTCGAGCATCTCGTTCCGTGGCTGCGGGTCGGCGGGCAGAAGCTCTTTCATCGCGGGCTCGGCCGGCACGGCGTCGGCGTCTCGGTCGAGGCCCAGCTCCTGCTCGCGGGTACGGTCGTGGGCTTGCTGCTCGCGCGGCGACGGTAGCCTCGCGCGGATGAAGGTCGGGATCGTGGTGCCGTACTCGTGGTCGTTCGGCGGCGGCGTCGTCGACCACGCCGAGGCGCAGGCGCGCGCGCTCGCGGAGGTAGGGATCGAGACGCGCCTGCTGATCGGTAACGACCCACCGGGCTCGTTCAGTCGTATCCTCCACCCGCGCACGGGACGTCCCGGCCCGCCGCCGCCGAACGTCGTCCCGCTCGGCCGGTCGGTGATCGTGCCCGGCAACGGCGCGCTGTCGAACCTCGTCATCAGCCCGCACGCGCTGGGGCAACTCCGCCAAGCGCTTGCCCGCGGGCGCTTCGACCTCATCCACGTGCACGAGCCGCTCGCGCCGATGCTCAGCCCGGCCGCACTGGCGCTCTGGGATGGGCCGGCAGTCGCGACGTTTCACGCCGCCGGGAACTCGTCGTGGCGTCGGTTTGCCGAGCCGTTGTGGGGCTTCCTGCTGCAGAGGATCGATCTGCGCGTCGCAGTCTCCGAGCAGGCGCGGCTTGCCGCTGCGCCCTTCGCCCCCGGCCATTACGAGGTGATTCCGAACGGCGTCGAGATTCCGGACGCGATCGACCCGGGTGGCCGCTCCGACCGCATCGTCTTCGCGGGTCGCCACGACCCGCGCAAGGGCCTGCCTGTGCTGCTCCGAGCATGGCCCCGCCTGCGCGGGAACGGGCTCCGGCTTCGAGTGCTCGGCGCCGACCCCCTCGCTGTGCGCCTCCTCCTCGCGCGTCTGCGCCTGTCGGAGGAGGGGATCGACGTGCTCGGCTACGTCGACGACGGCACGCTGACGCAGGAGCTCGCGGCGGCGAAGCTCCTCGTCGCCCCGTCCCTCGGCAACGAGAGCTTCGGCATGACGATCACCCGCGCGTTCGCGTGCGCGACGCCGGTCGTAGCCTCGGACATCCCCGGCTATCGCGAGGTCGTCACCGAGCAGACCGGCGCCCTCGTCCCGCCCGACGACGCCGAAGCGCTCGCCGACACGATCGCCGACCTGCTCGCGGACGAGCCTGCACGGATCCAGCGAGGCCGGGCAGCGCGCGAGCGCGCGATGACCGAATACGCGTGGCCGCTGCTCGCGAGACGGCTCGCGGATTGCTACGCGGGTGTTCTAGAAAAGACTTAGGCGCGAGGCGCCGGCGAGCTTCAGCACCCGCGGCCCGACGAGCCGCAGGAGCCGGTTCGGCGTCTCGACGATCGGCTCGCCGTCCGCTCCGCTCAGCTCGGCGATCGATGCGTCCACCCGGCGCTTCACCTCGAGCACTCCCTCGCGGAGCCCGAGCTCGTCGAGGCGTACCGCGAGCCGCTTCATGACCATCACGTAGTAGTAGAGGGAATCGACGCCGGGTCCGTATGACTCGGCGAGATGGATGTCGATCAGGCCGTGCGACGCCTTTGCGCGTCGCACCATCCGGTCGGCGAGGTCCATGTAGTAGCTGCTGGTGGCGAGCAGCCGCTCTGCGGCGCCCTCGAACTCCTCGAGGAAGCGGTGAGTCGCGAGGACTGCGATGCGGACGTGGCGGCCCTCGTCGCGCCGCACGTTCGTCTGCCCTTCCTTCATGCCGGGCAGGTCGTAGAGGTCGTAGAGCGCGTTCCCCTTGGCCCGGCGGATCACGACGTCGCTGTTGGCGATGACGTCCTCGCTGAGCACGCCGTAGATGAAGATCGCGGTGTAGACGTCCTCGATTGGGCGGTTCGGCCGCAGCAGACGCTGCATCTCGACCTCGAACAGGTCGAAGAGGGTCTCGGCGACGAAGTTGTTGTACTTCCGCGCCACGCGATCGGCGTCCGCTGCGTCGATGCCGAGCACCTCGGTCGCGACCCGCAGCAGGCTGCCGCGGTGCATGCGCTCGTCGTGCTCCTGGGTCATGAGCGCGGCCCGCATCGACTCGTAGTCGGGCTGGAGGGGCATCGCCGCGACGATCCGGTCCATCCAGTCGTCGACGATCGACTCGGCGCGGAAGATCGTCCCGAAGACTCGCCTCACCGCGTCCTGCTGCAGTCGCGTCAGCCGGCTGAAGCTCTCGGCGTCGGTCGAGAGGTCGACGCTGTAGGCGTCCCACGTGTGCGTGTGCGCTGCGGCGACGATGTCGGAGAACGTCCGCCACGCGCCGGTGATCTGGCGGTCGGCGGCCTCGTCGTCGGCGATCAGCGCGTCGATCTCGCGCAGGAGCCGCGCGATCTTGTCGCCGCCTGCCCGAGTCGGCGCGGTGGTAGTGGCGGTGTCGGCGGTCACGTCCACGCCCAAACCTTACGCCGCCGGGCGGCGCGGTCGGGTGGAGGATCCGCCGCGTGTACGGGGATCCTCCACCGGCCGTTCGCTAGGAGTGCTTCCAGGCGACCGAGAAACTGCCCGAGCTGATGCTGCTCGGCAGCGCCTTGGTCGTCGAGCCCGAGGACATCGTGATCGGATCGATGTTCGGGGTCGTGCTGGTGAGAAGCGCCCCGTTCGCGCTGGCGCCCGTGAAGCTCACCGTGCCGAAGTTCGCGAGCGGCAGGACTCCGCTCGAGCTGGACGGCGCCTCCGCGATCACCTCGGCCGAGGCGAGTTTGGCCGACTTGAGCCTGGCCGAAACGGTCTGGCTCCACTTCTGCGTGCTGTCGGAGATGTTGAGCGTGAAGCTGCCGGAGCCGTTCGTCGTGACTGACGCGCTCAGCGTATCCCCGGGTTTCACCGGGTTGCTGAAGTTGACCGGGAACTTCGGATACATCTCGTACCAGGCGTAGTACTGCGGCGTTTTGCCGGAGCAATCCGCGTCGGTTCCCGTCTGCTCGACGGTGCTCGACGTGTCGCCGTCCAGCCCGACCCAGAAGCTCGAATAGGCCGTGGTCGAGCACGTCACCGTGGGTTCGGTCCACGACGACGAGACGCTCGTGAACCGGCTGCCGGTGACCGCGTAGCCGGACCAGTTGGTGCTGGTCGAGTGGGTGATCAGCTGGACCCGCCCGTGCCGCAGGCTCGAGGCCGCTCCGCCGGCGGTTGCCGACCACGCCGCCGCGATGACGAGGACCCCCACGAAAGCGCCGCAGAGATAGCGCCTTCTCATCATGCCTCCTTGTAGGACTGCAGAAGGCGGAAACCTACTAGGTGAGCGCTTCGAGCAGCGCGCCGATCTCGAGGCCGACCTGGGCCGAGTGCCGCATCGCGTGTTCGCGGTCGATCGTGTAGCGGTTGCGGCGCCCCACGCGCTCGACCCTCACGTAGCCGGCCTGGACGAGGTCGGCGAGGATGCGTTGGGTCGCACGCTCGGTGATCCCGACGTGCTCGGCTACGTCGCGCAGGCGGACGTCGGGGGTCCCGGAGAGGCAGAGGAGGACCTGGGCGTGGTTCGTGAGGAACGTCCAGGTCTTGTGTCCGTCAGTGCTTGACATGCGCTTCTAGAGTCGTGTATATAATGTCGCGCATTAGATGTCGCGCTTTGCTAGTCGGCGAGTGTAGCAGGGAAATCGCGAGGGCCTGATGGAACACAGCGAGCTCTTTCCGCACGTCAACGACTCGATTCGCAAGCTCGTCGCCGAGGGGCCGCCGAGCCAGACGTGGGAGTTCATCTGCGAGTGCCCCGCGCTCGGCTGCCACGAGCTGGTAAGCCTCACGCTGAGCGAGTTCGACCAGCGCCGGGCGGCCTTGCCCCCGGTACCCATCCTCGCGACGGAGCACAACGGGGCGGCCTGACAGGCGCGGCGAGTCCCGGCTGGCGAGACTCGCCGCGCTTCGATCGGTCGGAGCGTCTAGCGGCTGACGACGCAGCCGTTGCCGGTGGCGTCGAACGCCTCGTTGCTCCAGAGCGGCTGGACCGCGAACTGGTGGGCTCCGAGGCCGATGTTCTGAGTGTCGAGCCAGGCGCACTTGTCGCCGTTCTCCGACGTCTGGTCGTCGTTCCAGCCGTCCTGGAACGACGCGACGTTGTCCGGGTCGGTAACGGCTTCGGCGTACTCGTGGCCGGTCACTATCGAGTAGCCGTCGAAGATTCCGTTGCCGAATGCGTCGCTCGTGCCGTTGACGTTGTGCATCCCGCAGCCCCCGCTGCCGAGGCCCGGCCAGTTCTGGTTCAGCCAGGGGATGAACGCGTACTGGATTCGCCGGGTGTTCCCGAGCCCGTCCACGCTCGAGGTCTGCGTGTGGTAGCCGCAGTAATACGGTTCACCGGTTCCGATCGAGCTCGGCGGCGTCAGGATGATGTACGTCGCCTGCGGGTTGTAGCCGAAGTGCTGCACGGCGCGCACGGCCTCGCTCGCGATCGGGTCGTCGACGAGGTTCTCCGCGAGCCCGAGGGTCACGATGTCGCTCGGCACGGGTGACGGATCCGTCCAGACTCCCTTGAGCTGGCCGGTCGGGTTCGTGACGAACCCCGCTCCGCCGACGCAGTTCGTCGAGCCGGGAAGCGCGTCCGCGCAGTACTGCGTCTGGATGTTGGCCCACGGGCTCCCGCCCACGCCCTGGAAGAACGACTGGACGTACGTCTGGAGCGTCTTGCTCGAGTACAGCGCGCCGCTCGTGTCCTCGGTCGAGAAACCGCTCTTCCACTCGGGGCCCCACCAGACGAGGTAGACGGCGGGCTTCTGCTCGACCCCGATCGCGCCCGCGCCGGCGTTGCCGCCGTGGTAGATGAGGTCGTTGGTGAGCGCGTTCGTGTCGACGCTCGCAGCCGGGCTCTGGCCCTGTGCCCAGAAGAAGTGCTTCGGGTTCGTCACAGGCGAGGTTGCCGAGGTTGCTGCGCCGGCGCCGACGATCCCGACGACGAGCATCGTCACGCCCACAACCATGAAGCTTCGCAATCCGGCTCGCAGAATGTTCATCTGTAATAACTCCTCCGAGGGTGACAAAGACGCCGCAATACCTACCCACTTAGATGAACGTTTCAAACAGAAGCTCATTCGATTGAACCGTCAGTCAGAAGCGATTGACTCGTCAGTCAAAAAGAAGTGAGAGATTTTAGAGTTTAGGTGCACGTTGAGCGAGGGAATACGGGCCCGGGCTCTTTTACGCCCGATCACAACCCCACCCTCGGCAAGGAGACAAACGCATGCGACGGCTCGTTGTTGTTGCAGTCGCCGTCGGCGCGTTCGCGGTCGTCATGAGCAGTTCGGCTCCGGCGGCGACGAACTCGTCGACGAACATCCCGTTCCAGGCAAGGATCGGGAAGGTCCTCGGCATGATTCCGCCCATCGCGCCCTCGAACGGGCAGGTCTCGAATCAGGCGCCCGCCAGCGGGTCGCTCTACTACAACGGTGGCCCGGTCATGACCACCAGCACGGTGTACACGATCTACTGGCAGCCGCCGGGCTATCAGTTTCCGAGCGGGTACGCCGCCAACCTGAACCAGTACTTCAAGGATCTTCAGGCGACGAGCGGCAAGAACACGAACGTCTACGACGCCGGTACGCAGTACTACGAGGAAACCGGATCGACGAAGCAGTACGTCCAGTACCACACGACCTACGCCGGTACGACCCTCGACACCGACCCGTTGCCGCCGCTCGACCCCGTCAACTGTCCGGACGTCCCGTTTGCGGCAGACAACGGTGGCACGAATCCGCCCTCCACGACGGCGGGGTGCGTCACCGACCAGCAGCTACAGCAGGAGATCTCTGCTGTTGTCAAGGCGAAGGGCTGGCCGACGAACAACAACACCGAGTTCTTCATGTACACGGCGCCCAACATCGGGACCTGCATCAACGACACCGTCGGTGTGGGTGAGGGAGGCGTCGGGACACAGGCATCCGCGCCCCTCTGCTCCTTCTCCTTCTTCTGCGCCTACCACAGTTGGTACTTCGACTCGACCGTCAACGCGAACTCCCAGATCATCTACGCGAACATGCCGTTCGACGCGCAGACCGCGGGGAATCCGCTGACGTGCGACGTGCAGGACTATCCGAACGGGAATCCGTCGGACCCGGAGGTCTCGACGACGAGCCACGAGCACAACGAGAGCATCACCGACCCGTTCGGCACCGGCTGGTGGGACAGCAACTCGAACGACAGCGCAGCCGGTGACGAGAACGGCGACATGTGCGCCTACGACTTCGGAAGCACGACTGGTCCGGCAAACGCGGAGTGGAGCCAGACGATCAACGGGCACCACTACCTCATGCAGTCGGAGTGGGACAACAGCACCGAGAGTTGTCCGGGCTCGGATTCCTCGGGCAACCCGACGGGCGCACCGAACTACGACACGCCGGAGATCTTCCTCACGCCGGACAGCGGGTACGCAACGGCGCCGTTCAAGGTCTTCGGGCAGTTCTTCTCCGTCGGAGACAAGGCGGCAAGTACGTTCGCCGACGCCGGCACGACGTCGGCGCTCGGCTCCGCGACCGCCGACTCGAGCGGGCACTTCTCGCTCATGACGAAGGTTCCCGGCACCGCGAAGGCCGGCACCGCCACCGTGACGAGCCGCGGCAGCTCGGGCAGTGCGACGGCGCCCTTCACCGTGCCGGCGCCCTGACGTCCTAGCTTGACCGGAGAGGCGGCCCGCGCCGGGCCGCCTCTCCTCGATGCATCGCGTCGCGGGGTACCCTCACACGGTGGGGGACGACGGGACGCTGACCGGCGCGGCGCTGCGCACCGTGTTCATCGCGCTGATGCTGGGCATGTTCCTGGCCGCGCTCGACCAGACGATCGTGTCGGTCGCGCTGCCGACCATCGTGGGCGACCTGGGCGGGCTCAACCACCTCTCGTGGGTCGTCACCTCGTATCTGCTCGCCTCGACGATCTCGACGCCGATCTACGGCAAGCTCGGCGACATGTACGGGCGCAAGCCCGTCTTCCTCGTCGCGATCCTGATCTTCCTCGCCGGCTCGATGCTCGCGGGGCT
>DASXKE010000106.1:0-17783 GCA_036496985.1 Gaiellaceae bacterium | reverse complement strand
ACGGCTTCGTCGGCCGGATCGACCGTCGACTCGTCGGCGAACAGGTCGCCGAGCTCCGAGTCGCCGTCCGAGCCGAGGCCCTGGTTCAGCGAGACGGAATCGACCGCATCGAGTGCTTCGACGACGTGCTCGAGCTTGAGCCGTGTCGCCTGGGCGAGCTCCTCCGGCGTTGCCTCGCGGCCGAGCTTTGCCTGCAGCTCGGCAGAGGCGCGGTTGAGCTTGATGCGGCGCTCCTGGACGTGAACCGGAATGCGGATCGTCTTCGACTGGTTCGCGACTGCGCGCTGGCAGGCCTGACGGATCCACCAGGTCGCGTAGGTCGAGAACTTGTAGCCCTTGCGCCAATCGAACTTCTCGGCTGCGCGGTTGAGGCCGATCACGCCCTCCTGGATCAGGTCGAGGAGTGGCACGTCGTGGCCCTGGTAGCGCTTCGCGATCGAGACGACCAGACGCAGGTTGGAGTTGATCATCTTCTCCTTGGCTGCGAGGTCGCCACGCTCGATGCGCTTCGCGAGCGCAACCTCGTCCGCGGCCGTGAGCAGCTTGTGGCGGCCCGCCGCGTCCATGAAGAGCTGCAGCGGGTCGAGCGTGCCCGTGACCGGCGCAGCTGCGACCCGACGCGTCTCCTCGGGCGTCTCGTCGCGCACGATGACGTCGCGCTCTTCGAGCGCGGCACGGAGCGCGGTGAGGTCGTCCTCGGCGAGCTCGTGCTCGTCGGCCAGCGCCTGGATGTCCTTCTCCTCGACGAATCCGCGCTCGGCAGACTCCTCGAGCAGGCGCTCGACGGGCGAGAGGTCGTGCAGGTGAATGGTGTCGCTCAGTGTTATTCCTTTCGCTCTTGACGGGCTGCCGGTTTCGGCGCCCCGGGCGGCATGATCTGACTGGACTTCTCGGCTTCGCCGCCCTACGAGTTATAGAACGACGTTGCACCTAAGTCCATTCCCAAACCGGGTGTTTTTCTATTTCCGAACAAAGTCTCATTCCCTGCTTAGGCGGAATTTCACCGCTCGACGGCGCGGCCTGAAATCGCGTCGAGGCGGATGCGCAGAATGACGACGTTCGGGCCGAGCGGGCGGGGTTCTGCAGAGCGGCCTGCGGTGCGGGCGAATCGCTCTCGCATCAGGGCGAGCGCGGGCTCGATCTCCTCGCCCTCGAGCTCCTCACACGAGCCGTACGCGATCACGCTCCTCCAACTGCCCTTGCCGTCGGCGTCGTACTCGTCCACTTCCACACAAACGCGTGGATTCTCGCGCAGCATCGCCGTCTTGCGGCCTTCGCTGGTGACCGCCACGATCGCCTCGTCCTCGTAGGCGTAGATGAGTGGCACGACGTATGTCACGCCGTCCGTGTGGCAGCCGAGCCGCGCGATCCGCTGGCCGCGCAGGAACTCGTCGACCTCGTGAGGCGCAAGCTCGCGCGGAGTTCCTCTGCCTCCCCCGGGACCGTTCATACCGAGTTCAGCGTAGACGTGCTGAAATTGTGGTGATGCGTGGCTGGGTCTTGACGATGCTTGCCGTGATCGTCGTTGCCGCCGGGTGCGCGGTGGCCGCGCTCCTCGCGTGGCCCGCCGGAGCGGTCGGCGCTTCGGCGAGCGGCCTCGCCTCCGTCTCTCTTCCCGGTTTCTCGGGCCGGATCGAGCACGTCTCGGTCACCGGTCCGAGCGGGGAGAAGTTGCCGTACGTCCTGCGCGGGCACACGGTCTGGCCGAGCGCGAGGCTCGACCCGGGCGAGCGCGTGAAGGTGACGGTCGACGTGCAGCGGCCCGGCTGGATCGGTTGGCTCGTCGGCGGCCAGGTCGAGCGCACCTTCACGGTCAAGACGCCCGTTGCCCAGATTCGCTCGAGCTTGCTTCGGCCGAAGCGCGGCAGCCCTGTCATCGTTCGGTTCGCCGAGCCGGTCGCCAGGGTTCGGGTCGGCGGCGCCCGGCATCGCACAGTGGGCGGGCACAGCGTTGTTCCGCTCGGGATCGTCGCCTCGGGGGCTGCGACTGCGGGCACGACGACCGTCGCAGCGGCCGCCCGGCCGTGGGAGAGGCTGTCGGAGCCGGCTCGGGTCTCGTGGTTCGTCCCGGGCACCGGCACGCAGGTCGTTTCGGACCCTGTGGCCGGCAACCGTATTTCGCCGCTCACCCCACTGACGCTGACGTTTGCCCAGCCGGTGAGCGATGTGCTCAGCTCTCACTTGCCCGTGCTCGAGCCCGCGATTCCGGGCCGCTGGGCGCAGGTCGACGCCAACACGCTCGTGTTCAGGCCGACGGGCCTCGGCTTCGGGCTCGGCGGCACCGTCGACGTGCGGCTTCCGGGCCAGACGCTCGGCTGGCAGGTCGCCGCGGGATCGACCCTGCGGCTGCAGGAGCTCCTCGCCCGGCTCGGGTATCTCCCGCTCAACTGGACGCAGTCCAGCGATCCGCCTCCGACGCGTGATTCCGAGATCACGGATGCTGTCAGGGCGCCGCACGGCACCTTCTCCTGGCGATATCCGGAGACTCCCGCGTCGCTCGAGACGCTCTGGCACGCGGGCGCCTCGAACGTCGTCACGCAGGGCGCCGTGATGCGATTCGAGGAGGAGCACGGGCTGGCGACCGACGGCGTCGCCGGCCCCGAGGTCTGGCGCGCGTTGATCCACGACGACCTCGCAGGCCATCGCTCGGACAGCGGTTACAGCTACGTGTTCGTCCACGAGACGCTGCCGCAGTCGCTGAGCCTCTGGCACGACGGCCACGTCATCCTCACGTCGCCCGGCAACACCGGTATCGCGTCCGCGCCGACGGCGCAGGGGACGTGGCCGGTGTTCGAGCACATCCCGACCGGCACGATGAGCGGCACGAATCCCGACGGGACGCATTACCACGACCCGGGAATCCGTTGGATCAGCTACTTCCACGGTGGCGATGCGCTCCACGAGTTCCCGCGTGCCTCGTTCGGGACGCCGCAGAGCCTCGGCTGCGTCGAGCTGCCCGAGGCGGCCGCGTCCCAGGTCTGGCCCTACACGCCGGTCGGCACGCTCGTCACGATCGAGTCCTGAGCACCCGTCAGGCCTGCGTAAAGCCCGGGCCGCGAGACGGCGTTTTCGCTGCTAATACGGCAGAATCGGCGGCGTGGTCGGTGTGAGGGGTCTCACTGGATTGGTTCTCGTCGTCACGGCGCTGGTCGCCGTGCGCGGGGCCGCCGCCGCCCGTACTCCGCATCTTCGGCCCGTTCCCGGCGAGACGGCTGCGCTCGCCGCGGTGAAGAAAGCGGTCTCTGCGGGTCGTCTGACCACTGCGGCTGCCGAGACGGACCGCGGCGTGATCGCGCAGGCCGTGCACCTCGTTCGAGTGCTCCCGCACTCGCGCGGCCAGCACATCGAGGTCGCACTCGAGCAGGTGGGAGCTCTCGGCGGCGGCCTCACCAGCCCGCGCGCGCTGGCGGTGTTCGGCCAACTGCAGGCGAACGACGCCTACTTCGCACGCCAAGGCGTCCCGGCTGGCGGCCTCGACATCACGGACGCGGACGGGATCGTCTACCGCTACTTCGCCGGCCGCTGCTTCGAGTTTCATCCGCTCGCCGAGTTCGGCGCGCTCAACGCGCGCGTCGCCGCCGAGGACGCCGCCGGCACGGAGCGGCTGGCGAACGCGTTGATGGAGCGCGCGGTCACGGGGCCTGGAGGCGGCCTGGCCTGGGAGTACTACTTCCCCTTCGGCGGTGGCCGGGCACCGTGGATGTCGGGGATGGCACAGTCGGTCGCGGCCCAGGCGTTTGCGCGAGCCGCCTCGCTCCTGCCCGACGACGCCTCTGCGCTGACGCACGAGGCGACTGCCGCGTTCAACGTGGCGTCGAAGCTGACGACGAAAGTCCCGGCCGGGCCCTGGATTCGCCTCTACTCCTTCAGCTCGCTGGCGGTGCTGAACGCGCAGCTGCAGTCGGTGCTCTCGCTCCAGACCTACGCGACGGCGACGGACGATCCCGCGGCTACGACGCTCGCGTCGCAGCTCGAGCAGGCGGCCGCGGCGAGCGTTTCTCGGTTCGACACGGGCTACTGGACGTACTACTCGCTCGGCGGCGCGCCGACGCCGCTCTCGTACCAAAAGTTCATCGTCCAGCTGCTGCAGAAGCTCGCGCCGCAGGATCCGCGCTTCGCCGAGGCGGCTGCCAACTTCTCGGCGTACCTCAAGCAGCCGCCGGCGTTCAAGCTGGCGAATACCTCTCCCGGAGCAGTTCGCTTCTGGCTCTCGAAACCGTCCCTCGTGACTGTCTCGACGCCTTCGGGGCTGGGAGGTTCGATGCGGCTGAACCTTCTGGCGGGCTGGCACACGCTTCGGTGGTCGACGCCCAAGCGCGCCGGGTTCTATGCGGTTCACGTGACCGCCGTCGACTTCGCGGGCAACCACGCGTCCTTCACCGCCCTTCCGGTCGTCCGTGCGTCGGCGAGCACGTCGGCCGGCTCCTCCACCGGTTCGGGAGCAGCGGGAACGCCCGCGTCGTCCCGATTCGCCGTCGGCGTCGGCGTCGACGACTCCGGCCAGGGGGCTCCTGCGGCTTCGCTCGGGCTCAGCCTCGTCCGCAGGACGGTCGAGTGGCAGTCGGGGCAGAACGCGCCGGATTCGGCCACGGTGCAGTCGCTGCAGGGCCTGCCCTCGGCGACGGGGCTCGTGCTCGACCTCGACGCCGCCGAGTTGCCGACGGGCGACGCCGGTCGCACTGCGTTGGCCGACTATGCAGCGTCTCTGGCCCAGCAGACGCCGGCGTTGCGCGACATCGTGCTCACGCCCGCTCCGGTGCCCGCGAGCGCGGGGAGCTACGCCGACGCTCTGGCCGCGGTCCGGACGGGCACCAGGTCGGTCACGACCGACGTAGGGGTCGGGCCGTTGCTTGACGGGTCGACTGCCAACCCGCAGCTCACGACGGTTGCGGTCGCGGATGAGCTCGCACAGGACAGCGCCACGCCGGACGTCGTCTCGTTCGCGCCTGCGCCGGTTCCGGCTGCCGGAGCCTGGGCCGTCGGCGATCTGGGGAGCCTCGAGTCCGCACTCGCCCAGGGTCTCGGAAAGGCGCTTCCTGTTCTGCTCGACGCCGTTCCCAGCTCGACAGCGGAGGTCACTCCGGCGGCGCAGGCATCGGCCTATGCCTCCGCGATCGAGGGCGCTTCGTGCATGCCGGACGTGAGCGGGCTCTTCCTCGAGCGGCTGGTGGACAGTGGAGTGCCCGCGTCGGAAACCGGGCTCTACGACGCCGGCGGTCAGGCGAAACCGTCGGCCGTCGCTGTCAAGCAGGCGGTGCAGACCGTCGCGCGCGGCGGCGTGGTCTGCCCGGGGCTTGCCGCTCCCGTCACTCCGACCAGCCTCGCGTTCCCCGCGCAGCTGTCGAGCACCTCGGCCGCCTCCGTCACGCTCGGCTGCAGCCGCGACTGCCTCTACCTCGTCACGCTCGATCGCGCAGACGGCCGGCCGGTCGTCGCTCGGCGCGGCGCGCTCGACGGGGGCGCGGCGGCGCAGACGATCACGCTGCCGAAGCAAAAGCTTCCCGGCGGCAGCTACCGCCTCGACGTCCGACTCGTCAGCCGCGTCGATCCCGGCGCCGTCAAGCGCGTGCGGAGTGGTTTGCTCAACGTCGGCTGACTAGCATCGGGGCATGTCCGAGCCGATCGCAGAGCTGCGGAGCGTGGTTGCGCAGAGCGCGCCGGCTCCCGCCGAGATGGCCCCCTATCTGGCCAAGGTCAGCGACCGCGCCTACGCGGTCGTCGACCGGGACATCGCTGAGCTCAAGGAGGCAGGCTTCTCGGAGGACGAGATCTTCGAGCAGACCGTTGCCGTCGCGATCGCCGAAGGCCTGCGCAGGCTCGACCGTTCCGCGGAGGTGATCGGGTGAGGCTCGCCGTGCTCGACGAGGGCCACGCGCAGCCCGAGGCCGAGATGCTCGCCATGATCCGCGAGCGCACCGGCAACGAGCCGCTCGGCGTGATCAAGACCCTGCTCTACCGTCCCGAGCTCTTCGGCGAGCCGTTCTCCGAGGCGCTCGAGGTCGCGATGCGCGGCCCGTCGGAGTGGAGCACCGGCGAGCGGGAGCTCTTCGCCGGCTTCACCTCGCTGCTGCGGCAATGCCCCTTCTGAGCGGGCTCCCACGGCGCGGTCGCGTCGTACGCCCTGGGTGAGGAGGTGTGGAACGCGGTCGTCGCCGACTGGCGGACCGCTCCGTTGCGGCCCGAGTTGCATGCGGCCCTGGCCTTCATCGAGGTCCTGACCGAGCGCCCCGACGAGCTCACGACGGCCGACGCACAGGCGGCTTACGGAGCCGGCGTCTCGCGTGACGCGCTGCGCGACGCGGCGACCGTGAGCTCCCTCTTCAGCATGATCACGCGGCTGGCCGACTCATTCGGCTGGGACGTGCCGAGCTGGGACCGGACGCTGGACCGCGCCCCGGCCATGCTCGAAGGCGGCTACTCGTTCGCGGCCATGCGCCGCCGCTAGCCCCACGAGGTCTCGGTCACCGGCCGCAGGGCCGTCTCGAGGATCCGCAGATGGCGAGGACGCTCGAGCGCGAAGACGACCACCTCGGCGACGTCGTCGGCGCTCATCATCCCGGCGAGCGCCTCCGGCGGCCGGCCGCGTCCCTCGTCGAGCGCGAAGTCGGTCGCGACGCCGCCGGGGCAAACGTTGGTGCAGCGGATGCCGTGCTCCCGAAGCTCGTGGTCGAGCGCTCGGGTCAGGCCGACCTGACCGAACTTCGACGCGCAGTAGACGGCCTCGTACGGCAGGCCGCGCCTCCCCGCCTCCGAGGCGAGCGTGACGACGTCGCCCTGGCGGCCGAGCATGTGTGGCAGCGCCGCCCGGATGGCGTAGACGGTGCCCTTGAGATTGACATCGAGCATCTCGTCGAGGTGCTCGCGCGAGAGATCGAGGAACGGGCCGTAGGCGCCGACACCCGCGTTCGCAACCACGATGTCGATGCCGCCGAAGCGCTGGGCGGTCTTGTCGCACAGATCAACAAGAGAGTCGAGGTCGCGGACGTCGCAGGGATGGGCGACGACCCGCTCGAGCCCGAGATCGCCGCCGCTGCGGGACGCGAGCCCCAGATTGCAGCCGCGGTCGTGGAGCATCCATGCGACCGCGGCTCCGATGCCGCGGCTCGCTCCGGTGATCACGGCGGTCTTGCCGTTGAGGTCGGTCACTGTTCCTCCAGAGGTCTGAGGGTGGGGTAGAGGCGGCGGAAGCGCCGGTAGCCGTCGTCGTAGTCCCACTCGGGCTCGATACGGCGGCGAACGCGGACGCAGCGCTCGACCGCGTCGTTCGCGTCTGCGAACACGCCCGCACGGATGCCTGCGAGGAGCGCCGCGCCGAATGCGGACCCCTCTTCCGACTCCGTCGTCTCGAGGGGCAGGCCGAGCACGGACGCAAGGACCCTGAGCCAGAGCCGGCTGCGCGCACCTCCGCCCGAGACACGGCCGCTCTCAGGGTTCGCGCCGAGCTCGCGCAGCAGCTCGAGCGAGTCGCGCAGCCCGTACGCGACGCCCTCGAGCATCGAGCGCCAGAGCGCGCCGCGATCGTGGCGCGCCGAAAGGCCGGTGAACGAACCGCGCGCGTGGGGATCCGGATGAGGCGTCCGCTCGCCGGCCAGATACGGCGCGAACTGAAGCCCCTCGCTGCCGGCCGGCCAGCGCTCCGCCTCCTGGTCGAGGTCGGCGAGCTCGGCGCCGAGCACGCCGCGCAGCCAAGCGGCGGAGCCGGCCGCGCTCAGCATCACGCCCATCGCGTGCCACGTGTCCGGAACGGCGTGGCAGAAGGTGTGCAGCCGCGCCTTCGCGTCGTGCGCGTAGGACGGGAGCGCGGCGAACACGACTCCCGACGTGCCCAGGACGACCGAGACCGGACCCGGGTGCGAGATGCCGACTCCGAGCGCCGCAGCTGCCTGGTCGCCTGCGCCGGCGATCTCGGTCGACTCGTGCGCGGGCGGAAGCCACTCGAGCGGGATCTCGAGCGCCGCGCAGACCTCCTCCGACCACACGCGCCGGCGCACGTCGAACAGAAGCGTCCCGGAGGCGTCCGCAACGTCGATCGCGAGCTCCCCGGTGAGGCGCAGCCGGACGTAATCCTTCGGCAGCAGGACGTGCCGGATCCGGCCGTAGAGCTCGGGCTCGTGCCGGCGGACCCAGAGGAGCTTCGGCGCGGTGAAACCGGTCAGTGCCCGGTTGCCGGTCAACTCGACGAGCCGGTCGAAGCCGACCCGCTCCTCGATCTCGGCGCACTCCGCCGCCGTGCGCTGGTCGTTCCAGAGGATCGCGGGCCGCAGGACCCGCCGCTCGGCGTCGAGGACGACAAGGCCGTGCATCTGGCCCGACAGGCCGACGGGGCCTTCGGGCAGCTGCGCGAGGACGTCCTCGGCCGCGCGCCACCAGTCTTCGGGATCCTGCTCGGCCCAGTCCGGCTGCGGCCGCGAGAGCGGATAGTCGGCGCTCGCCGTCGCGAGGACGCGCCCCTCCTCGTCGATCGCGAGGCTCTTGACCGCCGAGGTGCCGACGTCGAGGCCGACGAAGGCCACGAAGCTACGCGCCGAGCGCCGCGTAAACGAGCTCGTACGCGCGGACCGCGTCCTTCGCCTGCTGCGCTCGCCGCAGCTCCGCCTCGTCGATCTTGGCCGCGACCCCGTCGATGAAGCGCCACTGCAGAACCGATCGCTGCACGGCGCCGACGGCGTCCTCGGTGTACGGATAGAGATCGAAGCCGAGCCGCTCGCCGTTGTCCCCGTAACCGGCGCGCCGCAGCTCGAGCGCGAGCTCGAGCGTCTCCATGAACGCCGTCGCGCCCACCATGTTGTCGTCGTCGAAGGTGCCCCAGCCGGAGTTCGCGTGCTGATGGCCGAGCAGACCTTCGCCGGCGAGAAGGGCCGCGTACTCGGCCAGGTTCTCGCCGTTCATGATCAGGTGCTGCCAGTCCATGTTGACCTTGACGTTCGTGATCCCACGAGTGCGCAGGGTGTGGATCACGTGCAGCGTCATGCCGACGTTGCGCATCAGGATCTTCATCGCCGGCTCGGAGTTCTTGTGCTCGAGGAAGACCGTCACGCCGCGGTCCGCTGCATGTGTGGCGGCCTCGCCGACCGCGTCGATGAAGCGCGACCACGACTCGGCATACGGCGACTGGAACGGATAGTTGTAGCCCTCGATCCCGGGCCAGATGATCATCTGCGCGCCAACGTCGGCGGCCAGGTCGATCGCCTCGCGCGTCAGCTTGAGCGCCGCGTCGCGGGTGGCGTCGTCGGGCGAGCAGAAGGCCCCCTTGCCGAAGCGCGGGTCGAGGTGGAGGCCGCTGGCGATGCAGTAGATCCCGTGTCCGGCCAGCGCGTCGCGGACCGCGTCGAGGTTGTCGGGGGACAGCTCCTGCGGATAGTGGAACTCATAGTCGTCGATCAGTTCGCCGAGCCCCTCGACCGCGGTGTGCACCTTCTCGGCGGTCGAGATTCCCGCGAGCTCCGGCTTGTATCCGCCGGGGTTGAACCGCGTCGCCATCCCTCCGAACGCCCAGATTCCAAGACTCGTCTTCATACGGCGACCCTATCTTGTGTGGTTGTCGTAGGGAATCGGTGGATTCGCCGTCTTCCCCCCTGCAAACGAGGGCGATACGATGGGGCGATGATCGAGTTCCACCTCGACCAGCAGTCCGGGGTCGCGACGTATCTGCAGATCGTGCGGCAGGTGAAGGACGCGCTCCGGCTCGGCACACTCGACGTCGGCGACCAGCTTCCGACGGTGCGAGAGGTCGTCGCAGATCTCGCGGTCAACCCGAACACGGTCGCCAAGGCGTATCGCGATCTCGAGCGCGAGGGCCTCGTCGTCGCGCGGCAAGGGCGCGGCACCTTCGTCGCGAGCACGCTTGCGCCGGCCTCGCTGCAACCGTACGCAGAGCTACGCGAGGAGCTCGAGCGGTGGCTCGCGTCGGCCAGGGTCGCCGGACTCGACGAGGAGAGCATTCGCGCGCTCATCTCCACCACGCTGCGGGAGTCTCTGGCCCGTCGCGTGGCATGAGCTCGCCGCCTCTCGTCGCAGACGGCCTGGGCAAGCGCTTTCGTCGTGACTGGGCGCTGCGCGACCTGACGCTCACGATCCCGAAAGGCGCGGTCGTCGGGTTGGCGGGGCCGAACGCCGCGGGAAAGTCGACGCTCCTCTCCCTGGCCGCAGGCGTGCTCGCGCCGAGCGAGGGTTCGATCTCGGTGCTCGGCGACGATCCGCTGCGAACACCTGAGATCCTCGGCGAGGTCGGCTACGTCGCGCAGGGCGCGCCTCTCTATCGCTCGTTCCGGGTGGAGGACACGATCGAGTACGCACGCCGCACAAACTCGCGCTGGGACCGCGAGATCGCGGTCGAGCTGCTGACGCGCATCGACTCTCGCGCGAAGGTGGGGGCGCTCTCGGCCGGTGAACGCGCCCGGCTCGCGCTTGCGCTCGCGCTGGGCAAGCGGCCGCGGCTCGTACTGCTCGACGAGCCGTTCGCGAGCCTCGATCCCCTCGCCGCCCGCGAGCTGTTGCAGCTGTTGATGGACGGTGTCGCCGAGCTCGGGGCGACCGTCGTCGTCGCGTCGCACGTCGTGGCGGACATCCAGCGCGTCTGCGACCACATCGTCTTGCTGACCGGCGGGTGCGTTCGCCTCGAGGGAGGCGTCGAGGAGCTGCTCGAGTCGCACCGGCTGCTCACCGGCCCGCGGCGGCCGCTCGGCTCGATCCGCGGCGTGCGCGAGGTCGTTCGTGAGCGCTACAGCGGGCGTCAGCTCACGATGCTCGTCACCACCGACGGGCCGATCGTCGATCCCTCGTGGACCGTGGATCGCGTCAGCCTCGAGGAGCTGCTGCTCGCTTACATGGCGCCGGAGCGCCTGCCCAACGTGCGAAAGATGGAAAGGGTCGCGCTGCGATGGCATGGGTGACCTGGCGCCAGCACTGGACGCAGGCGGTCGGCGCCCTCGGTCTGCTCGTCGCGCTCGCCGTCGCGGCGGTGCTCACGCGCTTGCCGATCGCAGCGGCGTTCGACCACGATTCGATCTCGGCCTGCGTCCCGCCCGCTGCGCGGACCGGTTGCGACATCATCGTTCCCCACTTCGAGAGCCAGTTCGGCGGGCTCGTCACAGCCACGCGCGTCATGGCGGTGGTTCCCGCGCTCGCCGGGCTATTCGTCGGCGCGCCACTGATCGCCCGCGAGCTCGAATTCGGTACCTACCGGTTCGCCTGGACGCAGGGGGTCAGCCGGCGGCGCTGGCTGCTCTCGAAGACGGCGCTGCTCGCCGTCGGAACCGTCGTCGCGGCCGGAGTCGCGAGCCTCGTCGTCATGTGGTGGCGCTCCCCGTTCGACACGCTCGAGGGTCGGATCGGGCCTAGCGGTTTCGACATCGAGGGCATCGTTGTCCCGGCCTACGCGCTCTTTGCGCTTGCGCTCGGCGTGCTGGCGGGCCTCGTCTTCCGGCGGACAGTGGCAGCGATGACTGCGACGCTCATCGCCTTCGGTGCGACCCGGTTCCTCGTCTCCGAGTTCATCCGCCCCCATTTCATGGCGCCGCTGCACCGGGTGATCTCCGCGACGACGACGAGCGCGATGCCCGGTGACTGGGTGTTGAGCAACACGCTCGTCGACGGAGGAGGACGTCAGATCACGGCCTCCCGGGAGGAGCTCGCCGTCCTGCATGCGCAGCAGGCCGGGATCGACCCACACACGTACATCCTCACGCTCGGCTGGAGGCGGATCGTCTCGTATCAGCCCGCCGGCCGCTTCTGGACGTTCCAGCTCCTCGAGGCCGGGCTCTACGCGGGGCTCGCTGTCGCGCTGGTGCTCGTCGCGCTCTGGCTCGTCCGCCGGACTCCGGCGTGAGCGGCGGAATGGACCGCGGCGAGCTGCTTCGCCTCGCCGCGGGCGCCGCGGCGGTCGGAGCATTGCCGAAGGGCGCGCGCGCGCTCTTCTCGGAGGGCAGCGGCTTCCCTGATCGTCACCCGCGCTGGCGGTTCGTGTTCGTCAACCACGCGTTGACCAACCCGTTCTTCGTTCCGGCCATGGATGGGAGCCAAGACGCGGCCGGGCTCCTCGGCGTAGACGTCAGGTGGACCGGCTCGACGAGCAGCGACGTCGGCCAGATGGTCAAGGCGATGCGGCACGCCATCGCCCACCAGGCCGACGGCATCGCGGTCTCGCTCATCCATCCGTCCGCGTTCAACGGGGCGACGCAGCTTGCGCTCGACCACGGGATCCCGGTTCTCTCGTACAACGCCGACGGCGGCAAGCAGAACAAGCGACTCGCCTACATCGGCCAGGACAACTACCAGTCCGGGCTCGAGCTCGGCACGCGCCTGTCCCACATCTGCTCGCGCGGCGACGTCTATCTCTTCATCGCCACGCCGGGCCAGGAGAACATCCAGCCGCGGGTCGACGGCGCGCTCGACGCGATCCGCGACTCGGGCAAACCGATCCGAGCGCATGTCGTCGCCTCGGGCGTCGACGTCGGGCACGAGCGCAAGAAGATCGAGGCGACCTATCTCGCCCACAAGAACCTGCGCGGCCTGTTCGCCGTCGATGCCGGCTCGACCGCAGGCGTCGCCGAGGTGATGCGTAAGTACAAGCTGCGCAAGCGCGGGGTCCGTGCGGGCGGCTACGACCTGCTGCCCGTCACGCTCCAGGCCATCCACTACCGGGACCTCGACTTCACGATCGACCAGCAACCGTACCTGCAGGGCTTCCTGCCGGTGCTCCAGATGTTCCTCTATCGCTACAGCGACCACTTAGTCGCGCCCGCGGACACGAACACCGGTCTCAACTTCGTGACGCGTGAGACGGTCGGCCGCTATCTCACGACGAGGAGCCGGTTCGAAGGCAGCTCGAGCGCCGATCGGTATCCGGTCAGATAGAGGCCTGTTACCTCCCTTGAACTATTCCCCTAGGGGAGTAGTATTCCCGTGCCAATCCGGCCGCGGTGTGGGAGTCGTCGTGGTTGCGCCGGAACGGCTAATCCAGGAGGCGCCGGTCGGCGCTCTCGAAGTGGCACGAAGGAGGGCAAGAGGGTGAAGAAGTTTGCAAGGAAAGGTGTGTTCCTCGTGCTCGTCGTCGGGATCGCCGCTCTGGCAGTCTCCGCGGGCGCGATCGCGAGCACAAAGAAGAAGTCGGCCAACGTTCAGGTCTGCGTCCTGCTGCCTGACACGCAGTCGTCAGTCCGCTGGCAGCAGTTCGACAAGCCGCTGTTGACAGCTGCGTTCAACAAGGCCGGCGTGTCGGCGCTGATCACCAACGCGCTCGGCAGCGCGACGACGCAGCAGTCCCAGGCGCAGACGTGCTTGAACGACGGGGCGAAAGTCGTGATCGAGACGGCTCTCGACCCCGGCTCGGCGGCTTCGATCGAGAAGCTCTTCACGTCGAAGGGTGGCAAGGCGATCGACTACGACCGCCAGGTGGTCGGCGGCACGGCCTCGGTCTACGACACGTTCGACGGCAAGGCCGTCGGCGAGGCGCAGGCCAACGGCGTCATCGCTGCGATGAAGGCGAAGGGCACGTACACGAAGAGCAGCATCGTCGCCCAACTGTGGGGCGGTCAGACCGACCAGAACGCGTTCTGGTTCAGGAGCGGAAACACCGCGGTGCTCAACCCGCTCTTCGCGAAGCACAAGCTGACGAAGGGGCCGGCGAAGTTCGTGCCCAACTGGGATGCGAACAACGCGTCGACCATCTACAAGTCGATGCTGTCCCAGACCAACAACAAGATCAAGGGCGTCATCGCGGCGAATGACAACATCGCGGGCGCCGTGGTCGCCGACGAGAAGGCGGCCCACCTCAAGCCGGTACCGCTGTCCGGCCAGGACACGACGGCGCAGGGTGTCCAGTACATCCTCGCCGGTTGGCAGTCGGGCACCGTCTACAAGAAGGTGTCGCTGGAGGCGAACGCCGCGGCCGCTGCGGCGATCAAGCTCCTCCACGGGCAGAAGCCGGCGACGAACGGGTTCCGGCTGAACGGCACCAAGAAGGAGCCGACGCTGACCCTTCCCATCACGTGGATCACGAAGAAGAACTACAAGCAGCTCTTCACGCAGAAATGGCTGACGAAGAGCGAAGTGTGCGTCGGTCAGTACAAGAAGTACTGCAAGTAACTCGTTCACTGTGAGATGGTGGAGGCGCCCGCATCGGGCGCCTCCACCGCGCTCTCTTCGCCCAGGAGCAGTCATCGATGAGCGACACACCACTCCTCCAGCTGCGCAACATCACCAAGACGTTCGGGTCGGTGCAGGCGCTCGACGATGTCGACTTCGAGGTCAAAGCCGGCGAGGTGATGGCGCTCGTCGGCGACAACGGCGCCGGCAAGTCGACACTCGTCAAGTGCGTAGCCGGCACCCACTCCGCCGATAGCGGTCAGATCCTCTTCGAGGGTCGGGAGGTGAGCATCCACGGGCCGAAGGACGCGGCCCGGCTCGGGATCGAGGTCGTCTATCAGGATCTGGCGCTCTGCGACAACCTCGACGTCGTCCAGAACATGTACCTGGGCCGAGAGGTCAACCGGGCTCAGATCCTGTCGGAGGCGCCGATGGAGCAGCAGACGGCCGAGACGCTCAAGTCTCTCGCGGTCACGACGATCAGGTCGGTCCGCCAGACGGTGGCGACCCTCTCGGGCGGGCAGCGCCAGTCGGTGGCCGTCGCGCGCGCGGTCATGTGGAACTCGAAGCTTGTCGTGCTCGACGAACCGACCGCGGCGCTCGGCGTCGCGCAGACCGAGCAGGTGCTCGAGCTCGTGCGGCGACTCGGCAGCCAGGGCCTCGGGGTGATGCTGATCTCGCACAACCTCCACGACGTCTTCGAGACCGCCGACCGGATCACGGTGCTCCGGCTCGGGCGGAACGTCGGCGTGTTCGAGCGCCGCCAGACGACGCAGCAGGCCGTCGTCGAGGCGATCACCGCTGGCACGCCCACCAAGGTCTCCGGCATCCCGTCCACCGCGGGCGCGGGAGCCGCGCCGTGAGCTCGGCCGACGTCGTCGGCGCGGACAAGGCGCCGCCCCCGCCGCTCGAGGAGGAGGAGCTCCCCGGCGGGCTCCGCGGCGTCCGCGAGCGCGCTTGGCTGAACGTGCGCACCGGCAACCTCGGTGCGATTCCGATCATCGTCGGCGAGCTCGCCGTCGTGGTTTTCTTCGCCTTCACCGCCACCAACTTCTTCACGTCGGTCAACTTCGTCAACCTGATCACGGAGACGGCGGGCACGGCGCTCCTCGCCTACGGCGTCGTCTTCGTGCTCCTGCTCGGCGAGATCGACCTCTCGATCGGCTACCTCGCCGGCATCAGTGCGGTGATCGTCGCGGAGCTCGCGCTCCCAGGCCGAAGCCTGCAGATGAACGGCCTCCTCGCGATGCTCGTCGCCGTCGCCGTTTGTGCCGTGATCGGCGGAGTGCAGGGCTCGATCGTCGCGTTCGTCGGCGTTCCCTCGTTCGTCGTCACGCTCGGCGGCTTCCTGATCTTCGAGGGCGTGATCCTGAATACGCTGCAGCAGCGCGGCTCGATCGTCATCCAGGACCGCTGGATCAACTACACCGACAACTACATATTCTCGCCCGCGGCCGGGTGGGTGTTCGCAGCGATCTTCACGGCTCTCTACCCGCTCAGCGTGGTCTACAAGAAGATCGTCGCCCGCGGCACGCACATCGCCCAGCAGAGCTGGACGTCAGCGATTCTGAAGACCGTAGGCATCGCAATCGCCTCGTTCGGGACCGTTGCGATCTGCAACCACGGCAAGATCCTCACAACGCCCGAAGGCCTGCCGCTCGCCGGCGTGATCGTGGTCTTCTTCTTCGTGGTTCTTACGTTCCTCGCCAAGTGGACGACCTTCGGCCGCCACGTGTATGCGGTCGGCGGCAACGCCGAGGCAGCGCGGCGCGCCGGCATCAACGTGCCACGCGTCCGGGTCATTGTCTTCGCGCTCTCAGGCGCGATGGCCGCGATCGGCGGGATCGTCTTCGCCGCCCAGGTCAATTCCGTCGGGCTGACGTTCCCGCCGGGGAACCTGCTGCTGAACGCGATCGCCTCTGCGGTCATCGGCGGGGTCAGCCTTTTCGGTGGGCGCGGCGAGGTACGCGGCGCCCTGCTCGGCGCGCTGCTGATCGGGACGCTGCAGAACGGGCTCCTCCTGCTGAACGTCTCGAACGGCTGGATCTACATCATCACTGGGCTCGTGCTGCTCGGGGCCGTGACGCTCGATACGGTTGCCGTCCGGCTGCAGGCGCGCTCCGGCCGCTAGCGGTAGGAGCGGAGCCGGCGCAGAACGAGCGCCGCGACGCGCTCGCCGACCTTGCGGCCTGCGGTCACGTCCGAGGGCACGTCGATTCCGTCGGCGACCGGAGCGCTTGATGCCTCGCTGATCCGGCTCGTGTACGAATGTCCCGTGAGTGCGGCCAGGACGCCGCCGGCCGCGTAGGCGAACGCACTGCCCTCGGCGAAGCCGCCGGGTGAAGCCGGTGTGGCCACGGGCGGCGACCAGGAGCCGCCGTTGACCCAGGATCCGTGTGAGAGCACCTGAACCTTGCCATCTCGCAGCTCGACGAGACCCGGAACGAGAGGCAGGCCGTCGGCGCTGTAGTCCGGCTGCTTCCGGTCGCTCGACTGGCCCTGGAACGCGAGGTAGCGGATCATCGAGATCGGCCGCGGCGGCTGGTACGCGCGCTTCGCTCCCCACGTGGCGACCGCCGCGTCGTTGAGCGCGGCGTTGAGGCCGAGATAGAGGCGGATGTCCTTCGCGAGGTTCCCGGATCCCGCGGCGAGAATGTTCCAGTTCAGCGGCGACCAGGATTGCGGAGGCGCCTTGGCGGCGGACGTTGCGCGCAGAACAGCCACCGCCGCTTGCTTGTACGCGCGGCCGGACGGATCGCCGAGCGGCGACGCGCCCGGGTCGATCGGAAGGCCGCGGCGCGAGTGCGGGAGCGCGAAGCTGCGAACGTGGCCCCACTCGGAGCCGTCGAAGCTCTGGACGTCCGCAGGCTCGGCCGTGAGGCTGCTGTGGGGCTGGATCGTCCCGAGCGCCAGGGGCTGCCAGAACGTCGCGTCCTCCACCGTCGAGCCCGCGGCATGGACGATCAGTGGCTGATTCCGCGAGGTGTACGTCGGGTCAGCGAAGTGGAGTGACTCGTTCGAGCTGTCGTGCCGTCCGGCGGCGATGACTGCTGCGGCGATCCGGTTCCCGAGCGCGGCCGGCGAGCTGCCGTGCGTGGTGGTGAAGTCCGGCGAGTAGCAGGCGTCGTGCAGCGCGCTCGCCAGCCCGGCGAATGTCTCGTGCAGGTTCGAGTTGAAGGACGCATCCCACAGCAGCACCCGGTAGGCGGCGTAGGTGATGGCGGTGGAGCGAGCAGCAGTGGGCTTCCCTGCGCTCGCTTTCCAGGCGCGCCACATGGCGGTGGAGACGTCGAAGAGGTCGCGGGCCTGAACCGGCTCACTCGCATCGCCGAGTGCATCGACGGCACTCTCGTCCCAGGCCGACGCGGCCCACCGCCCGCTCGTCGACGCGGTGCAGTCGGGAAGCCGATAGGACGTGGGGGGACCTGAGACCGGTGCCGGGCGCTGCCGAGGAACCTTGACCTCGACGATCCGGTCGCCGCGGACGTCGAAGAGGACGGTCTTGCCTCCGCTTGGGTAGCGAACGGTCAGGCTCGAGACTCGCGTGGCGTCGCCGAGGCCGAAGTGGAGGCGCTGGTCTTCGGACGAGAGGTAGCTGCTGCCGGCGCGAACGGCCTGCGAGAGCTTCCGTCCGTCCGCGAGCGTCAGCGTCACGACCGCACCGGGGGTGAAGCGCGAGAGGCTCACGTCCAGCCAAT
>DASXKE010000105.1:0-9976 GCA_036496985.1 Gaiellaceae bacterium | reverse complement strand
CTTCGCCCGCCTCTTCCATCAGGGCTGGGTGACGCTCGGCGGCACGAAGATGTCGAAGACGAAGGGCAATGTCGAGGGCCCGGACGCGGTGGTGAACGAGTACGGCGCCGACGCGGTGCGGCTCTACATCCTCTTCATGGGCCCCGCCGACCAGGACATGGAGTGGACGGACAAGGGCGTCGAGGGGATGGTCCGCTTCCTGCGGCGGCTCTGGCGCGTCGTGCACGAGGTCGCCGAGACCGCGCCGTCGCCGGGGACGCACGAGGGCGAGCTGGCGCGGAAGGCGAACGAGACGATCGCACGTGTGACCGACGACGTGCTGCGGCGGTTCCAGTTCCACACGCCGATCGCGGCTTTGATGGAACTGGTGAACGAGCTGGGTGGCTCAGCCCACGCTCCGGACGCGCGCTTCGCGGCCGAGACGGCCGTCTCGCTGATCCAGCCGTATGCGCCGCACCTGGCGGAGGAGCTGTGGACCGTGCTCGGGCACGAGCGGTTGTGGGAGGCGCCGTGGCCCGAGGCGGACGAGGCGCAGCTCGTGCGCGAGACCTTCGAGCTCGTGGTGCAGGTCAACGGCAAGGTGCGCGACCGGTTCGAGGTCGACGCCTCGCTGGGCGAGGACGAGCTCGTTGCGCGGGCGCGCGCCAGTGAGCGCGTCCGTGCGCATCTGGACGGTGGCGAGCCGCGCAAGACGATCGTCGTCCCGCGCAAGCTCGTCAACTTCGTGACCTAGGGCTCCCGCTCGCGTGGGTCCGGCCGGTCGACGTTCCAGTGGCGGCCGACGGACGCAAACCAGCGCATTTCGCCGTCCGTCTGCTTCGGCGTGAGCATGAAGCGGCTGATCACACGCTGGCCGCCCTCGAAGTCTCCGTAGAGGATGTCGACGCCGATGCTCTGTTCCGCCTCGATCGCGCGGCGGGCCTCGCGGTAGCCGTCGCTCGCCGGGTCGCGGAAGGAGCCTTGCCAGAAGCCTATGTCGCCGGGCGCGACGTACAGGTCGCGCGTGAGCGTCGTGAAGTCCTCGAGTGGCGGGTGAGTGACGTGCGCGGCGCGCTCCCACACGAGCTCCGGCAGGAGGTGCCAGCCGTGGAGGACGGCGATCCCGGTGCCGACGTTGCGAACCGAGATGACGAAGTAGTCGGCTTCATCGGTCACACTCGCGGCCCCCTCGCCGCCCGGCACGTTGAACCAGACGCCGTCCTGGAAGCCGACCCTTAGCGCAGGATCCTCGGCGCGGGAGGCGACGAGCAGCGGGCGCTGTCCCGCGAGGAGCGACTGTTCGGCGACCCGCGCCGCCCGGTTTGCGGACCGCAGCGACGCGACCGTCACGCCCGCGAGCGCGAGGGTTCCGCCCGCGGAGGCGAGAGCGGAGATGGTCACCCAGTCGGCCACGGCGCGAGTTTACGGAGCCGCGACAAAGACGACACGCGCGCGTCAGGGTGGCGTTGTCACGATAGACGACGTGGACATCCGGATTCCGGCTCTCTCGCGACGACAGCTCCTGGGAGTCGCGGCTGCGGCGATCGTCGTGCTGCTGCTCGCGATCCGCCACCTTGGCGGCGGGGGAAGCGCGGCGCCGGCCGTGACCCCGGTACAGCCGGTCGCCAGGCCAAAGCGAGAGGCGCAGAAGCTGCTCACGATCGACGTGGCGGGGGCAGTACGCCATCCGGGCCTCTACCGGCTGGGCTCCGGCTCGCGGATCGACGACGCGATCGCGCTGGCAGGCGGAGCGACAGCAAAGGCGCAGCTGGACACGGTCAACCTCGCCGCACCGGTCGCCGACGGAGAGCAGATCGTGGTGCCGCAGCGCGGCGTTGGAGGGCCCGCGGCGGCGGGCGCTCCGGCGGCCGGCTCCTCACCGTCAGCGCCGCTCGACCTGAACTCCGCGACCCTCGAGGAGCTCGAGAACCTGCCCGGGATCGGGCCGGTGACGGCGCAGAAGATCCTCGACTATCGGCAGCAGCACGGTGCGTTCCATTCGGTTGCCGAGCTGCAAGGCGTCTCCGGGATCGGCCCTGCGCACATGGCGCAGCTGAAGGGTCTCGTGATCCCGTGACGTGAGCATCCGGCTTCCGCACGCAGTTGTCGGCTCGCTCGGTGTCGGCTTCGCGCTCGCGAACCTCGGACGGCTGACGCTCCTGCACGGGCTGGCCGCTTCGGCCCTCCTCGGGGCTCTCGGTTTTGCTGCCGCTACGAGGCGCGTTCGCTGGGCTCTGCTTGCTTCGGCACTTGTCACGCCCGCCTGGGCGTGGGGGTCCATCCGCCTCTCGCAGCTCGACCACAGCGTGCTCGCGTCACGGATCGGCACGGCCGAGCGGGCGGTGGTCGAAGTGCAGGAGCCGTCCCGCGCCGGGAGCTTCGACCAGCGGATGAAGGCGCTGGTTCTTCGCTGGGGGACGCTGCGACCCGATGAGCCGTCTATCTCGAGCTGCCGCTCGGCCGAGCGCCCCCGCAGGGCGCGATCCTGGAGCTGATCGGTGAGCTGCGGACGCCGCCAGGACCGTCGAACGGCTTCGACGAGGCGAAATGGCTCCGCCGGCAAGGGATTCACGCCGTCCTGAGCGGCCAGTCGTGGCACATCGTCGGGCGTCGCGGCGGAGTGTCCGGTGTGGGCGACCGCGTCGGGCGGTGGCTCGCGGCGGACACCACGCCTGGCCTGAAAGGCGAGCGGCGCGAGGTGACCGAGGCGATCGTGCTGGGCCGCTCGTCCGAGGTGAACCAGGGGTTGCTCGACGACTTTCGGGCGACGGGTCTCTACCACTGTCTGGCGGTCGACGGGCTCAAGGTCGCGGCGGTCGGCGGGGGAGCTGCCGCGGTGGTGCTCTTCCTCGGCTTCGGGAGCTACTTCGCACAGGTCGCGGCTCTTCTCGCGGTCTCGGGATACGCGCTTGCCGTGGGGCTCCATCCGTCGGTGGTGCGGGCTGCGCTTGCGGCCGGGCTCGGCTCGCTTGCGTGGCTCGCCGGACGGCGAGCGCGACCGCTGGCAGGCGCTGCTCGTCGGCGCCGCCGTGCTCCTCGGCTGGAACCCGCATCTGCTTTTCGACGCCGGCTTCCAGCTCTCGTTCGCAGCCGTCGCCTCGATCTTCGTCGTCACACCTCGTGTCGTGCGGTCACTCGAGGGGTACCCGGTCTCGCGGGAGCTCGCGCAGCTGATCGGGGTCTCGACCGCGTGCGGACTCGCGACGGCGCCTGTCACGTGGTTCCAGTTCCACCAGATCTCGCCCGTCACGGTCCCGGCGAACGTCGTCGTGGTTCCGGTCGTCGTCGAGGTGCTCGCGCTCGCCCTCCTCACAGCGATCGTTGCGCCGGTCGCTCCCCCCGTCGCGGCTGCGATGGCACAGCTCAACGGCTGGGGAGCCTGGTTCGTGGCCGCATCCGCCCGGGCGTTCGCGAGCGTTCCCGGTGCGCAGATCACCTCCCCGCGGATCGCCGCCGTGCTCGGTCTGAGCGCGGTCGGAGCGGCCGCCTATGCTTGGCAGCGTGGCGAGCGAGCAAGAGCTGAAGCCCGTCTACCTCCTGACCGGGACGGATCGACCGAAGATCGCGGTCGCGCTCAAGCGATTGCGAAAGCGGATCGGTGAGGACGCGACAGAGCAGCTCCACGCCGGCGAGGCGGCTGCCGCAGACGCGATCGCCGCGTGCAACGCCCTCGGCCTCTTCGGTGGCGAGGCGAGACTCGTCGTGGTCGACGGCGTCGAGTCCTGGAAGGCCGCCGACGTGAAGGAGCTCGAGCCGTACCTCGCAGCTCCCGCACCATCGACCGTCCTCGCGCTCGTGGGCGACGGGGTCAAGCGCGACTCCGCGCTTGCGAAGGCGGTGGCGAAGAAGGGCCAAATCCTCGCCTACGACGTGACGAAGAAGCAGCTGCCGGAGTGGGTGGGCGAGCAGTTCGCGCGGCTTGGGGCGTCGGTGGATCGCGACGCCTGCCGCGCGCTGGTGGAGGCCGTCGGGGACGATGTCGGCGATCTCGCTTCGGAGATCGAGAAGCTCGCGACCTGGGCGGGCGGTGAGCAGATCACGCGCGCGGCTGTCGAGGAGCTTGCGGTCGGGCGCGCCGAGACGCCGATCTTCGCCGTCACGGATGCCTGGGGACGACGGGACGTCGCCGCGACCTTACGTGCGACCGAGTCCTTGCTCGACCGGTCGCATCGGCCCCGTTCGGCCGAGCTGATCCGCCTCGTCGCCTCGCTCGTGGGACATGTCGGCCGGGTGCGGAAAGCCTCGCGCCTCGCGGACGAGGGCTTCCGCTCCAGCGAGATCGCGAGCCGGCTGAAGATGCATCCGTTCGTGGCCGAGAAGGCGACGAAGCAGGCAGCGAACTTCTCGCCGGACGAGCTCGCGCAGGCGACTGTCAGTCTGGCCGCGCTCGATGCGGGCGCAAAGGGCGGTTCCCGCCTGCCGCCCGAGGTTCAGCTCGAGCGCACACTCGTGGCGATCACCCGGCGAGCCGACTAGGGAGAGCTATTTCGCCGCGGTCGCGGCCGCAGCGAGCTTGGCCGCCTGCGACTTCCGCCGCGCGACCGTGTTGCGGTGGAGAGCGCCGTTCGCCGCCGCGCGGTCGAGCCACTGGACGAGCTCCCGGTGCCGCGCCTCGATCTCCGTTGCGTCGTCGTCGGCGACCGCCTCGTTCAGGCGGCGCATCAGCGTCTTCGCGGTCGAGCGCCAGCGGAGGTTCTCCTGCCGCTGCCGGGTCGCCTGGCGGACGCGCTTCTCTTGCTGTCTGATGTTCGGCATCTTCGGAAAAAGACCCGCAGGATGCGGGCCGGGCGATGGTAGCAACCCGCGTCCCTATGCTGATGCGTCGTGGAGGACGCCGAGCGGCAGCGGCATGAGCGTCGGCTGGAGCGCGACCGCCGCCGCCGAGAAGAGGGCAAGCCGACGTATTTCGAGAGCGACGCGAGTCGCGATTCCTGGCCGGTCGCGCAGGATCCGGCCGAGCCGTCGACCGCGATTCTCCGGCCGGGCCGAGACCGTAATGAGCTGATCGAGCTCGAGGCGCGCGCGCTCGACCAGGAGGGCCAGGCGGCTCAGGCGGGCGCGTTTGCTCCTCCGATCACCGCCGAGGACCCGCAGCCGGAAGCCGAGGCCGCGACCGGCCGCGGTCTTGCGCGCTCGGGATTGATCTTCGCGGTCGCAACCGGGATCTCGCGGGTCGTCGGGCTGGTGCGGGAAATAGCGCAGGCCGCGATCTTCGGCATCAGCGGCCCGGTCAACGCCTTCGAGATTGCGTTTCTCATTCCGAACACGGTTCGGGCGCTCGTCGCCGACTCGGCCCTGTCGGCGGCGTTCGTCCCCGTCTTCAGCGATCTGCTCGTGAAGGGAGAGCGCCAGCGCGCGTGGCGGGTCGCCTCGTCGCTCTTCTGGCTGATGCTGCTGGGGCTCGGCGGCCTGACGGCGTTCTTCATCCTCATCGCGCCGTGGGTGATGCAGATCTTCGGATACGGACCGAACAACTTCGGAACGCTCGCGACCGGCCTCGCGCGGATCCTCTTTCCGCTCGTGCTCATCCTGGGGTTGACCGGGATCGTGGTCGGGATCCTCAACAGTTACGACCACTTCACCGTTCCGGCTCTGAGCCCGATCCTGTGGAACCTGATCATCCTGATCGGCCTCGCTCTGGGCGTGCAGAGCGGAGGGTCGGATTCGAAGAAGCTCTACATCTACGCGGGCGCGATCCTCGTGGCGACCATCGCGCAGTTTCTGCTGCCTCTGCCGTGGCTCCGCGGGCTCGACGGTCGACTGCACATGGTGATCGACATCCGCGACCCGGCCGTGGCGCGCACCTTCAAGCTGATGATCCCGGTCACGATCGGGCTCGGTCTGATCAACATCAATGCGCTGATCGACCAGCTCTTCGCGACTCACTTCCTGAACCCCAACGAGGCGCCGGCGGCGATCGTGCGTGCGTTCCGGCTCTACATGCTCCCGCAGGGAGTGTTCTCCGTCGCGGTCGCGACCGTCCTCTTCCCGCTCCTCTCGCGGCACGCGTCACGCCAGGACTGGAGTGCGTTCCAGAGCACCGTCGGCACCGGGCTCCGGCTGATCTCGTTCCTGCTCATACCGGCGAGCGTCACTGCGGCGGTGCTCGCGACGCCGATCGTGCGGCTTCTCTACCAGCATCGGCACTTCAATGCTCACGACACGAGGATCGTCGCGCCGTGTCTCGCCGCATTCGCCCTGGGGCTCACGTTCAACGGGACGATGCTGATGCTGAACCGTGGCTTCTTCTCGCTCCAGCTGCCGTGGATTCCGAGCATCGTCGCCGTCTTGAACCTCGTGATCAACGCGGGGCTCGACGCCGTGTTCTACCGGTTCGGGATCTGGGGGATCCCGCTCTCGACATCGGTCGTGAACATTGCGGGGACGGCGGCTCTCCTGGTCTTCTTCCGTCGCCGGATGCCCAGCTTCGAGATCGGGGAGACCGCCCGGAGCTTCGGTCTCGTGCTTGTCGCGTCGGCCCTGCTCGCCGCGGTGGGGTGGGGAGTCTGGCACCTGCTCGACTCTGTGCTCGGGCAATCGCTGCCGGCGCAGCTCGTCTCGCTCGGAGCCGGCCTCGCGCTCGGGTACGCAGGCTTCTTCGGTGCGTGCCGGCTGCTCAACGTGCGTGAGCTCGAGACCCTGATGGGGCTCCGCCGCAGCCGCGCTTGACCCGGAGCGACGAAGGACGCGAGACTCGCGCGGATAGCTACGAGGAGGAACCGATGTCCCTGATCATGACGCTCTCCTTCGAAGGAGACCCCGCCGGTGTCGAGCGGTATGCGGCCGAGAACCCGGAAGCGATGCGGGAGATCGTCGCTCACGCGGTGGAGCACGGGCTCATCGCGCACCGCTTCTACGGAAGCGACGGCAAGATCCTGGTGATCGACGAATGGCCGGACGAACAGAGCTTCACTGATTTCTTCAGCCACATGGGGCCGCAGATCCGGCCGATCATGGAGGCGGCCGGCGTCACGGCCGAGCCACAGCCGGTTTTCTGGCGGAAGCTGGACTCGCACGACGACCACGGCTGGGGCGCGTAGCGAGGGTCGCCACAGTCTCCGGCTCCAGGGCCGGTCGAATTGGCACGAAATCGCGAGAGAGTCGTCTGCCCAGCGGCACGACTCGGCCGCTAGCCTCGATCGCGAGGGCGGAGGGGACGCGAACCCCACCCTTTGGGTGGGGGAGCGCTTGCGGCCGCGCCCGAACCGGCCACGGCCCCAGCGGAGGTGCGTGAGTACCATCGCCGCTCGTGGACCAGAGCCGCATCCGCAACTTCTCGATCATCGCCCACATCGACCACGGGAAGTCGACGCTCGCCGACCGGATCCTCGAGCTGACTGACGCCGTCTCGGCGCGTGACATGCGCGAGCAGGTTCTCGACTCGATGGAGCTCGAGCGGGAACGCGGCATCACGATCAAGGCCCAGGCGGTGCGCGTCAACTGGAAGGGACACGAGCTCAACCTCATCGACACGCCCGGGCACGTCGACTTCACGTACGAAGTCTCGCGCTCGCTTCAGGCCTGTGAAGGCGCGCTCCTCGTCGTGGACGCCGCTCAGGGGATCGAGGCGCAGACGCTCGCCAACGCCTACCTCGCGATCGAGAGCGGGCTCGAGATCGTCCCGGTCGCCAACAAGATCGATCTCCCCGCAGCCGATCCCGACGGGACAGCTCTCGAGGTGGCGGATCTGCTCGGAGACGACCCCGCCCGCGTGCTTCGCATCTCCGCCAAGACCGGTGACGGAGCCGCCGACGTGCTGGACGCGATCGTCGAGCGCGTGCCGCCGCCCGACGGTGACCCCGACGCAGCGGCGCGCGCGCTTGTCTTCGACTCCTCGTACGACCAGTACCGCGGAGTCGTCGCTTTCGTTCGCGTCGTCGACGGCGCTTTCTCCAACCGTGAGCCGTTGCGCACGATGGCCACCGACACGCGTTTCGACGCGGAGGAGCTCGGCGTTTTCTCGCCGGCCATGACCCCCGTCGAGCACCTCACGGCCGGCGAGGTCGGGTACGTCGTCACCGGCCTGAAAGACGTCTCGCGGCTGCGGGTCGGCGACACGCTGACCTCGGTTCGCCGACCCGCGAACAAGGCGCTGCCGGGCTACAAGGACGTCAAGCCCATGGTCTTCGCGGGGCTCTTTCCGACCGACTCCGACGACTACCCGGAGCTCCGCGACGCACTCGAGCGGCTGAAGCTCAACGACGCGGCGCTGCTGTACGAGCCCGAGACCTCCAATGCGCTCGGCTTCGGCTTCCGCTGCGGGTTCCTCGGCCTTCTGCACATGGAGATCGTCCGCGAACGCCTCGAGCGCGAGTTCGACCTTGACCTGCTCGTCACCGCGCCGAATGTCGCGTATCGCGTGAAGGAGAAGAACGGAGATTGGCTCGAGGTGCACAACCCGGCCGAGTTCCCTCGCGAGATCGAGGAGGTCGAGGAGCCGTACGTCGCCGCTTCCATCATCGTCCCGAAGGAGCACGTCGGTGCCGTGATGGAGCTGAACAACGATCGGCGCGGCACGTTCGGAAAGCTCGAGTACCTCTCACCCGAACGGGTCCACCTGACGTACCAGCTCCCCCTCGCGGAAATCGTCCTCGACTACTACGACCAGCTCAAGTCGCGCACGCGCGGCTATGCGTCCTTCGACTACGACCTCGCAGGGTTCAAGCCCGGTCAGCTCGTCCGCGTCGACGTGCTCGTCGGCAACGAGCCCGTGGACGCCCTGTCCCTCATCGTCCACCGCGATTTCGCTTACGACCGGGGCCGGCTGCTCGTCGACAAGCTGCGCGAGGAGATCCCGCGCCAGATGTTCGACATCCCTATCCAGGCCGCCGTCGGTTCCCGGGTGATCGCGCGCGAGACCGTGAAGGCCAAGCGGAAAGACGTGCTCGCGAAGTGCTACGGCGGCGACATCTCGCGCAAGCGAAAGCTGCTCGAGAAGCAGAAGGCGGGCAAGAAGCGGATGAAGCAGGTCGGCGCCGTCGAGGTCCCCCAGGAGGCGTTCCTCGCCGTCCTCAACATCGGCCAGGGCCAGAAGAGCTGATGGCACTCGAGATGCGTACGGAGTGCGAGCGCTGCGGGGCGCAGCTGTCCGAGGACGCCGACGCGACGATCTGCTCGTTCGAGTGCACGTTTTGTCGCCCGTGTGCAGAGACGCTGGAGTCTGTGTGCCCGAACTGCGGCGGCGAGCTCGTGACGCGGCCGAAACGGGTGAACACATGACGAGTCGGGCGCGCCACCTCTACGTCCACCTCCCCTTCTGCGCGCACCGTTGCGGGTACTGCGATTTCGTCACGGTCGTCGGCCGCTCAGGCCAGCACGCCTCATATGTCGACGCGCTGTTGCGAGAGCTCGAGCTCGAGCGGGAAGCGCTCGCCGACGAGCTCGAGACGATCTTCCTCGGCGGCGGCACGCCCACCTTCACCTCGCTGCCGGAGCTCGCGCGGTTGCTCGATGGGTTGCCGGCTGCCGCGGACGTGACGGTCGAAGCCAATCCCGAGACCGTCACGGCCGAGCTCGCCGCTGCGCTTCGGAAAGCGGGCGCGACCCGCATCTCGCTCGGTGCTCAGACGTTCCGCCTCGAGCTTCTCCGCGTGCTCGAGCGCGTTGCCCAACCTGACGACGTCCGACGCGCTGTGCATCATCTTCGCGATGCCGGATTTGACAACATTTCGTTCGATCTCATCTACGGGATCCCCGGCCAGAGCGCCTCCGATCTCGAAGCCGACCTCGACGACGCCCTTGCGCTCGAGCCGGAGCATCTCTCCTGCTACGAGCTCGAGGCGAAGCCGGGGACGCGCTTCACCCATGCCTGGGGAACCGAGCTCGAGCGCCAGTCCGACGCAATGGAGGACTACTTCGAGCGCGTGGTCGAAAGGCTGACCGGCGCCGGCTATCGCTGGTACGAGACGGCGAACTTCTGTCGAGTCGACCCGGACGGGCGAGATCTCCGTGCGCGGCACAACCTCGCCTACTGGCTCGGTCGCGATTACCTCGGGCT
>DASXKE010000104.1:0-1713 GCA_036496985.1 Gaiellaceae bacterium | reverse complement strand
TATTGCCGACGAACACCAGCCGGCAGGTCCCGAGCATGTTGCCATCGCGGTCGACCGCGATCAGATGCAGGCCCAGATGGTCGCGCCCGTCGCGCTCGTCGGTGGCAGGGACGCCCTGCTCAACGCAGAAGACGTCATATCTGAGCGACATCGCTGCCTCGAGCTCCGCGCGCGTCCGTACCCGGCGGATCTCGTAGCTCGCGACGTCCGGTTCGGTCCCGACGGGGCTCGCTTTCACTCCAGACAGCTTGCCATACGTCGATCTGCTTAAATACACGTTATCTATTGCCACGGAATCGGTGGGGGAACCGCTTTCCGAGAGTGCTCCTCCCGATCCTCGGCGATTGTCGAGACCTAGCACCTGGGCCGTATGCGCAGTGATCTGCGGCTCACCTTTGCAAACACACCTTTCAATCTTCCATGGGTGATTCCACCCCTTCCCCGAGTGCGGCCGCGATCGCGCGGGCCGAGAAGCTCACGCGTGAGCGCTTCGTTCACGAGGGCGAAACAACTCAAGAGGCACTTGCACCCGGCTCCGCCCGGAGGCGGGCGCTCGACGCCGCGCTGGCCGAAGCGGACGCGGGCCTGAAGGTCCCGTCACTCGAATGGCGGCGGTCGTACTCGCTGCTGCTCGGGTTGGAGCGACTGCTCTCCGAGGAGGAGCCGCAGCTCGTCGACGGCACCGTCCTCTCAGCCCATCAGGTCGACGCCCTGTCCGGCACGTTGACGGCGCTGCTCGCCGAGGCGCAGCGCAACGGCAACGGCAACGGGGCTTCTGCCGCGGTCGGCGAGCACGAGCGCGACGACGACTCGTTCGATCGCAACGGCTCGCTTGGATTGATGGACGGCGAGAGTGCGGCCTCGCCGGGTGATGTTGACGACGTCGCGGACGATGAGGACGAAGAGGAGGAAGAAGAGGCCGCCGAGCTCGACGAGCCCGAGCCCGAGGACGTCGAGCCGCAGGACTGGCGCGATCCGGAGGGTGAGCTCGACGAGGACGTCGTCGACGGCGTCCCCGATGACCCCGGCGCCGATCGCCGCTTCTGGTTCGAGCACGCCACCGGCGCCGGCAAGAGCGTCGCCGCGCTCGGCTTCGTCGAAGCGTCGCGGACTGGCGGGGTGCTGATCCTGACCCATCGGCGCAACCTCGTCGACCAGTTCATTGGCGAGCTCAAGGACCGCGGCTACCGCGAGCGCCTGTGCTCGCCGCTGCTCGCGGGACAGGATGCCGCCAACGGGCCGGTAACGGTCGAGACCTATCAGTGGTTCGTGCGCAATGCCGGCAAGATCTCCGACGCCTACGCGATCGTGATCTGCGACGAGGCGCACACGGCGCTCGGCGAGAAGACCTCGGCCGCGATCCGCCGCTGGGACAAGCCGATCTGGATCGGCATGACGGCGACCGGCGCGCTGATCGCGCGGCACGTCACCGACCTGTTCCCGACGCAGACTTCCCGCTTCGACCTGGCCCAGGCCGCCCGGCGCGGCGTGATCGCGCCGCTGCGGTGCATCCGGATCCCGCCCGGGCCGGGCGTGCGCACGATCGCCAAGGTGCCGTTGCGGCGCGGCGAAGTCGACACCGAGTTCGATCAGGAGATGCTGGCTGAACTGCTCGACCAGACGCCGTTCAACCTGGCGATCGCCGATCTCTACAAGACGCGCTTCAACGGTGTTCCGGGCGTCGTCTACTCCGCCGGCGTGCGTCACGCCTAC
>DASXKE010000103.1:0-6014 GCA_036496985.1 Gaiellaceae bacterium | reverse complement strand
AGGGAGCCGACCAGGAGCTGGTGACCCAGTTCGACGGCACCACGATCGAGAAGCTCGGCCTGCTCAAGATGGACTTCCTGGGCCTGCGGAACCTCGACGTGATCGACAAGGCCGTCGAGCTCGTCCCGGGCCTCGACATCTCGACCATTCCGCTCGACGACAAGAAGACGTACGCGATGCTCGCGCGCGGCGAGTCGATCGGCGTCTTCCAGTTCGAGGGCTCCGGCATGCGCGAGGCGCTCCGCTCGATCAAGCCGACCGTCTTCGACGATCTGATCGCCATCGGCGCGCTCTACCGGCCGGGCCCGATGGCCTACATCCCGGTCTACGCGCGCCGCAAGAACGGCAAGGAGCCGGTCACCTACCCCGACGAGCGGCTGAAGGCGATCACCGCGCCCACGTACGGCATCTGCATCTACCAGGAGCAGTACATGGAGATCGCGAAGCACATCGCCGGCTTCTCACCTGCCGAGGCCGACGACCTGCGCAAGGCGATCGGCAAGAAGATCCACTCGCTCATGGCCTCCCTCAAGAGCAAGTTCCTCGAGGGCTGCGCGGCGAGCGGCACCGCGGCCGGCGTCGCGCAGCAGCTCTGGGCCGACATGGAGCAGGCGCAGGACTACTCGTTCAACAAGTCGCATGCCGCCTGTTACGCGCTCATCTCGTACCGCACCGCCTGGCTGCGCGCGAACCATCCGCGCGAGTACATGGCCGCGCTCATCTCCTCGGTGATGAACACGAAGGACAAGGTTCCGTTCTACGTCGCCGCGTGCGCTGAGCTCGGGATCGAGGTGCTGCCGCCCGACGTGAACGAGTCTCAGGTCGACTTTGCGGTCGTCGAGGGGAAGATCCGGTTCGGGCTCAACGCGGTCAAGAACGTCGGCGAGGCCACGTGTCGCGCGATCGTCGCCGCGCGCGAGGAGGGTGGGCCGTTCGCGTCGATCTGGGACTTCACCGAGCGGGTCGATCCGTCGGTGGCGAACAAGCGCTCACTCGAGTCGCTCGTCTCGTGCGGCGCGCTCGACTCGACCCGTGCGTCACGCCAGGGAATGCTCCACGTCCTCGAGGACGCGCTCTCGTACGGCCAGAAGCAGCAGCAGGACAGGCTCCTCGGCCAGGCCTCGATCTTCGATCTCGGCGAGGAGCCCGCCGCCTCGGCGCGGCATCACGCGACGATCCCCGACGGCGAGTTCGAGAAGTCCGAGCTGTTGCGTCTCGAGAAGGAGAGCCTCGGCCTCTACGTGTCAGAGCATCCGCTGAGTGCCATCCGCGACCAGCTCCGGCGGCGCACCGACTGCACGCTCGCCGAGCTCGAGCGGCGGCGTGAAGGCGAGACCGTCCTCGCGGGCGGCATCGTCGCCGGGGTGCGGACGACGATGACGAAGAAGGGCGAGCCGATGGCCTTCGTCCAGCTCGAAGACGTGACGGGCTCGGTCGAGATCGTGGTCTTCAACTCGACCTATGCGGCGGCGCGCGAGCTGCTCGTCGAGGACGCCGTGCTCACGGTCAAGGGCCGCATCGACCATAAGCAGCAAGGCGAGACGAAGCTCATCGCGCTCGAGGTGACCGCGTTCGAGGCGACCCCGGAGCGGCGCGAGGTGCGGCTCAAGGTGGACGGCCGGATCGCTCCGGCCGGCCTGATCCGCGAGCTCGGCACCGTCGTGGAGCAGTTCCCCGGCGAGGCGCTCGTCTACGTCGACGTCGTCACGTCGTACGGCGAGAAGAAGCTCGAGCTCGGCGACCACCACCGCGTGAATCCGGTTCCGGATTTCTTCGCCGAGGTTCGGAGCCTGCTGGGCGCGGCCGCCGTCCAATGACCCGATAGTTCGGCGAAAATCCCCCCGCAGGGGGAGATCCAATCGCCCGAACTTCCCGAAAGTACGAGCGGAACCTGCGGATATGCCTGCGGCACACGAAATAGAAACCGTGGAGACGGAGCTGGAGCGCGTCGAGCGCTGGCGCACCAGTGAGCTGATGCGCGTCGGGTTCCCCGGTGACGACGCCGTGGCGCTCGCGGCCCGGACCGACGTCGATCTGCACGAGGCGATCGAGCTCGTCCAGCGCGGCTGCCCGCTGGATGTCGCGATCCGCATCCTGAGCTAGTTCGGCTCCTGTAGCGACCGCTGCTGCGCGCGGGCACAATGCTGCTCGTGACCGGCCTCGTCCTCGGCTCCATCCCTTCGCCTTCGAGCGGCACGTTCAGCATCGGGCCGCTGACGCTGCACATGTACGGCGTGATGCTGCTGCTCGGCATCGCCGCGTGCATCTGGCTCACCGGCAAGCGCTGGGTGAGCTGGGGCGGCGACTGGGATCTCGTCTTCCGCGTCGCGCTCTGGGGCGTCATCGCCGGCGTCATCGGCGCGCGGCTCTACCACGACCTGACGAGCTGGAACCAGGATCCCGCGATCCACGCACACTGGTACGGCTTCGCCGCGGTCTGGGACGGAGGCCTCGGGATCTGGGGCGCAATCCCGTTCGGCGTGCTCGCGGGCGCATTCGTCGTCTATCGCTCGGGCAGCAGCGTCCCGCTGATGATGGACGCGGTCGCGCCGGGGCTCCTGCTCGCACAGGGCATCGGCCGCTGGGGCAACTACTGGAACCAGGAGCTCTACGGCAAGCCGACCAGCCTGCCCTGGGCGCTGCGGATCGACCAGGCGCACCAGACCGGGATCCAGGCCAAGTATCAGTCGATCACGCACTACGGCTACTACCAGCCGACCTTCCTCTACGAGTTCATCTGGGATCTGCTCGGCGTCGGCGTCCTGCTCTGGGTCGACCGCCGCTTCACGATCCGCCGGCCGGCGCTCTTCGCCCTCTACGTCGCCTGGTACACGACCTTCCGCACGTTCGAGGAGGTCCTGCGGATCGACCCGTCCAACTACTTCCTGCACATGCGGGTCAACTTCTGGGTCTCGCTCGGGATCTGGGTGCTGTCGGTCGGGTTCTTCGTCTGGTGGCAGTTCTTCCACGACCAGGAGAGCTCCGAGCGGCCGGAGCAGAAGAAGCAGCGGCCGGTGCCGGCGGGCCCGCGCATGGCAGTCCCGAAGAGCCGCGTCCGGTAACGGCACTACGCTCAGGCATGTGATCGTCCGGGAGCTCGAGCTCGACCTCGACGCGTTCGAGGGGCCCTTCGACCTGTTGCTCGCGCTCGTCCTGAAGGAGGAGCTCGACCTGCGCGACGTCGACCTCGCCGGCATCGTGACGGTGTTCCTCGAACGGCTGGCCGAGCGGGAGGAGCTCGACCTCGAGGCGTGCGGCGAGTTCCTCGTTCTCATTGCGGCGCTGCTCGAGTTGAAGGCGCGCGCGTTGTTTCCCGACGAGGAAGCCGAGCTCGCGGAGCTCGAGCCCGAGGAAGCGGCGGCAGAGCTCGCGCGACGGCTCGCCGAGTACCGGCGCGCGAAGGAGGCGGCGGCCTGGCTGCGCGAACGCCTCGCCGAGGAGGGCGACCGCTACTTCCGGCTCGGCCCGGCGCCGCTCGCGCCGAAACTCGAGACGCCCCTCGCGCCGCAGGATCCAGAGGCGTTGGCGGGTGTGCTCCGGCTGCTCGCGCAGGATCCGCCCGATGTCTCGCTCGCGCACATGGCGCTGCGCTTCCCACCCGTCTCGCAGTTCCTCGAGCGCTTCCGCGCGCTGCTCGGCCGGCGGTCGCGGTTCGACTTCGACACAGAGGTGGCCGAGCTCACGCGGCTCGAGCAGGCGTCGGCCTTCCTCGCGGTGCTCGAGCTGCGGCGCGCGGGAGAGCTCACGATCGAGCAGGCCGCGCCGTTCGCGCCGATCCGCATCACGAGAGGGTCAAAGGAGAACACAGCCCAACCAGAAAGGACCGCCCAATGGACCGTCCGCTCCGCCTGATTGCCGGCAGCTTCGAGGGCGCCGATCCGCTCGACCGGCTCACACGCACGCTCGAAGCCCTGCTCGTCGTCGCCTCGGCGCCGCTGTCGCTGGAGGAGCTCGCCGCTGCGGCGGACGACGATCCGGAGCGGATCGAGGAGGCGCTGCGGCATGTCGGAGAGCGCTTCGCCGAGGGGCGCAGCGGGATCGTGCTCGAGCACGTCGCCGGCGGCTGGGCGTTCCGGGCGGCTCGCGAGGAGGCTGCCGCGTGCGCGCGTCTGTTCGAGCGGCCGGCGCAGCGGAACCTCTCGCAGGCCGCGCTCGAGACGCTTGCGATCGTGGCGTACCTCGGTCCGTGCACACGGCCGGACATCGCGCGGATCCGCGGCGTCGCGGCCGACTCGGCCGTCGCAAACCTTCTGGAACGTGGGCTGATCGCCGAGGCGGGCCGCGACCACGGCGGCGGCGGAGCCGTCCGCTATCGCACGACGCCGCTCTTCGAGCGCGTCTTCGGGCTCGAGAGCCTTTCGGAGCTGCCGCGCCTCGACGACGTGGGGAGCGACGAGGCCGAGATCCGCGACCGGCTGCACGCAGTGGCAGAGAAGCGCAGCGCCTAACCGGCCCAGGGGTCTTTGGCGGAAAACGGCTCGTTGTCGACGTGCGATGGTCGTTCGCTGAAAAGGACGCAAGGCGCGCGAATAACAGCGCTATTCGCGCGACTGAGGACGCCGCTCAGCGGGCGAGCAGCGCGCGTCGGCGACTCAGCCTGCTTTCGCCAAAGACCCCTAGAGCTTCTTGATGATGTTCTCCGCCTCGTCGCGGGTGAACGCGCGCAGCGTCTCGGTCTGCTCGGCGCCGTGGTGGCTGAGCTTCGTCACGATTTCGAGTGCCGTGTCGTCGTCGGGCGCCTCGAAGACCTCGACCACGTCGTAGCGGCCGAGCGTCACCCAGACGCCGACCAGCTTTCCGCCGGCCTCCTCGATCTCGCGCGCGCCGTCCTCGACGCGGTCGCGCCACGCCGGCAGGCCCATCCGACCCTGTGACGTCCAGCGGATGAGCGAGATGTAGTGCGGCACGCTCGTATCTTTCCAGCATGCGATTGAACGCGTTCCTCTCCCGGGCGGGAGTTGCCTCGCGCCGGCGCGCCGACGAGCTCATCAAGGCCGGACGCGTCACCGTGAACGGAGAGCCGGGGCAGCTGAACACGGTGGTCGGCTCGCACGACCGCGTCGCGGTGGACGGGGCGGAGGTGACGCGGCAGCGGCTGCGCTACGTATTCCTCCACAAGCCGGCGGGCGTGCTCACAACCGCGCACGACCCGCAGGGCAGGCCGACGGTCGTCGAGCTCGTGCCCGACGAGCCCCGCGTCGTTCCGGTCGGACGTCTCGACGCGGATACGACCGGAGCGCTCCTGCTCACGAACGACGGTGACCTCGCGCACCGCCTGGCTCATCCGCGCTACGGCGTCGAGAAGACGTACGTGGCCGAGATCGAAGGCGATCCGGACGAGGCTGCGCTGCAGCAGCTGCGTGACGGCGTCGAGCTCGATGACGGGCCGACTGCTCCTGCGCGCGCGCGACGCCTCAGCCCCGGCAGCGTAGAGCTCGTCCTCCACGAGGGGCGCAAGCATCAGGTCAAGCGGATGCTCGCGGCGGTCGGCCATCCTGTGACGCGGCTACACCGCAGCGCGTACGCGGGGCTGACGCTCGAAGGGCTCGAGCCGGGTGACTGGCGCGAGCTCGAGGCGGCCGAGGTGGAGCAACTCAGGGAAGCGTCAGCGCGAGAACCTGGCCGTGGCCGTGCTCGTTGACGGCCCACACCACGCGCTTGCCGACGATCGATAGCCCGATCGGCGTCGCCGGCGACACCGCCAGCACTCGCTGCGCACCCGTCGTCGCGTCCATGGCTTCGACCTTCTCGCCGGCGACTGCGTACACGAGCGTGTTCGCGGCGGCCGACAGCGTGTCGCCGACCGCGACGTTGCCCGTGCTGCCGAGCAGCGCGCCCGTTGTCGCGTCATAGCGTTCGATCTGCCGCGTCCCGTTTCCGACGTCGTCGATCACCGCAGCGACCGAGCCTGCGAGCGCGAGAGCCTTCACGGTTCCCGGCGGTGTGAACGCCGAGATGAGGGCTCCCTTGGCCGCGTTCCGGATCTCGACCGTCGCGGCGGGCCGCACGAGTGA
>DASXKE010000102.1:0-5938 GCA_036496985.1 Gaiellaceae bacterium | reverse complement strand
GATAGAGCAGCGGTTTCCTAAACCGCGTGCGCATGTTCGATTCATGCCGGGGGCATCGTTGCGGCGCATTCGAGGAGGAGGGCGTGGACGAAGGCCTGGGGCAGGTTTCCGCGGAGCTGGCGTTGCGTCACGTCGAACTCCTCGGCGAGCAGGCCCGGCGGGCCCGCGCCGGCTCGGTTGCGTTCGAACCAGCGCGTAGCCGCCGCGACGTCGCCCTGCTGCGACCACGCGAGCGAGAGCAGGAACCCGCAGAGCAGGAAGGCGCCTTCGGATTCTCCGAGGGGCCGCTCGTCGGGCCGGTAGCGGTACGCGTATCCGTCCTCCGTCAGCTCGCTCGCGTACGCGTGGAGAGTCGCGAGAGTGCGGGGGTCGTCGGCGGGGACAGCGCCCCTGATCGGAGGGAGCAGGAGGGATGCGTCGAGCCGCTCGTCGTCCGGTGAGCGCTGCCAGCGTCCGCTGGGATGCAGCGCGTGCGCGGCGGTCTCGGCGACGATCGCGTCGGCCAGGGAAAGCCAGTCCGCCGTCTTCCGGCCGCCGGGACGCTGCGCGCTGATCGCGCGAAGTCCGGCGACGCAGGCCAGGCGGCTGTGTGTCCAGTTCTCCGGCTCCAGCTCCCAGATCCCGGCGTCCGGCTCCGTCCAGCGGGCTGCGATCGCCTCGGCCGCGGCCTCGACGGCTCGCCACCCGTCGGCATCGAGGTGGTCGTGGCGCGCGGCCTCGGCAAGGAGCAGCAGCGACTCGCCGAAGATGTCGAGCTGGAACTGCTTGTTGACCCGATTCCCGAAGATGGCCGTTCCGCCCGGATAACCCGGTAGATCCAGCTCCTGCTCCTCGGGCACGGGGTCGCCCGTCGTCGTGTACGCGGGGCGGAGATCGGAGCCGTGCTCGAGCAGGCATTCGCGCACGAAGGCGACGGCGCCGTCGAGCAGCGGATACGGGCCGAGCTTCGCGATCGCCTGTCCGGTCATGCACTGGTCGCGGATCCAGGCGTAGCGGTAGTCGTAGTTGCGGCCTTCGCGTGCGCGCTCGGGCAGCGACATCGTCGCCGCCGCGACCATGGCTCCCGACGAGCTGGTCAAGCCAGAGAGGACGGCGTAGGCGTGTCGCGCGTCGCGCTCGCCGTGCGGGACCTCGAACTCGGGGATCCGCTCCTGCCAGGCAGTCTCTGTTCCCGACCACGCAGCGTCGGCCGCGGGCGGATCGAGCTCGTTCTGATCGAGCGCGAGAACGAGGACGAGGTCGTGCTGGTCGCCTTCGTCGAGCACGAGCGCGAGCTCGAGGCCGTCTGTCCCCGGCTTTGCCTTCTCCCCGCCCGACCAGCGGAAAGACACAGGCCCGGTTCGGCCGGTCCAGCGGCCTTCGTCGTCCTGCGAGAGGTTCCGAGCCGATTCGCGTCCGAAGTCGGCCCGCGGGTCGAGTGTGACCGTGACGCGCGCCGTTCCGGCGCGGGCGATCACGCGTCGGAGCACGACCGCGCTGTTCGGCCGAGCGGGAAGGGCGAGCGCCTCTCGGCATTCGATGACCGAGTTGTCCTCGGTCACCCAGCGACTGCGCCAGATCAGGTTGCGAGGCTCGTAGTAGCCGCCCCAGACGTACCGCTCCGCCGGCTCCACCGCATAGGTGCCGCCTCCGCCGAGCAGCGACGAGAAGACGCCCTCGTCCGCCCACCGTGGAAAGCACATCCACACGAAGTCGCCTCTCGGCCCCACGAGGATCCCGCGCTCGCCGTCGGCGAGCAGCGCGTACTGGTTGAGCACATGCGGCTTCGACTTGCTCAGGCCTTCCTGGTTCCGCAACGCGCGGTTTCTAGGCACGGCCGTAGCGCGCGGCGCGCGACGCGGCCGCCGGCGCGACGCCTGAATCGATCAGCTGCTGCCGGGCCTCGCTCTCCGTCAGCACCTGCAGCAGGACCCAGACGAGTGCCGGAAGCATCGTGAAGATGCTCTCGACGAGCATTACCCCGCCGCCGGCCTTCTGGTCGGCGAGGTGGCTCAGGCCCCAGAGAGTCTGGTCGTGCGCGTACGGCGCGTAGTACACGTGGTTCGACCAGATGAAGACCTGCGAGAGGACGAGCATCACAAGCCACATCCCCAGCACGTAGGGGATCTTCCACGGCGCCGAGAACCACGTCGGGCCCGGCAGCGGCTCGAGCAGCGCCGCCCACATCAGCATCCCGAAGGCGACGAACGTGGAGTGCTGGACCGCGTGGACGGCGTCGTTGCGCAGCGCCGCATCGAACAGGGCCGGTACGTGCCAGAGACAGAAGTTGATCGCCCAGAGTGGCAGCGCCACGAGCGGATGGGCGAGGAAGCGCAGCCGGTGGACGACCCGGAAACGGAGCAGCGGCCGCAGCAGGCGCCCGTCGAGGCCGAGCACGAGCAGGAGCGCGCCGACGTCGCCGAGCAGCAGGTGCTGGAACATGTGCACCGAGAACAGCCGCTCCTCCCCGATCGTGTCGATCGGGGACTCGAGCGCGACGAAGAGCGTCAGCAGCCCAGCTGCGAACGCCGCGACCCGGAGCGTCGGCACCGACCGGCCGCGGCGCGCGAGCGTTCGCGCGCGGCGGTAGTAGAGGACGCCGGCGACCGCGAGGACCGAGAGCTCGAGCGGGTCGAAGTTCCACTGGTTCATTCGGCGGTCACGGTTTTCTGACGCACCCGCTCGGGTACCCGTTTTCCGGATTGAGCACGGATGGCTGGAGGAAGCGGCGCAGGGGACTCGCGGCGACTGCGCTGCTCGCTCCGGCGCTGCTCGCGGGCTGCGGCGGTTCGCAGAGCACGCTCAACCCGCACAGCCACGCGGCGACCGACATCGCGAATCTCTTCTGGGTGATGATGGCCGTCTCGTTCGGCGGCCTCGCGCTGATCACCGGCCTGCTCGTGTGGGCCTGGGTGCGGCGCGGCCGGCGCGGCTTCGGCGCCGATCCCGACGATCCCCACCCCGGCGAGAAGCAGGCCTGGTGGGTCGTGATCGGGATGGGCGTCGTCTTCCCGCTGACGGTGATCGTCGCGCTCTTCATCGTCGGCGACTGGGCGATCATCAACGTGACGCAGGCACCCGCATCGTCCAGCACGGCCCTGACCGTGGAAGCCATCGGTCATCAGTGGTACTGGGAGTTCCGATATCCGGGGACGCAGGCGGTCACGGCCGACGAGCTCCATATTCCCGTCGATACGCGCGTCAACCTCGTGGCGACGACCGACGACGTCATCCACAGCTTCTGGGTGCCCGCGCTGAACCGGAAGATCGACACGATCCCGGGCCAGCGGAACCGGATCCTCCTCTACTCGGGCACGACCGGCGTCTACCGCGGCCAGTGCGCGGAGTTCTGCGGGCTCCAGCACGCGCACATGGGGATGCTCGCCTTCGTTCAGTCGAAGGCAAAGTTCCGGAGGTGGCTGAAGCGTCAGGCCGCGCCCGCGGCCGCTCCGAAGACGCCGCTCGAACGTCGCGGCGAGGACGTCTTCCTCGCCGGAGCCTGCTCCAGCTGCCACACGATCCGCGGCACGCCGGCCCGCGGCTACGTCGGTCCCGATCTCACGCACCTCGCGAGCCGGACGACCCTTGCCGGCGACACGATCCCGAACGGCCGGAGCTACCTCGCGCGCTGGGTCGTGGACTCCCAGCACTTCAAGCCGGGAAACGAGATGCCGGATCTCCACTTCACGAGCTCGCAGCTCCACTCGCTGGTCGCGTACCTGGAGAGCCTCAAATAGCGACGACGGCTCCTCCTCCGTCCGCCCCCGCCGAGGAGGTGCTCGAGCGCCTCGAGCGCATGTGGCAGTCGCGTCCCGGCGTGCTCGGCTGGTTGATGACCACCGACCACAAACGGATCGGCCTTCTCTACTTCTGGACGACGCTCGTGTTCTTCGGGGCCGGCGGTGTCGAGGCGCTCGTCGTCCGCACCCAGCTGATCAAGCCGAACAACCACCTCGTCGGCCCGTCCACCTACGACGAGCTTTTCACGATGCACGGGCTGACGATGATCTTCTTCTTCATCATCCCGATGACCACGGGAGCGTTCGGGAACTACCTGCTCCCACTGATGATCGGCGCCCGGGACATGGCGTTCCCGCGGCTGAACGCGCTGAGCTACTGGGTCTTCCTCGGCTCGGGGATCTTCATTTACGCGGGTCTCGCGATGCACCAGGCGCCGAACGCGGGCTGGTTCGACTACGTGCCGCTCGCGAGCGCGAAATACAGCCCGGGCCACGCGATCGACTTCTATTGCCTCGGGCTCATCTTCAACGGCATCTCGTCGAGCCTCACCGCGGCGAACTTCATCGTGACGATCCTCAAGATGCGGGCGCCGGGCATGTCGTTCAACCGGATGCCGCTCTTCTGCTTCGCGTTCCTCGCGGCTTCCTGGGGGCTTCTCTTCGCGTTGCCCTCGCTGACCGCGGACGCGATCTTCCTCTTCCTCGACCGCAACGTCGGCACCCACTTCTTCGACGTCGCGGCGGGAGGCTCGACGCTCCTCTGGCAGCACCTCTTCTGGATCTTCGGGCACCCCGAGGTCTACATCCTCATCGTCCCGGCCTTCGGGATCGCGACGGAGATCATCCCGGCCTTCACGCAACGCCGAGTGGTCGCGTTTCCGCTCGTCGCGGTCGCCGAGCTCCTCGTCGTCTTCATCGGCTTCGGCGTCTGGGCCCACCACATGTTCGCGACGGGGATGCCGACCGTGACCGTCGTCTTCTTCGCTGCGGCGACCGGCGTCGTCGTGATCCCGAGCACGATCCAGGTTTTCGCCTGGTGCATGACCTTCGTCACCGGCACCGCGCGCTTCAAGACGCCGCTGCTCTTCATCGCCGGCTTCATCTTCATGTTCGTCGCCGGCGGGCTGACCGGGATCATGTTTCTCGCGGTGCCGTTCGACCAGCAGGTGACGGACACCTACTTCGTCGTCGCGCATTTCCACTACATCATCTTCGGCGCCGCCGTCTTCCCGATCTTCGGCGGCATGTACTTCTGGTTCCCGAAGGTCACGGGAAAGCTCTACTTCGAGCTGCCCGGCCAGATCAGCTTCTGGATCATCTTCATCGGGACGAACGTCCTCTTCTTCCCGATGCACATCGTCGGGCTCGAGGGGATGCCGCGACGGCAGTACACGTACCCCTCGGGCCTCGGCTGGGCGGGCCCGAACCTGGCCGAGACGATCGGCTCCTACATCACGACGGTCGGGATCGTCGTGCTGCTGCTCAACCTCGTCTACAGCTACTTCCGGGGCGAGCCGGCAGGGCCCGATCCGTGGCACGGCGCGACGCTCGAGTGGACGATCCCTTCGCCGCCGCCGGAGTACAACTTCGCCGTCATCCCGAAGGTCTCGAGCGCCTACGCGAACTGGGACTACGCCGACCGCGAGGAGGACCGGCGGAGGCTCGCCGAGGGAGTCATGGTGCTCGACCAGGGGCATGAGCAGCCCGTGAGCTCGCCCGTCGACGGCTGGTGGGCGGAGATCGTCGAGATGCCGCACGACTCGCCCTGGCCGATCCTGCTCGCCCTCGCGCTGGGGATCGTCTTCGTTCTCCTGCTCCTCCATCTCTGGCTGGGCACGTGCTTCGCGCTCGCGGGAATCGTGCTCGTGCTGCTCGCCTGGCACGGCGAAGAACCGCAGGAGTTCACGTGACGGACTACAGCGCGGGCGGAGTCCCGGAGCGGCTCGTCCCGCACACGACCGAAGCGCGCAACGGGCGCGAGGCGGCGTTGGCGGCGGGACGCCGCCGCGGGCCGAGCGTCGCGGTCTGGGGGATGGCGATGGTCGTCGCGAGCGAGGCGACGCTCTTCGGCACCTTCATCGGCTCGTACTACTACCTCCGCTTCGGGAGCGTCCACTGGCCGCCGCCGGGTACCCCTGAGCCGCGCGTCGTGGTGCCGCTGATCATGGTGGCGATCCTCGCCACTTCGAGCCTGCCGATGCAGCTCGCGGCGAACGCCG
>DASXKE010000101.1:0-1940 GCA_036496985.1 Gaiellaceae bacterium | reverse complement strand
CGCGGCGAGCAGTCCTCGCGGATCCGGCGCCGGATCTCGGCCTCCAGGCCTTCCTCGAGCGTGACGCCGTCGCGCAGTACGACGAAGAGAGTGATGCGGCTGCCGTCGTCCGCAGGAACGTCGACGACGAGCGCGTCGACGACGTCCTCGAGACCGAGGACGCTCCGGTAGAGCTCGCTCGTGCCCATCCGCACGCCGCCGCGGTTGATCGTGGCGTCGGAGCGGCCGGTGATGATCGCGGTTCCGCGCTCGGTGATCTCGATCCAGTCGCCGTGGCGCCAGACGTCCGGGAACGCGGCGAAATAGCTCTCGCGGTAGCGCGAGCCGTCTTCGTCGCCCCATAGATAAAGAGGCATCGACGGCATCGGCTCGGTGATTACGAGCTCGCCGACCTCGCCGACGAGCGACCGCCCGTCCTCGCTCCACGCCTCGACCTTGGCTCCGAGCGCGCGCGCCTGCAGCTCACCCCGGTAGACCGGCAGCGTCGGCACGCCGCCGACAAACGCGGTGCAGACGTCGGTGCCGCCCGAGGTGGAGAAGAGCCAGATGTCTTCGCCGAGCTCGTCGCGCACCCAGTCGAAGCCTTCGGGCGCGAGCGGCGAGCCGGTCGAGCCGACACTGTCGAGGCGCGAGAGATCGCGGCCCGCGCGCGGCTCCACGCTCGCCTTCTGACACGAGGCGATGAAGCCGGCGCTCGTGCCGAAGCTCGTGATCCCCGCGGCGTCGGCGAGATCCCACAAGGTGCCGAGATCCGGGTAGGCCGGATTGCCGTCGAAGAGCACGATCGACGCGTCGGAGAGCAGGCCGCCGACGAGAAAGTTCCACATCATCCAACCGGTCGTCGTGAACCAGAAGAGCCGGTCGCCGGCGCGCGCGTCGAGGTGCAGGCGGAGCTTCTTCAGGTGCTCGAGGAGGATCCCGCCCTGCCCGTGGACGATCGCCTTCGGTAGACCGGTCGTGCCTGAGCTGTAGAGCACCCAGAGCGGATGATCGAACGGGAGTTGCGCGAACTCGAGCTCCGCCTGCGGGAGCTCCCAGTCGCCGCCCTCGAGATACGGGAGCACGAGAGTCCGCTCGAGCGTCGGCAGCTGCCGCTGGAGCTCCGTGATGGTCTCGCTTCGGTCGAAGTCACGGCCGCCGTAGCGGTAACCGTCGATCGCGAGGAGCACTTTGGGCTCGATCTGGGCGAAGCGGTCGACCACGCTGCGCACGCCGAACTCCGGCGCGCAGCTCGACCATGTGGCGCCGATGCTCGCGCAGCCGAGAAAGGTAGCGATCGTCTCGGGGATGTTCGGGAGGTAGGCGGCGACCCGGTCTCCCGGCACGACGCCCGCGTCCTTCAGCGCTCCGGCGATCGCGCCCGAGCGTGCCCGCAGCTCGCCCCACGTCCACTCCCCGAGCGGCCGCAGCTCGGACGCATGCCGGATCGCGACGTCGGCGTCGTCGCGGCCGCGAAAGACGTGTTCCGCGTAGCTAAGCCTCGCGCCCGGGAACCACTCCGCGCCGGGCATCTCGTGGCTGGTGAGCACTCGTTCGTACGGCTCGCTCGCCTGGACGTCGAAGAACTCCCAGATCGACGCCCAGAAATCCTCGAGCTCGTCGACCGACCACCGCCAGAGCTCGGCGTAGTCACCGAGCGCGAGACCTCGCGTGTCGTTCAGCCATTCTCGGTAGCGCGTGATGGTCGCCGACGCGATCCGCTCCGGGGTCGGCGTCCAGACGATCGGCGGCGTGTCGTCCACGCCGCCGATGCTACTTCCGGGATGTCTACCGCTTGCGGGCTTCTACGACATCGCCTGCTGGTTGAGCCCGGCTTTGAACATGCCGCCGGTGGCGATCTTGGTCAGGAGCTTGTCGGCCGCCGACTCCTCGTCGAGCGTCTGGTCCATCAGATCCTTGATGCCGTCGAGGCCGCAGTCGTCGGCGAGCTGCCTCGCCGT
>DASXKE010000100.1:0-12304 GCA_036496985.1 Gaiellaceae bacterium | reverse complement strand
CCTCGTCGATTCGCCGCGAGACGTGCCGAGCTACGACCACAAGCCGGAGATGTCGGCCCGCGAGGTCGCCGACGAAGTCGTACGGGCGATCGACGAGGACGGCTACGGCTTCGTCGTCGTGAACTTCGCGAACCCGGACATGGTCGGCCACACCGGCGTGATCCCCGCCGTCGTGCAGGCCGTCGAGACGACCGATGCGTGCCTCGGGCGTGTCGTCGATGCGGTCGAGCGTGCGGGCGGTGTTTCGCTCGTGATCGCCGACCACGGGAACGCCGAGACACTCCTCCAGCCCGACGGGGTGAGCCCGCACACCGCCCACACGACGAACCCTGTGCCTGTGATCCTCACGGCTCCGGGACTGCGTTTGCGCGACGGCGAGCTGTCCGACGTGGCGCCCACGATTCTCGCCCTCCTTGGCCTAGATGGATCATCCGACATGACTGGCGAAAATCTCGTACAAATCCGGTGAATTTTCGGTCTATACTGCCGCCACCTTGTCGCTGCCCCAGCCAGATCTCGGCGTACTGCGGAAGGCGCAGCGGGGCGATGAGCGAGCTTTCTCGATCATCGTCCGCGCCTATCAGATTCCGGTCTACAACTACGTGCTGCGCATGGTCGGTGACCGGTCGCTCGCCGAGGATCTGACCCAGGAAGTTTTCCTCCGCGTGTACCAGGGCCTCCCGGGCTTCTCGCTTCGCTCGAAGTTCACGACGTGGCTCTTCCAGGTGACGAAGAACCGCGTTCTCGACGAGTTGCGGGCGACCGAGCGCCGCCCGCGTGCGGTCGTCGACCTCGACGACATCCCGCCGCTCGAGGTCGTTGACGCCCCCTTCGAGCGGCTCGAGGCGATCGACGCTGTCTGGCGTGCGGTCGAACGGCTCAACGTCGACCTCAAGATGGCGCTGCTGCTGCGCGACGTCGTCGGACTGTCGTACACCGAGATCGCCGACTCGCTCGACGTGACGCTCGCCACGGTCAAGTGGCGGATCTGGAAGGCCCGCGAGGACGTCCAGCTCGCACTCGCCCGCGAAGGGATCGAGGTCTACGAGGAGCGCGAGGTATCGGCGGTCGCCGAAGTTCCTGTCGTCTCGTCCCCGCCCGTGCTCGTGCCGGTCCCGGTTCTGGCACCGCCCGCTCTTCCCGCCGCCTAGAGACCCAGCGTCAGACGCGCCGCAAGCATCTCGGGCAGACCTGCGTCCCGTATCTCGCTCTGCGTGCGTTCGACGTCGTACTCGGCGCGGCGAAAGCTCGCGCGCTGGGCGTCGAGATCGAGGAGGAGATAGGCCGCGCGCGGGTCGCCGTCCCGCGGCTGACCAACCGAGCCCGGATTGAGCAGCGCCCGTGTGCCGTCGAGCTCGACGTACGTGCCGGCAGCGGCCACGCCGCCGTCGAGCCGGTCACCGGACTCGACGACGCGCAGCGCGACGTGGCTGTGTCCGACGAGGACGAGCGGCGAGTCTGCGAGGTCGAGCGTCGCGCGGGCTCCGTTGTCGTCGAGCACGTACTCCCAGATCGGGTCGCGTGCCGAGCCGTGGTACAGCGCGACGCTGTGGGCAGCTCCGGCCGGCTCGAGCTTGTCGAGGAGCTCACGCGCGTCGGACGCGAGCACCTCGCGGGTCCACCGGGCGGCAACCGCCGCCTCGCCGCCGAACTCCTCCAGGTCGAGCGTCCCGCGTACGGCCAGATCGTGGTTCCCCGCGAGGCAGACGTCGGCTCTCTCGGCGATCAGGGCGCAGCACTCATTTGGCTTCGGTCCGTAGCCGACGAGGTCGCCGAGGCACCAGAGCTCGTCAGGCGCCTCCGCCTCGATCGCCGTGAGGACCGCCTCCAGCGCGTGCAGGTTCGAGTGGATGTCGGAGACGACTGCGACGCGCATGAGCGGACGCGAACGCTAACCCGGCGAGAACGGGCACCGTCGCTGCGACCTCCGACGTGACCACGAGGAGGAGCCCCCAGAGGCCGGCGGCGACGCCGGTGATCGCCGCGGCCCCGAGCTTCGTGCGGCCGGCCACGACGACGCCGAGCAGCGCAGGAGCGAGGAGGTCGAGCCAGCCCATCAGCGCGGAGCCGAACGTGGCCTGCTGCAGGTTCGGCAGCGACATCCCGGCGGCGTGGGGGAGTGGCACGGTCTCGAGGGTGGTGGTCGCGTTCCGCACGCTCGGCGTTCCCCACACGAGGATGACGTCCAGAACCGCCAGCGCGACGAGGCCCACGCGGATCGACCAGGCGGGCGCCACGATCGCGATCGCCGACGCCGCGGCGAGGCAGGCGCCGGCGATCAGGACGATGCCGGCCGTATCGCGCACGAGACCGCTGGCGAGCCAGGCTACGAGCCACAACCCCACCGCGGCAGGAGGCCAGAGCCACCAGCGCGGACTGCCTTTGCAGATCCCACCGGCGGCAGCGAGCACCGGCGTCCCGAAGGTCGCAAGCAGGGCGAGCGCGTGCGGGCCTTGGGGCACCAGGTTGATGATCGCGACGCCGGCCCCGAGCAGCGCCGCGGGCACGGCGAGCCAGAACCAGCTGTGGCCGCGCGCACGAGCCTGCCGCGCGGGTGCGGCGACCGTCGCGGCCTGCGCGATGCAGAGAGCGGCGTACGACGGGACGAGGGAGAGCGTCAGGCTTCCGAGTCGTCCGCTTCCGGATGACCGGGAGCCTCCGGCAGGTTCCGGATGCCCTCGCGCGTGACGTACTTCGACCACGAGTCCTGCAATGCCTCGATGAACTCGGGGATGAACCGCGGCGAGGCGTTGACCCTCGCGACGACGGCGCCCGGCACGTCGCCCTCCTCGATCTCGTGCTCGATCCGGGCGAACGTCAGCGTGAACTCGTACGGCGAGAAGCTGACGTTGGCGAAGTTCGCGTAGGTGCCGCCGACGTGCTCGGCGGGCATCTGGATGTTGAGCCGCCGCTCGTCCGAAGCGCTGGGATTCGGTTGGCCGAGCTCGTCGTCTTCCATGGCCACATACTAGGGAGATGCCCGTAGATCCGATCAGATCGCTCGCGGCGGAGCTCGCCGACGTCGCGGGAGCCGAGCTCGAGCTCGAGCGCCCGGCCGAGGCCGAGCATGGCGACTACGCGACGAATGTCGCGCTGCAGCTGGCGGGAGTGCGCCGCCTGCCGCCGAGGGAGATTGCGGCAGAGATCGCCGAGGCCGCCGCCGGGCTCGAAGCAGTCGAGCGTGCCGAGGTCGCCGGGCCGGGCTTCGTCAACCTCTTCCTGCGTGACGACTGGTTCGCTGCGACGCTCGGCGAGATCCTGGCCGCCGGGGATGCGTACGGCTCGGGCGGCGCCACGCAAGCCGAGCGCGTCCAGGTGGAGATGGTCTCGGCGAATCCGACCGGCCCGATCACGGTCGCCTCCGCCCGCAACGGCGCGTACGGCGACTCGATGGCGCGGCTCTTCGACCTCGCCGGCCAAGCGGTGGAACGGGAGTACTACTACAACGACTCGGGCGGGCAGATGGAGCGATTCCGCGCGTCCGTCGAGGCTGTGCGACGCGGAGAGGAACCGCCCCAGGACGGCTACGCCGGGGCCTACATCGACGACCTCGCCGCCCTGAAGGGCGATCCGGTCCCGCTGATGTTGAAGGAGATCGAGACCTCCCTCGAGCGCTTTCGCATCCACTTCGACAGCTGGCGCCGCCAGAGCGAGCTCGAGCAGCGGCTGCCCGAGCTGCTGCCGCGTCTCGACACGTACGAGAAGGACGGAGCGCTCTGGGCGCGCTCCTCGGCGTACGGTGACGAGGAGGATCGTGTCCTTCTGCGCTCGGAGGGCCGGACGCCCACCTACCGGGCCGCCGACGTCGCGTACCTCGTGGACAAGCTCGAACGGGGCTTCGACCGTGCGATCTACGTCCTCGGCGCCGATCATCACGGCACGCGCAACTGGTACGCGGCCGTCGCGCGGATGCTCGGCTACGACCCCGACCGGGTCGAAGTCCTGATCTATCAGCTCGTCCATCTCACCAAGGGCGGCGAGCAGACGAAGATGTCGAAGCGGCGCGGCGATGTCGTCTTCCTCGACGACTTCATGGACGAGATCGGGGTCGACGCCGCGCGCTGGTACCTCGTCAACCGCGGGCCAGACCAGACGATCGACATCGACGTCGACCTCGCCGCCGAGCGGTCGCAGAAGAATCCCGTCTACTACGTCCAGTACGCGCACGCGCGGATCGCCGGAATCCTCAGGAACGCACCTGACAACGCTAGTAACAGTCTGTTACTAGCGGGCTCTCTGGCCCCGGAGGAGCGGGAGCTCGTAAAGCGGCTCGCCGAGCTGCCGGCCGTCATTGCCGACGCGCTGGCCAGGCGCGGGCCGCAGGGAGTGCCGAACTACGCGATTCGTGTCGCCGACGACTTCCATCGCTTCTACCACGAGCACCGCGTGCTCGAGAGCGAGCAGGAGGCGTTCCGGCTGGGTCTCTGCCGTGCGACGCGGTCCGTGATCGCCCGCTGCCTCGATCTCGTCGGCGTCGACGCACCGGACCGGATGTAGCGCCTCATCCGGCGAGCGCGCCGCCTTGAACCCCTTTAGGATCACCGGCATGGAGACGCCGGAGGCCCTGAGCGCGAACACCAACGACACCGCGGGAGGAGGCTTCGAGCTCCCCGCGCTCCTCGTGGCAATCGGCCTCTTCGTGTCCCTCTTCCTGCCGTGGTACACGAGCTTCTGGGGCTGGGGCCTGCGGGTCGGAGACGAGGCCGGCTTGCTCGCACTGGGAGTCGTCCTCCTCGAGCTGGTGCGCCTCATGGGAAGCTGGCGGTCTCACTCCGCGAGTCTCGTCGCGTTCTGCCTCACTGCGGCGGCGGGGATCATGGGCGTCAGCACGTTCGTCGTGTTTCGCTGGGGCAGCGGCGCGCCGATCAAGTTCTCCAGCCTCAGGTATGGGGCCTGGGTCGGACTCGCGACCGGAATCCTCCTGATCGTCGTCGCGGTGCTGCAGTTGAACTCGGTACGCCGCACAGCTCAGTGAGCGCGCGCACAGCTCCGGACCGCAACATCGCGATGGAGTTGGTGCGCGTCACCGAGGCGGGCGCGATGGCGGCCGCGCGCTGGATCGGCCGCGGTGAGAAGGAGAGCGCCGACAAGGCCGCAGTCGACGCTATGCGGTTCGTCCTCGACAGCGTCTCGATGCGCGGCGTGGTTGTGATCGGCGAGGGGGAGAAGGACGAGGCGCCGATGCTCTACAACGGCGAGGAGGTCGGAAACGGCGAAGGGCCGGAGGTCGACGTCGCCGTCGATCCGCTCGAGGGGACGCGGCTGACGGCGCTCGGGCAACCGAACGCGATCGCCGTGATCGCCGTCGCCGAGCGAGGCACGATGCTCTTTCCCGGGGCGGCGTTCTACATGGAGAAGATCGCCGTCGGCCCCACGGCGATCGATGCGATCGACATCGAGCGAAGTCCGACCGAGAACGTCGAAGCCGTCGCCGAGGCTCTCGGCAAGACATCGCGCGAGGTCGACATCGTCGTGCTCGAGCGCGAGCGCCACGACGAGTTGATCGCGGAGCTGCGCGAGGCGGGCGCGCGTGTGCGCCTCGTCCGCGACGGCGACGTCGCGCCGGCCATCGCGGCGGCGCAGCCTGGAACCGGCGTCGACATGCTCTACGGGATCGGTGGCACGCCCGAGGGTGTGATCTCGGCCGCCGCGCTGAAGTGCGTCGGCGGCGGCATCCAGGGACGGCTCTGGCCGCGAAACGACGAGGAGCGGCAGAAGCTCCTCGCCGAGGGTCTCGACCCGGCACGCGTCCTCCACACCGACGATCTCGTCTCGGGCGAAGACGTCTTCGTCGCGGCGACAGGTGTCACGACGGGCTCGCTGCTCCAGGGCGTGAGGTACACGCCGGGCGGCGCCGTCACCGACTCGATCGTCATGCGCTCACGGTCTGGAACGGTGCGCCGCGTCGTGGCGCAGCAGTCGCTCGCCAAGCTGTCCGCCCTGACGGGCTTCGAGTACACCTAGGAAAGCTAGGCGGCGACCGCCTCCTGCTCCATCGCCGGCGCGTACGTGCCGGTGCGGGCGGCCGAGTTCATCTTCGCCCGGTGGTAGTAGGCGCGCTGGCCTGCTTCGACGTTCTCCGCCTTGCCGCCCCACGCCTTCAGCGCCGGCGCTTGCAGAGCACGCCCGTAGGAGAAGGACAGCTGCCACGGGAGCGGCCCGCGCGCGTTCATCGCGTTGAGGTGGGCGGTGGCGTCCTCGTCCGACTGGCCGCCCGAGAGGAAGACGACGCCCGGCACCGCGGCCGGCACGTGCTTCTTGAGCGTGTGCAGCGTCGTCGCGGCCACCTCGTCGACGCCCGCACGCTCCGACGCCTCGTAGCCGGAAAGCACCATGTTCGGCTTGAGCAGGGTGCCTTCGACGTCGATGCGCTGGTCGAACAGCTCGGTGTAGAGCGCGGCGAGCACGCGCGACGTGACGAACGCGCTGCGCTCGATCGAGTGTGTCCCGTCCTGCAGCACCTCGGGCTCGACGATCGGGACGATTCCGGCCTCCTGGCAGAGCGCGGCGTAGCGCGCGAGGGCGTGCGCGTTCGCCCAGATGCAGTACTCGCTCGGCATGGTGTCCGTGATCGAGTACGTCGCGCGCCACTTCGCGAAGCGCGCGCCGAGCTCCCGGTACTCCGCGAGCCGCTGCCGAAGGCCGTCGAGCCCCTCGGTGACCGTCTCGCCCTCGGAGAGGGCGAGCGGCTTGGCGCCCTCGTCGACCTTGATGCCCGGAATGACTCCCTTGGAGGCGAGCAGCTCGGGGAACGGAGTGCCGTCGTCGTCGCGCTGGCGGATCGTCTCGTCGTAGAGGATCACGCCGCTGATGAACTCCTCGGCGCCCGGGGTCGTGATTAGGAGATTGCGGTAGGCGCGGCGGGTCTCCTCGGTCGACTCGACGCCGATCGAGTCGAACCGCTTCTTGATCGTGCCGGTGCTCTCGTCTGCGGCGAGGATTCCTTTTCCCTCGGCGACGAGCGCTGCGGCGGTCTCGTGCAGCTCGGTGTGCGGCATGGAACTCTCCCTTCTCGCGGTCTCGAGGATCCATTATGGCCGGGCTACAATCGCCGAACCCGCGGGAGTAGCTCAGCTGGTAGAGCATTGGCTTCCCAAGCCAAGGGTCGCGGGTTCGAGTCCCGTCTCCCGCTTCACTCGCCTGCCCAGGCGGCGCTAGCATCGACCCATGAGCCAACTCGTCGGGGATCGTGAGCGCGATAACGCCACGCTCGAGCTTCAGCGGCACTACCGAGAGGGGCGCCTGACGACGGACGAGCTCGCACAACGGCTCGAGGCGGCGCTTCGCGCGCGCAGCGGTTCGCAGCTTCGGGTGGCCCTCAGGGGCCTTCCTGCCTGGAGGTGGACGGAGTCGGGGACGCTCCGGTCGCCGGTTCGCCTGCTGCGAAATGCCGCGCTCGTCGTCGGCTCGGTCGTGATGTGGCTCTTCGTCAGCGTCGGACTGCTGATCGCGTTCATCGCCTGGCTGGTCGCGAACGGCCCCGGCCTCGGCGGGCTTCTCGTCTTCCCGCTCTTGTGGCTCGCGGCGACCTGGCTGCTCTGGCGCGGGAGCCGGCGCCTTCGCGCACGGCCCTGAGTAGAGAAGAGCCCGTCGAAGCGGAGCTCATCATGGTCGGGCCGGAGGGACCTCGGCGATCCTCCGCACCCTGGGCGCGCTGGCCGTGCTCGTCGTCGGCGCCGTCCACCTGCAGCAGTACCTGGCCGCCGGCTTCGGCTCGGTACGGGTCATAGGCACGCTCTTCCTGCTCAACTTCGCAGGAGCCACGGTGATCGGGCTCGGCCTGCTCGTCCCGGCGGCGCGGCTGCGGGTCCTGCACGTCCTGCTCGCGCTCCTGCGGCGTCGGACTGGCCGGGACGTCGTTCGTTCTTCTGTTCGTCAGCGAGCACATGTTGGCGCTCGCGGCATATCTGGCCGTTCGTCGACGCGGTGCCCGTTGAGCGAGGGCTAGGAGTCGTCTCGGCGGACCGAGTGGCGTTCGGGCTCCGTGTCGATGAAAAGCATGCGGAAGACGTCCGCGCCCATCAGGACGAGTACGAGCACTGCAACGACGTCGACGAGCATGGGCTCGTCTTACCCCGGACCGCGGTCTCCGACGCCAGCCGTTCGGCCGGGATCGGCGGGACGATCAGCCGCCGCCGCAGGCGCCGGTCGGATTGATCCCGGCCGCGTAGGCCAGGCCGGCCAGCCCGAGCGCAACGATCGAGAGGATCCCTCCGCCGAGGCCGATCTGCGCGAGGCGGACCGCGGCGCGCGTGAGCCACACCATGTCGTCTCGGAGGATCTGGATCGAAACGAGGAACGCGCCGACGGTGGCGACCGCCCAGCAGGCGACGAGCGTGTCCGTCCGCGTGCCCCAGTGATGCGCCCAGACGAACGACGCCCCGAGCAGTGAGACAGACAGAAGCCCGAGGCCGGCGGCCAGCGGACTGCGCGTCGGTGTGACCCGTGTCTCGGCGACCGCCTCGATCACGTCGGCCAGGATTCTGCCAATTTCCGCCGCGTCTCGAGCAGATGCTCGGGGACGACCTTGATGTCGGCGAGCACCGGCATGAAGTTCGTGTCTCCGTTCCAGCGCGGCACGACGTGGACGTGCCCGTGGTCGACGATGCCCGCCCCGGCGACGCGGCCGAGGTTCCAGCCGGTGTTGAATCCCTCCGGCGAAAAGACGGCGCGCAGCGCGGCGATTCCCGCGACTGCGAGCCGGTGGACCTCGAGCGCCTCCGCGTCGTCGAGGTTGTCGAAGCCGGAGCCGTGGCGGTACGGAGCGACCATGAGGTGCCCCGACGCATACGGGAACTTGTTGAGGAGCACGAACGCGCGCTTGCCGCGATGAATCACGAGTTCCGGCTCGTCCTCGGGCAAGGCCGCGGCGCGGCAGAAGACGCACTCGTCACCGTCGTCCGCATGCTGGACGTACTCGAGCCGCCACGGAGCCCAGAGTTGCTTCATCGCGAGGAGGCTACGCCTTCCCGGCAAGCGTCAAGCCGACGAGGGCGAGCGAGAGCCCGCTCGTCGCGAGCACCGTGATGCCGGCCACCGCGTCGAATACGGGGCTGTTGCGGTACTCGCCCATCAGCTCCTCGTTCCGGGCGAGGCGCCAGAGGAAGAACAGCGTCACCGGCAATAGCGCCCCGTTCACGACCTGCACGAAGATGAGCAGCCTGATCACGGGGACACCCGGGATCATCGCCACGGCTGCGCCGACGAACACCAGCACGGTCAGCGTCGTCACGAAGACGGGCGCCTCGCGCGGCCGCCGGGAGATGCCCTTTTCGAGGCCGAAGGTCTCGGCGATCACGTAGGCGGCGGTGACGGGGATGATCGCCGCCGCGAGGAGGCTCGCGCCGAGCAGTCCGACGGCGAACAAGGCCTCCGCGAAGCGTCCCGCGAACGGCTCGAGCGCACGGGCGGCGTCGGCGGCGCTCGAGACCGTGTGATCGCCGTGGACGAAGAGCGTCGCGCCCGTCGCGATGATGATGAAGACCGCGACGGCGTTCGCGAAGATCGACGCCATCGTCACCTCGGCTCGCTCGGCCGGGATGTCCTCAGGGCCGAGGCCGCGCTCGACGACCGCCGACTGGAGATAGAGCTGCATGAAGGGCGTGATCGTCGTCCCGACTGTCGCGATGAAGAGGATCACGTAAGCGCTCGTGAGATGGATCTTCGGCTCCACTGCGGCCCGACCGACCGTGAGCCAGTGCGGGTGGGCGAGGAGCGCCGCGAGCGGATAGGCGAAGAACGGGATCGTCATCGCGATGAAGACCCGTTCGGCGAGCTTGTACGAGCCACGCACGACGAGGAGCCAGACGACGACCGCGGCGATCGGCACCGACACCTGCTTTGGCACGTGCGCGAGCCCGAGCGCCGCGCCGATGCCGACGAACTCCGAGATGCAGATGCCGAGGTTCGCAACGAGGACGGCGGCGGTGGAGAAGAGCGACCAGCGCGGTCCGTACTGCTCCCGGATCAGCTCGGCGAGGCCCTTGCCCGTGACCGCGCCCATGCGGGCGGCCATCTCCTGCACGACGATGAGGCTGACCGTGATCAGCACCATCATCCAGAGCAGGTCGTAGCCGTAGCGCGCGCCGACCGATGCGTAGGTCGCGATGCCGCCCGCGTCGTTGCCCGCGTTCGCGGCGACAAGGCCCGGCCCGACGAACGCGAGGAGCGCGACGAGCTTGAGCGACAGCCGGTTGCGCGGCCGCAGCCGGGGGCGGCCGCGCGGCAGGCGCGGCAGGCGGAGCCGGAGCGCCATGTCAGTCGCTCCCGAGCAGCCCGAAGCGGCGACGCCAGGGCTCGGGCAGGACTAGCTCGAGCACGTCGTCGACCGTCACGATCCCGAGGATTCGCTCCTCCTCGTCGACGACCGGGACGATTGTCAGGTCGAAGTCCGTCATCAGCCGCGCGACCTCCTCGAGGTCGGCATCGGCGCGTACCGTCTGCACCGGGCGCAGCACGTTCCAGAGGCGGTCGCCCTCGCCGACGCGGACGAGGTCGGCGAGCGCGATCCCACCGCGCAGCCGGCGGTGCGTGTTCATGCCGTAGATCCACGACAGCGACTCGGCCGGCAGCGCCGAGCGGCCGACGCGCTCGAGCGCCTCCTCGCGCGTCGCGTCGGCGTAGACGCACACGAACTCCGAGCTCATCAGCCCACCTGCCGTGGCGGGGTCGTAGCCGAGCAGCGTCCTCAGGCGGCGAGCCTGGAAGGGGGAGAGGAGCCCGATCACCTCCTCGCGCCGCTCCTCGGGAAGCTGCAGCACGAGGTCGGCGGCGTCGTCGGTCTCCATGCGCGCGAGCAGCGCGGCGATCTCCTCGTCCGATCGGTCCTCGACGAACTCGAGCTGATGGCCGTCCTCGAGCTCCTCGAACACGTCTGCCTCGAGCTCGGGATCGGTGGCGACGGCGGCCAGGATCTCCTCGCCCTCGTTGTGCGACGCCGCCTCGACGAGGTCGGCGACCTGCGCCGGGTGGAGCTTCGCGAGCTTCGGGTGCGGCACGCGCAGGCGGACGGTCGGGACGTGTCCCGTGAACGGCTCGACCGAGGCCCAGTCGAGGAACCCGCCGGCGTCGATGCGCCGTGCGAGCGGGCGCGGAATCACGCGCCGCACGAGCCCGCGGAGGCTGACGTCGACGCCGACAACCCGGTACCAGCCCTCGAGCCGCGCGAGCTCGATCTCGTTCGCGCGCACGAGCCGCGCGCCGTCGACGTTGATCAGCTGCCGGTCGAGGACGTCCTTCTTCAGCAGCACCTCCTGCGGCCGACGCTGGAAGTGCTGGAGGTCGAGTTGCTGGCCGATCAGCTTCACGAAGCCCGGCCCGAGCTCGACGGTCTGCTCGGCCGCGACGAAGACGGGACGTCCCGCGACGGATGCGACGACTCCGGTGACCGGTGGATAGTCCCCGTCGCCGAGGCGGACGATCAGGTCGTCGACGCGCCCGAGCCGCTCGCCCGCGGCGTCGCGCAGCTCGCCGCCGACCACGAGCGAGAGGTGCAGCACCGTCGGTTCAGCCGCAGCCATCGATGCACCTCCATCAGAGCCATCTCTTCCAGCGGAAGAAGCCGAGCATGCCGATCACCGTCACCAGCATGAGCCCGATCGACGCGACGAACGCGGCCCACGAGTTGAAGCCCGGGAAGTGGACGTTCATCCCGAAGAAGCCGGTGATGAACGAGAGCGGCGTCAGCACAACCAGGAAGATCGTGAGGACGTAGAGGATGTCGTTCTGCTGGTGGGTGATCAGCGACTCGTTCGTGTCCTCGAGCGCTTCGATCACTTCCTTGTAGTTGTCGAGCAGGTCCCAGATGCGCTCGCTCGCGTCGACGATGTCGTCGAAGTAGAGCTCGAGCTCCACGCCGATGAAGAGATTGATCTGGCGATCGAGCTGCCTCAGCGTCGGCCGCTGCGGCTTGATGATCTTGCGGTAGGAGATGATCTCCTGCTTGACCCGGTGGATGTCGCGGACGAGCTCCTTCGCGCCCTCGCTGGCCAGGCTGATGTCCTCGTCGATCTGCTCGAGCTTGAAGCCGATCTTGTCGAGGATCGGGAAGCAGTAGTCGTAGAGATCGTCGAGCACCTCGTACAGCAGCCGGCCGGAGCCGCGCGACAGGAGCTGGGCGCGGAACTGCTCGCTCTCGTACGCGCGCCGGAAGAGAAGCGTGACCGGCCGCAGCTCAACGGCGGGAAGCGTGACGATGTAGTCCGGGCCGACGAATACGTCGAGCTCACCGGCGTTGAGGCGGCCGACCTTCTTGTCGTAGACCGGAAAGTGAAGGACGCTGAAGAGGTAGCCGGTGCGACCTTCG
>DASXKE010000099.1:0-4839 GCA_036496985.1 Gaiellaceae bacterium | reverse complement strand
CAGTATAGACCGAAAATTCACCGGATTTGTACGAGATTTTCGCCAGTCATGTCAGATGATCCATCTAGGCCAAGGAGGGCGAGAATCGTGGGCGCCACGTCGGACAGCTCGCCGTCGCGCAAACGCAGTCCGGGAGCCGTGAGGACGACAGGCACTGGGTTCGTCGTGTGGGCGGTGTGCGGGCTCACCCCGTCGGGCTGGAGGAGGGTCTCGGCGTTCCCGTGGTCGGCAATCACGAGCGAAACACCGCCCGCTCGGTCGACGGCTTCGACGACCCGCCGAAGGCACTCGTCGGCCGTCTCCACCGCCTGAACGACCGCCGGAATCACGCCCGTGTGTCCGACCATGTCCGGGTTGGCGAAGTTCACGACGACGAAGCCGTAACCGTCCTCCTCGATCGCGGCCACGATGCGGTCGGCCACCTCGCGAGCCGACATCTCGGGTTTGTGGTCGTAGCTGGGCACGTCGCGCGGCGAGTCGACGAGGATTCGATCCTCGCCGGCGAACGGCTCCTCTCGCCCGCCGTCGAGGAAGTACGTGACATGTGCGTATTTCTCGGTCTCCGCCGAATGGAGCTGTCGGATGCCGTGCGCAGACAGAACCTCGGCGAGCGTGTTCTGGACGACATGCTCCGGAAATGCGACCGGGAAGTCGAAGTCGTCGCGGTAGCGCGTCATCGTCGTGAGGTCGACGCCGAGCGAGCCGAGCTTCTCTGAGAGTTGCCGCGTCCGGTCGGGGCGGAAGTTGAAGAAGATCGCGCTATCCCGGTCGGGATCGAGCCGAGGCCGCCCGTCGATCACGACCGGTTCGATGAACTCGTCCGTGATTCCCCGCTCGTAGCTCGCCTGCACCGCGGAGATCGGATCGTCTGCGTGCTCGCCCTCGCCGTTCACGATCGCGCGGAGCGCGCGCTCGGTGCGATCCCAGCGCTTGTCGCGGTCCATCGCGTAATAGCGGCCGGCCACGGTCGCAATTCGGTCGACCGGCAGCTCGGCGAGGTCGTGCACCGCCGAGTCGGGTGACACGTCACGCCCGTCGGTGAACGCGTGGATCCAGGTCTTCTCCGGCGCAAATCGCAACAGCGCCTGGAGGTGGTCGATGTGCGAGTGGACGCCGCCGTGCGAGACGAGCCCGAGCAGATGGACGCGCTCTCCCCGCTCGAAAGCGCCGCGCAAGGCCTCGTTCTCGAAGAGCTCACCGGTCTCGACTGCCTTGCTCACGCGAACGAGGTCCTGGAGGAGGATCCGGCCCGACCCGATCGTCAGGTGGCCGACCTCCGAGTTGCCCATCTGGCCCTCGGGCAGGCCGACGGCTCGGCCCGAAGCAGTGAGCTGCGCGTGCGGGAACTCGCGCCACAGCCGGTCGAAGACAGGCGTCTTCGCAAGCTCGATCGCGTTCCCCGGGCCGGGCGGCGCGATCCCCCAGCCGTCGAGGATGACGAGCGCTACGAGGGGATACGCGCTGCCGTCTCGCATATCGCCTTGAAGGACTCGACGTCGAGCGACGCACCGCCGACGAGCGCGCCATCGACATCCGGCTGTGCGAGCAGGGCGCCGGCGTTGTCCGGTTTGACCGACCCGCCGTGGAGAACCGGCGCGTCGAGCAGCGACTTGATGAAGGCGTGCGCTTCCTGCGCAATCTCCGGCGTCGCGGTCACACCGGTCCCGATCGCCCAGACGGGCTCGTACGCGAGCACGAGCTCGGGATGGGGCTCCAAGACCGAGAGCTGGCGGCGCAGGACGTCCTCGGTCTCGCCCGCCTCGCGCTCCTCGTGCGTTTCGCCGACGCACGCGATCACGCGCAATCCCGCCTCGAGAGCCGCCCGGGCTCGCTTGGCGACGGTCTCGTCGGTGTCGCCGAAGTACTGGCGCCGCTCGGAGTGGCCGACGAGGGAGCCGACCACGCCGAGCTCGAGCAGCAGCGGCGCCGAGATCTCGCCCGTGTACGCGCCTTCGGGCTCCCAGTGGACGTTCTGCGCATAGGTGGTCAGGCCCGCATCGACGCACTCGGACAGTCGGGTGAACGGCGGACAGACGACGGCGTCGAGCCCGGCGAGCGCGGCCGGCTCGGGCCCATGGAACATCTTCCAGTTGCCCGCGATCAGCACGGCGCGATCCTACGGGGACGGAATGGCCGCCACACCGGGTAGCTCCTTGCCCTCGAGCAGCTCGAGGCTCGCACCGCCGCCGGTCGAGACCCAGGAGACGCGGTCGGCGAGACCGAGCTGGTTGAGCGCGCGAACGGAGTCGGCGCCGCCGACGACCGTGAACGCGTCCTGGTTCGCCGCGACGGCGCGGGCAACCGCTTTCGTTCCGTCCGCGAACCGCGACCACTCGAACACGCCCAGCGGCCCGTTCCAGAAGACCGTTCGCGCCTCCTCGATGCGCTCGACGAAGCGCGTGCTCGTCTCGGGGCCGATGTCGAGCCCGAGCCAGCCCTCGGGCAGCTCCTCGTAGGCGAAGACGAGCGCGTCGGCGTCGGCCGCGAACTCCGCCACGCCCACCACGTCGACGGGCAGCTCGACCTCGAAGTCGAGCGGATTGTGCTCGCGCAGCTCTTCCGCCATCTTGCCGCCGATCAGCACCGTGTCGGCGCGACCGCCGAGCTTGCGCAGGACACCGAGCTTGTCCTCGACCTTCGCGCCGCCCGAGACGAGCACGAACGGCCGCTCGACCTCGCCGAGCAGGCGGCCGAGGTGCTCCAGCTCGGCGAGCAGCAGCAGCCCCGCGTAGGCGGGAAGCAGATGCGCAACTGCCTCGGTCGAGGCGTGCGCACGATGCGCCGAGCCGAACGCGTCGTCGACGTAGAGGTCGCACCCGTCGGCGAGCTCGCGGGCGAAACGCTCGTCGTTCTTCGTCTCGCCCGGGTCGAAGCGCGTGTTCTCGAGCACGCGGATGCGCTCGTCCGGCAGAAGCTTGCGGAGCTGTTCGGCCACGGGCGCCATCGCATATTTCTTCCGGTCCTCCTCGGTCTTCGGCCGGCCGAGATGCGAGCAGACCCGCACCTCGGCGGCCCCCCGCTCGAGCAGCAGCTCGAGCGTCGGCAGCGAGGCGCGGATGCGGGTGTCGTCGGCGACGCGCCCGTTGTCGAGCGGCACGTTGAGGTCGGCGCGGACGAGCACGGCCTTGCCCGCGACGTCGGCGTCGCGAACGGAACGCGGCAACCTCACGGCTCTCCCTACCCGGCCGCGACTTCGGCGGGCAGCGTCTGGCCGATCCTCTCCACGAGGTCGACGAGGCGGCAGCTGTAGCCCCACTCGTTGTCGTACCAGGAAAAGACCTTGACGAGCGGGCCGTTCGCCATCGTCAGCAGCGAATCGAAAATCGAGGAGTACGACGAGTGGACGATGTCGCTCGAGACGATCGGCTCGTCGGTGTAGAGAAGGATTCCCTCCAGATCGCCGGTGTCGGCCTGCGAGCGAAACAGCTCGTTGATCTCGTCGACCGTCGGTTCCGCGCCGACCTGGACGGCGAGGTCGACGATCGAGCCGGTCGGCACCGGTGCGCGCATCGACATGCCGTCGACCTTGCCCTTGAGATCGGGAAGTACCACGCCGATCGCCCGGGCGGCACCGGTCGAGGTCGGGATCAGGTTGATCGCAGCCGCGCGGGCGCGGCGCAGATCCTTGTGCGGGAGGTCGAGCACCTGCTGGTCATTCGTGTACGCGTGAATCGTCGTCATGAAGCCGCGCTCGACCCCGTACGCCTCGTGCAGGATCTTCGCGACGGGCGCGACGCAGTTCGTGGTGCAGGAAGCGTTCGAGACGATGTGGTGCTGCTCGGGGTCGTACTCGCGATCGTTGACTCCAAGCACGATCGTGAGATCGGGATCGGTGGCCGGCGCCGAGATGACGACCTTCTTCGCGCCCGCCTGGAGGTGCTTCTCGGCGTCGGGCCGGTTCGTGAACAGGCCCGTCGACTCGATCGCGACGTCCACGCCGAGGTCACCCCACGGCAGGTCGCCGGGGTCCCGCTCGGAGAGAAGCTTGATCTCGTGCCCTCCGACGCTGATCGACCCGTCGCCGGCCTCGACCGGCTGGTCGAGGGTGCCGAGCACGGAGTCGTGCTTCAGGAGGTACGCCATCGTCTTTGCGTCGCCGATGTCGTTCGCGGCCACGATTTCGATGTCGCCACCGTGCTGAAGCTGGGCACGGAGGAAGTTCCTGCCGATCCGGCCGAAGCCGTTGATCCCGACTCTGGTCTTCGCCATCGTCCACGCCTCCAGTGGTTGCTCGCTCGCGGTTCGAGTCTAGTAACCGGAAGCTGGCGGGCGGACCGGGAAGCTCCGAGGACGACCCTCCCGGTCCCTCACCCGCTCGAGACCCGACGACAGACGGGGTCTGAATCCGTCGCCGGACGAGCAGGAACCCGCCGACGGCGAGTATGACTCGTGCGATGTTGCCGCGCTAGGCGACCTGCAACGGATACCGAGGTAACTTACGAACCGGAAAGTTCCTGCAAACGCCGGAGTCGCCGGTAGGCGGCCGCCTTCGACAACGCCGGCTTGCAGCGCCGTGCGAGCTCGGCGATCGAGGCCGTTGGATGGCGCAGCCGCAGGAGCGCGATCTCGCGCAGGTCGTCCGGGAGCGTGTCGACGTCGACGCGGTGGAGCGCCTCCAGCTGCGCATGCGCGGCGCGACCGGTGCGCACGAGATTCGCGTGGTCGGCGTTCGCGAGACGATTGGCGTCGGCGCGGGTTGCCGCGAGCACTGCCTGCTCCTCGAGGACGAGCACGAGGTCGACGGCGCCGACGGCGACGAGGATGTCGGCGATGGCCTCGGTGCCCTTCGCGTAGGCCGTTGCATGCGAGCTGCGCTCCTGGACGTGAAGCTCGCCGCCC
>DASXKE010000098.1:0-3091 GCA_036496985.1 Gaiellaceae bacterium | reverse complement strand
GCGAACGAGGTCGGCGAGCGGCATGAATGCGTACTCGCTCGGTAGCGGCGTTCGGCCGGGCAGGTACATGACCGCGTCCTTGCCGAGCTGCTGGAGGGCGAGACTCGACGCGAGGAGCGACCCGAGCGCGTCTCCGTCCGGATTTTCGTGCGTGACGACGAGGAACCGGTCGTGCTGGCGCAGCGCATCTGCGATCGCCTTCAGCTCAGTCGTTTGGGTCATCGTCGTCCGGCGCGAGCTCGTCGATCAGGCGGGTCATGCGCACGCCGCGCTCGACTGTGGGATCGTACTCGAACGTCAGTTGCGGGGTTCGCTTCAGCCGGAGCTCCCGCGCAAGCCGCGACTGGAGCACGCCGTGCGCCGCCTCCAGCCCGAGCAGACTTGCGCGCCGCTTCCGGCCGGAGCCGAGCACGCTGACGAAGACGGTGGCATGGCGGAGATCCGGCGCGGTGTCGACGCCGGTGACGGTGATGAGCCCGATCCGTGGGTCCTTGAGCTCGGGAAGCGCCTCGGCCAGCACCTGCCTCACCGACTCGTTCACCCTGCGCATGCGCTCGCTCACGGCGGTATTGAAGCGCCTACGTGCATTGAGCCGCCGCCCGCCCTGACCTACCGACCCCGGCTCGCGCCGTTTTCGACCACGCCCCACCCAGGGTGGGGATGCTCCCTCCGCCCTCGGTGCCGACGCTAGCGCACGAACTCTCACGAATGCGTGCAAGTCGATCGCGAACCTCTAACTTCACGGTCGGTTTCGCCGAAGGAGTGCGCGCCGGGCGGACTCGCCTCAGCGAATCACGTCCAAGAGAAGTGGGCGCTGCTCCGGCTCGTCGCCGATCTCGTACGCATCGAGCAGCGCAGCCTCCGCCGTCGCGGCCGCCGCCTCGTCGCGCGCATGGACGTCGGCCAACGGATCCCCGCCTTCGACGTGGTCGCCACGCTTGGCGCGACAGACGACGCCGACTGCGTGGTCGATCGGATCCTCCTTGCGCTCGCGGCCGGCACCGAGCCCCATCGCGACGACGGCCACCTCTCGCGCGCGAACCGCGCGGACGAAACCCGAAGCCGGCGCCGACACCGTCCGGACCACGTCTGCCCGCGGCAGAAGTGCGGGATCCGGATCACCGCCCTGAGCCCGGATCCACCGCTCATACGCTGCGAGCGCCGATCCGTCGGCGAGAACCGACGCGACACGCTGCCGCGCCTCCGCTTCGCCCAGGTCGAGATCCGACAGCACAAGCAGCTGCGTCGCCGCCTCGACCACGAGCTCGCGAAAGTCCGCTGGGCCGGCCCCAGCGAGCGTCTCGTACGCCTCGAGCACCTCGAGTGCGTTCCCGACAGCACGCCCGAGCGGCTGCTCCATGTCCGTGAGCAGGCAGACGACGTCCATGCCGGCCTCTTGCCCGAGCTCGCTCATCACCTCGGCGAGACGCCGCGCCTCTTTGCGGGTGCGCACAAACGCACCCTCCCCGACCTTCACGTCGAGCACGAGCGCGCTCGCGCCGCCGGCGATCTTCTTCGACATGATGCTCGCCGCGATGAGCGAGACCTCGTCGATCGTCGCCGTCACGTCCCGGAGGGCGTAGAGCCTTCGGTCCGCGGGCACCAGATCGGCGGTCTGTCCAGCGACCGCCAGTCCGATCTCGCTCACCTGCCGGACGAGCTCGTCGATCGAGAGCTCGACGTGGAATCCTGGAATCGACTCGAGCTTGTCCAGCGTGCCGCCTGTGTGGCCGAGCCCGCGGCCGCTCATCTTCCCGAACGGGGCCCCGCATGCGGCGACCACCGGCCCCAATGCGAGCGTCGTCTTGTCCCCCACGCCTCCCGTCGAATGCTTGTCGACGACGCGGCGTCCAAGACGCCGAGCCAGGTCGACTGTCTCGCCGCTCGCCACCATCGCCTGCGTCAGCGCGAACGTCTCGGCGGGCGACAGTCCGCGGAACCAGATCGCCATCAGCAGCGCAGCCATCTGATAATCGGGGACCTCGTCGCGCACGTAGGCCGCGACAAGCTCGCGCAGCTCGGCGGCCGGAATCTCCGCCCCGTTCCGCTTGCGCTCGATCGCATCGACGGCGTGCACCCGCGCGACCCTACTAGTCCTCCGGATCGACGTAGAACCGCTCCGCAACGGAGACCTCCCACTCCTGGCCGCGCAACCATCGCTCCGCATCGTCGAGGAGCCGCTCGACCTCTCGATGCTCGCGCGCGACGCAGGCGGCGGTGATCCGCGCTCGCTGCCAGACGTCGTGGTGATCCACCTCGGCGACCGATGCGCCGACGCGGTTCCGAAGCTGCGCCTTCGCCGAGCGGAGGTGGTGCCGCTTCTCTTTCAGCGAATGCGCCTCCGGAAAATGGAGCTCACACGTGAGAATCCCGACCCAGCCGCTCGCCACGGCCGAATTCAAGCGGAGTCGATCGCCCGCTCGACAGCCGCGGCGGCCTTCTGGATGGCCGCGATGTCCGCCTCGCTCGCAGCGCTCAAGAGCCGCTCGAGCAGATCCAGCCTCCGCGTCCGGCCACGCTCGAGGATCCGACGGCCTTTTGGCGTGGCCTCGATCCGCACCGACCGCGCATCGTTGACGTCCGGATAACGACGGACGAGCCGCTCGCCCTCCATCGCCGTGACCAGATTGCTCATCGTCGCGCTCGTCACGCGCTCGGCAGACGCAAGCTCCCTCAGCGACCGTGCCCCGCCGAACACGAGCACCGAGAGCGCCGAGGCCCTCGCCGGAGAGATCCCCATCGCCTCTGCGTCGACCTCGTGGACGCGGCGCAGGAGATGGATTGCGGCCGAGTGAATCCGGTCGGCCGCGTCACGCCTCCTTTGCGAAGAACCAGCCATTTAGTTAGGCTACCTAATTATGGGTGCAACAAGCGCTCCCGCCGCTCTCGACCAAGACCTCGTACGCGACTTCGTCGCCAACGCGCACGGCGACCTCGACGCGGTTCGCGAGGCTCTCGACGCACACCCCACGCTCGTCAACGCCTGCTGGGATTGGGGCGGCGGAGACTGGGAGACCGGGCTCGGAGCCGCGTCGCACGTCGGCCGGCGTGACATCGCCGAGTCGCTCCTCGCCCGCGGCGCGAGACTCGA
>DASXKE010000097.1:0-9471 GCA_036496985.1 Gaiellaceae bacterium | reverse complement strand
CCGGAGTATTCGCTCCTCCACCGCGAGCCCGAGGCCGACGTGATTCCGGCCAGCGCGGCGAACGGGATCTCACAGGTCGTCTACTCGCCGCTGGCGGAGGGCGTGCTCACCGGCAAGTACGTGCCGGGCGAGGCTGCGTCCGAAGGGACGCGTGCGTCGGCGCGTGCTCAGTGGATGGAGCACTTCGATGACGGAGTGCTCGAGCGGGTGCAGCGGTTGCGCCCGATCGCGGACGGGCTGGGGCTCACGATGGCCCAGCTTGCTCTGGCCTGGATCCTCCGCGAGCCGAACGTCGCGAGCGCGATCGTCGGCTCGTCCCGTCCCGACCAGCTGCGTGACAATGCCGCCGCTTCGGGCGTCTCGCTCGACGAGGCGACGCTCGCGGCGATCGAGGCCGTGTTCGCATGAACCGCAAGCTCGTCGTGTTCGTTCCGCGGGAGGCGCTCGACGACGTGCGCGCGGCGCTCTTCGACGCAGGCGCCGGGCGGATCGGCGACTACGAACGCTGCTCCTTCTACACCGAGGGAACCGGCACGTTCCTCGGCGGCGAAGGGACGTCGCCGGACGTTGGGCAGGCAGGCCGCGAGGAGCGGGTGGCGGAGCTGCGGCTCGAGACGGTCTTCCCGGCCGAGCGGCAGGACGAGGTTCTGGCGGCGCTCCGCGAGGCGCACCCGTACGAGGAGCCGGCCTTCGACATCTACGAGCTCCTCTCGTGAAGGCGCGTCTCTTCACCGACGGGGGTGCGCGCGGCAACCCCGGCCCGGCCGCGTTCGGCTACGTGCTCGAAACCGAGGACGGGACGGTGCTGGCCGCCCACGGCGAGGCGATCGGCGTCGCCACGAACAACGTCGCGGAGTACCGCGGGCTCGTCGCGGGCCTCGGGCGGGCGGCCGAGCTGCAGCTCGGCGAGGTCGAGGTCGTTTCCGACTCCGAGCTGCTCGTGAAGCAGATGAACGGCGAGTACCGCGTCAAGAACGAGGCGCTGCGCGAGCTCTCGCTTGAGGCGGCGCGACTGGCGCGGGAGGTGGGAAAGGTGCGCTACACGGCCGTCCGGCGGGAGCACAACGAGCTCGCCGACCGGCTCGTGAACGAGGCTCTGGACTCGGCCGGACCTGGGGCCGACCTCGGCTAGAGTGTGCGTCCCACGCGGATGTAGCTCAGTTGGCTAGAGCGTCTGCTTGCCATGCAGAAGGTCGTGGGTTCGAGTCCCATCATCCGCTCTCCCTCCACTTGATCGACTCGTTGGATTCCGCCGCTGACCAGCCGCCGATCTGTGCGACTTGCGGTGTGACGATGGTCCCGGCCGCGCTCAGTGCCGACGAAGACCACGAGGATGAATGGGTCTGCCTCGAATGCGAGGAGCTCGGCGAAGACGAGTAACCGGCGCTACTAGCTCTTGAGGTGGAAGTACGCCTCGTAGATCTTCTTCGCCGTCGGCGCGGCAGCCTGTGCGCCGTAGCCGCCGTGCTCGATGTTCACGACAACGACGAGCTTCGGGGAGTTGTACGGCGCCCAGGATGCGTACCACGAGCTGACCGGATCCGGTTCCGCGGTGCCCGTCTTGCCTGCGACCTTGATCGGGAAGCCCGCGAAGACCGGCTGCGATGTGCCGCCGGGATCGTTAGCCGCTTCGTACAGCCCCTGCCGGATCGCCCAGGTGTAGGGCGAGAGCTTGAGTGTGCGAACCGGCTTGTACCGGAGCGCGTGCTTGTGCCCGTCCTTGATCACGGCTTCGCCGACGTGCGGCCGGACGACCTTGCCGCCGTTGATCAGCGCCGAGTACGCGACAGCGAGTTGAAGGGGGCTCACGTCGAGCCGGCCCTGCCCGATCGAGAGGTTGATCGTCTGACCCTCCGTCCACGGCGAGCCGTTGACCCTGTCGAAGATCTTGCCAGGGCGCGGGAGGTAGCCCGACGTGGCTCCGGTGATATCGACCGGCGGAGTCGTTCCGAGCCCGAGCTTGCTCGCCCAGTCCTGGATCAGCGTTCCCTGTGCGCTCGGGTCGTGGCCGTAGACGAGAGCGCCGAGACGGTAGAACCACGTGTCGCAGGACTGCTCGAGCGCCGTCGGAAGCGTCATTTCCTCGTCGACTCCGGCTTCGACGTTGTGGAAGACGATCCCACCGAGGTCGAAGGCGCCGGTACAGGCGAGCGGAGTGCCCGGCGTGATGAGCCCTGCGCTGAGCGCCGCCTCGGCGATAATCGGCTTGAAGGTCGAGCCGGTCGGATACGCGCCGCCGATCGCGCGGTTCAGGAGCGGGGTGGCCGTCGTCTCATGGCTCAGGTGTGCGTAGTAGCTCGGCTTCTCGGCGGCGCCCTTCTGGTCGAACGTCGGGTAGCTGGCAATCGCCTTGATCGCGCCCGTCCACGGGTCGATCGCAACGGCGGATGCACCGGTGGGCGAGTAGCCGTTGAGCCGGGACTGCTCCATCCCGTACAGAAGAGCGCTCTGGGTCGCGCGCTGGAGCCGCGAGTCGATCGAGAGCTCCAGCGACGGCGGCGGCTTTTGCAGCGGCACGCGGAGCGCGCCGGCGATGCGGCCCAGCGAGTCCACGGGGACCTTGGCCCGCACGAAGCCCTTGTTCAGGAGCCAGTCGTACGCCGCCTCGACGCCGCTCTGGCCGACGACCTCGCCCGCCTTCGCGCCCTTGTACGTGTTGGCGTGAAGCTCCGGCAAGCTGATCTGGCCGAGCAGGCCGAGGAACTCGCTGCCGAAGGCGCCCTGCGGGTAGCTTCGCGTGTCCTCGACGCCGATCTTCAGGCCCGGGAACCGGCTGCTCCGCTCTTGGAGGTAGTTCGTGAGCGCGTCGGACGGATGCTGGATCACGACGGCAGGTGCGAACGGCGAGCGGTAGATGGCCGCGCGGATGCGCGCGACGAGCACGCCGCGGTGCTTGCCCGTGAGCCTGGCGAGCCGGCCGAGCTCCTGCAGTCCTGCCGCGCTCGGATTCCAGCGGCCGTGCATCCCTCGGCTGCCGAGCGAGGCCGCGTCGGCGTCAACCACGGCGTGTCCCGTGGTCCCGGCGATCAGGTTTCCCTTGTCGTCGAGGATCGCGCCGCGGGCGCCGAACAGGTCGACCGTCCGGAATGCCTGGCTGTGCGCTGCCTGCGCGTACTGCTTCCCGTGCAGCACCTGGATCGACCAGGCGCGCAGCAGCAGCAGTGCGAGCCCCACGGCAACGACTGCCGCGAGCCCGCCCACCCTGACGTAGAAGCCGGGGCTGCGGAAATACGGCGCGTCAGCGCGTGAGTACGGCTGGAGTTGCCGCCCGCCGGACAGCTTGCGGGGGAGCTTCAACCGACGGCGAGGTTCCGGTCTCGAGATAGCCACGGAGTGGCGTCCAGAGTAGTCGCTTTTGCGGCGTGTTATGTGTCCCCGTCCGCGAGCTCGTCGGCGAGCAGAGACAGAGCGAACGAGCGCCAGGCGAGCTCGGGATCCGCGCAGAGAGACTCCACGGCGGCCGTCACCGCGGGGAGGTCCTCGGCCGGCAGCTCCCGGAGCGCTGCTGCGAGCTGCGTGCGCCGTCCCGGCGTGTCGAGCTCGTCGGCCAGACGCTCGGCCGCGACCGAGTCGAGGTCGACGTCGCGATGCGGGTCGCCGCCCGCAGCGAGGATGAACATCGCCCTGCGGCGCGCGCCGTTGAGCTCGTCCTCGTCGATCGCCAGCTGGCCTTGCACGAGCCAGCAGAGAACGACGAGCAGCTCGCTCGAGCGCGGGCCGAGCCCGGATGCTTCGAGCTCCTCGAGCCTAGCCCGGGTCCCGGCAGTCACCCGTCTCTCCCTCGCAGCAACCCGCCTTGAAGCGGCACTTCGGGCACTGGAAGCATCCGTGCCGCCATTCCATCTCGGCGCTGCAGCGTGGGCAGGATTCCTTCACTGCTCCGAGCGTACGTCCCGGCCCGGACACGTCGTTACGCTACTCGGCATGACCGAGACCGTCGACGCGCCGACCGGCACCCGCATCCCGCACTGGATCGGCGGGCGCCGGGTCGAGGGCGGCTCCGGCCGCAGCGGTCCCGTCTACAACCCGGCGACGGGCCGGCAGACGGGCGCAGTCGACTTTGCGAGCGTCGAAGAAGTGGACGCGGCCGTGCGCTCTGCGCGCGAGGCATTTCCGGCCTGGCGCGCGACGTCGCTCGCGAAGCGGGCCGAGCTCTTCTTCCGCATCCGTGAACTCCTGCACGCGCGGCGCGAGGAGGTGGCCGAGATCCTCGTGCGCGAGCACGGCAAGGTCCTCTCGGACGCCGTCGGCGAAGTGACGCGGGGGCTCGAGGTCGTCGAGCACTGCTGCGGCCTCCCGACGCTGCTCAAGGGTGAGCATTCCGAGCAGGCGTCGACCGGTATCGACGTCTACTCGATCCGGCAGCCGCTCGGCGTGGTGGCTGGCATAACCCCCTTCAACTTCCCGGCGATGGTGCCCATGTGGATGTGGGCGCCGGCGATCGCGTGCGGCAACTGCTTCGTGCTGAAGCCGTCGGAGAAGGATCCGTCAGCCTCGCTCTGGATCGCGGAGCTCCTGCACGAGGCCGGCCTGCCGGACGGGGTCTTCAATGTCGTGATGGGGGACCGTGTTGCGGTCGACGCGCTGCTCGAGCATTCCGACATCGCCGCTGTCTCGTTCGTCGGCTCGACGCCGATCGCGCGCTACGTCTACGAGAAGGCGACCGCGTCGGGCAAGCGCTGCCAGGCGCTCGGCGGCGCGAAGAACCACATGATCGTCCTGCCAGACGCCGATGTCGATACGGCCGCCGACGCGGCGATCTCGGCGGGGTACGGCTCGGCGGGCGAGCGCTGCATGGCCGTTTCCGCCGTGGTCGCAGTCGGCGACGTTGCGCAACCGCTCGTCGATGCAATCCGCGACCGGATCCCGAGGGTGAAGGTCGGCGACGGGATGGATCCGGCGTCCGAGATGGGGCCGCTCGTGACGAGCGAGCATCGCGACCGCGTCGCGTCGTACGTCGAGAACGCGCCCGGCGAGGGCGCGACGGTCGTGGTCGACGGCCGGGAAGGCGTGCCCGAGGAGGGCTTCTTCCTCAACCCGAGCCTGCTCGACGACGTGACGCCCCAGATGAAGACCTACGTCGACGAGATCTTCGGCCCGGTGCTCGGCGTGACCCGCGTCGCGTCGTACGAGGAAGCGGTGCGGCTCGTGAACGAGAACCCGTACGGCAACGGCGTCGCGATCTTCACGCGCGACGGCGGCGCGGCGCGGCGCTTCCAGTTCGACGTGCAGGCGGGGATGGTTGGGATCAACGTCCCGATCCCGGTGCCGGTCGCGTACTACTCCTTCGGCGGCTGGAAGGCGTCGCTCTTCGGCGACCGCCATGTCTACGGGCCCGAGGCGATCGACTTTTACACCCGCGGCAAGGTGGTCACGCAGCGCTGGCCCGATCCCGCCACCTCGACGATCGACCTCGGTTTCCCGCAGACGCGCTGACGATGGCGTTTGTCGACGTACCGGACGGAGACGGCACCAACATGGAGCGCGCCTTCGCGCTCCGGCCTGAGGTGTACGCGGCCTGGCGGCAGCTCGTCGAGGCGGTGAAGGCGTCCTCCGACGAGCGACGCTACGAGCTCGCGACGCTCGCGGCCGCCCGGCGGCTCCGCTCGTCGTACTGCTCGCTCGCGCACGGCAAGGTGCTGGCCGAGAAGTTCTACGACCTCGAAGCGGTGCCCGCGCTGCCGGACGGGCTGGACGACGCCGACCGCGTGATCATGGCCTTCGCCGAACAGGTCGTCGCCGACGCAACGGCGATCACCGAAGCGGACGTCGAGCAACTGCGCGGGTACGGCCTCAGCGACGGCGAGATCTTCGACGTCGTCCTCGCCGCCACGATCCGCTGCTTCTTCTCCAAGACGCTCGACGCGCTCGGCGTGCAGCCGGACGCGAGCTTCGCGGAGCTCGACCCCGCGTTCCGCGAGCCGCTCACGGTCGGCAGGCCGATCGAGATCGCCTGATGCCGCATCACCGTCAGCTCGACGCGAAGCAGATTCCGCGCTTCGCCGGTGTCCGGACGTTCATGCGCGCGCCGCATACGACGGACCTGACCGGCGTGGACGCGGCCGTCTACGGGATCCCGTTCGACACGGCCACGAGCTACCGGACAGGCACGCGCTTCGGCCCCGAGGCGATCCGCTCGGCCTCCGTGCTCCTGCGACCGTACAACCCGGCGCTCGGCGTCAATGTCGTCGAGACCCTCTCCATCGTCGACTACGGCGATGTGCCTGTCTCGCCGGGCGACACCGAGCGCACCTACGGTCAGGTTGAGGAAGCGCTCGGGGTTCTCGTCGAAGCCGGCGTCTTCCCGCTCGCGCTCGGCGGTGACCACTCGATCACGCTCGCGGAACTACGTGTGCTTGCACGCAAGCACGGGCCGCTCGCGCTCGTCCAGCTCGACGCGCATGGCGACACCTGGGACGAGTACTTCGGTCAGCGCTTCTTCCACGGCACGACGTTCCTGCGGGCGTCCGAGGAGAAGCTGATCGATCCGGCGGCGTCGGTTCAGGCGGGCCTGCGCGGTTCGTTGTACGGGCCGGAGGACCTCGAATCGGCGCGAGCGATGGGGTTCGCCGTCCTGCCGTGCGACCAGCTGCGGACGCTCGAGCCCGGCGGCTACGCGAGCCTCGTCCGTGAGCGGGTCGGGCGGCGTCCCGTCTTCCTCTCCTTCGACATCGACATCCTCGACCCGGCGTTCGCGCCGGGAACAGGGACGCCGGAGGTCGGCGGCCTCTCGACCGCCGAGGCTCTCGCCTTCGTCCGCGCGCTGGCCGGCATCGAGCTCGTCGGGGCCGACGTGGTCGAGGTCTCGCCGCCGTACGACGGCCCCGGACAGCAGACCGCGCTCGCGGCGGCGAACGTCGCCTACGAGCTTCTCAGCTTGCGGGCGCTGGCTACGGGACGCGGAAGCGCAGCGTAAGGCCGCGATGCCGGCCCCACGGATCGGCGGCGACGACGCGGAGGCTGTACGAGCCGGCCCGCAGCGCGCGCGCATTGAGCCGTAGGCTGACCTGCACCGAGCCCGGCTTCCTCTTGTAGGACTGAACCGTGGTGAAGCTGCCCGCCTTGAGTGCGGCACCGAAGCGGCTGCCCTTGCCGAGGATCGCGACGGACGTGCCGTGCGGTCCGGTCACGGTCGCCGAGAGGCGGGCCTGAGCGCGCTCGGCCAGGCGCGTGGTCAGAAGAATCGTGTGGTCGGATGGGTGGGGCGCCGCTGCGAAGACGGCCTCTCTCGTGAGCGTCGGCCCGCTCGGCGCGGTGTAGGTCGGATCGCCCCAGGCGCCCTGCTTGAAGAGAGCGATCTGGAACGGCGTGCGCGTCAGCACGTGCGTCAGGTTGGTCGAGTCGACGTACCAGCCCACCGCCGTTCCGGCGGGAAGCGCAGCCGGTTGAAGCGCCGGGATGGTCTGGTAGACCTTTCCGTTCGTCGAGTAGCCCAGCACGGTCCGGCTCGTCTGCGGCGACGCGTAGCTGAGGTCGAGCGGCCACTTGAACCCCGCCGACGACAGCCCTGGCACCGATAGCGCGACCTCGCTGCCCGGCAGGCTGAGGCTGCCGCTGAAAGATGTCAAGGAAACGGTCTTGCCAACGGGAATGGCTCCAGGCTGCCACGTCACCGTTGCGCGGCCGTCGGCGGTCCGGAGGTTCCCGGCGACGCCGCGACGGACCGTCTGGCTCCCGATCAAGACGGCCGGCAGCGGCGCAGCCACGACGATTGCGGTCGGCGCGGTGGTCGCCGACGCAGCTCCTCCCTTGCCGGTCGCCGTTACGACGAGTGAGAGCGTCGAGCCGATGTCGTCGGGCGTGAGCGTCCGGCGGGACGTCGTGGCATGCGGAATCGCGACACAGGAGCCGCCGCTCGCGTTGCAGCGCCGCCAGCGGTACGTGAACTTCGTCGGCGACCCCGTCCAACTGCCGACCGAAGCCGTCAGGATCTGCCCGTCCGCGACCGTGCCGGTGATCTGCGGTGCCTTGACGTTCGTCGGGCGAGCCGACGGCGGAGTGCCCGCGGCGGAGACTGTCGCCGACGCGATCGTCGTGGCGGTCGCCGCTCCCGTGGCCGAGGTGGCGGTGACGATGACCTTGAGGGTGTGGCCGACGTCGGTGGCAGCCGGGTTGTACGCCTCACCCGTCGCACCGGCAATGGACGTGCAGGTTGCTCCGGCCGCGTCGCAGAGCCGCCACTGATACGTGAACGTCAGCGGCTTGCCGCCTTCCCAGGTGCCCGGCACCGTGGCGAGGGGTTGCCCGGCCTGCGGAGCGCCGACAATGGTCGGCGGGGTCGAAAGAAGCGGCAGCCCCGCCGGATAAGGAGCGATGGCGACGGAGGTGAGGTCGGTGCCGTTAAGCCGGTCGCCGTCGCTGCAGCGCGTGATGCCCGGAACCGTCACGCAGTCCGACCACTGCCAGAACTTCCAGCCGCTGCCGTCCCAGTTCTGCGCAGGCACCGTCGGCTGGCTGTTGGAGGTCCAGTGCGCGATCCAGAGGCTCGTGCCCTCGGACGCGGCCGCGGTCGAGTCGCCGAGCTGGTTCTTCCAGAAGAGCGGCGAGGTGTAGAGGAACGGCTCGACGCCGGTACGCGCGTAGATCTGGTCGAGCCAAGCCAGAGTCCAGACGAGCAGTCGTGCAGTCGGTAGGCCTCCGGTCACCTCGAGGTCGAGCACCGGTGGCAGCTCTCCCGGCTGCGGCCCGGCGAGCGTCAGGAAGTGGTTGGCCTGCTTGATCGCGCTCGCGGTCGCGGCGGCCACGGTTGTGCCGGTAGGCCGCGCGAAGTGGTAGCCGCCGAAGACGAGACCGGCTTCTTCGCTGCCGTTTCGGTTCGCCGTGTACGTCTTGTCGACGTAGCCGGCTCCCTCCGTCGCCTTGCCGAACGCGAAGCGGTAACCGGCTTTCGCGACCTTGCTCCAGTCGATCGAGCCCTGGAAGTTGGAGACGTCGAGGCCCTTCGCGTGAGCAGTCGTCGCGTCCGACGCGCTCGCAAACAGAAGCGCCGTAAGCGCCACGACCAAAGCCGCGAGCAACGCCAATTGCCCGCGCCGCGCTCCGATGACGAACCCCACGACTCGCAAGAGGCTAGCGCAGCTTTTGTTCGTCCGAGGTAAAACCCCTGCTAGGAGCTAGGAAGAAACTGCAGCGCCTGTCTCGAGCGGCTCCCCGAACCGGGCGCGGCGGACGAACCGTCCGATGCCGGGCGTGGCGACGAGCTCTCCGTCTTCGACGAGCACAGTGCCGCGGAGCAGCACAAGCTCGGGCGCGCCGACGACCTTGGTGCACTCGTAGAGGTTGTAGTCGCAGCGCGAGTGGTGGGTCGACGCTGAGATCGTCTCCCGCCGCTCCGGGTCGAAGACGACGAGGTCGGCGTCGGCTCCGACAGCCACGGTCCCCTTCCGCGGATAGAGGCCGAAGAGCTTCGCCGGCTGCGTCGCAAGGAGGTCGACCATCCGGTTGAGGCTGATCCGGCCCTCGCGAACGCCG
>DASXKE010000096.1:0-2391 GCA_036496985.1 Gaiellaceae bacterium | reverse complement strand
CCGCAGAGAGGCGCCTCGTATCGGCTGATCTGGTAGCCCTTCGGCAGGTCGGGATAGAAGTAGTTCTTGCGGGCGAAGACCGCGCGGTCGGCGATCTCGCAGTCGAGAGCGAGCCCGAGCAGGATGGTCATCTCGATCGCGCGTGCGTTCGGCACGGGCAGCGCACCGGGATGGGCGAGGCAGATCGGGCAGGTGTGCGTGTTCTCGGCCGCGCCGTATTCGAGCGCGCAGCGGCAGAACATCTTCGTCTTGGTCTTGAGGTGGACGTGCACCTCCAAGCCGCAGACGAGCTCCCAGTCACCCGACGGCATCGAGCTTCTCCTTCGCCTCGCGCAGCGCGTCCTCGACGTCGTCGCCGACCTTGACCATCGCGACCCGGTGCTCGAGCGGCCCATGTGTCTCGATCAGCCAGAGCTCGCGCTCGCCGGCCTCGAGCTGGAGCTTCACGTCGTCGACGAGGACGGCGCGCGAGCCGTCGAGCACGCGCGGTTCCTTGCCGAAGATGCGCTCGACCGCGAGCACGAACTCCGCGGCCGGATCCTCGAAGCGGTAGGTCACCTGAGACGCTCCGGGACGGGATCGAAGCCGATCGCCTGCTCGAGCGCGTGCCCGATGCGAAAGAGCGTGTTCTCGGCGAACTGTGGCCCGACGAGCTGCAGTCCGACCGGCAGTCCTTCCGAGAGCCCGCACGGGACGCTGAGCCCGGGCAGGCCCGCCATGCACGACGGAATCGTGAGCAGATCGCTGAGATACATGGCGATCGGGTCTGCGGTGCGCGCCCCGAGAGGGAAGGCGACCGTCGGCGAGGTCGGCGAGACGAGTGCGTCGAACGTCTCGAACAGCGCGTCGTGCTCGCGCTTGATCACCGTGCGCACCTTTTGCGCCTGACCGTAGTACGCGTCGTAGTACCCGGCCGACAGCGCGTACGTCCCGACCATGATCCGCCGCTTCGGCTCGTCGCCGAAGCCCTCGTTGCGGGTGCGCTCGTACATCTCGAGCCGCTCGTGGGCGTCGGCGCGGTAGCCGTAGCGGACGCCGTCGTATCGCGCCAGGTTCGAAGAAGCCTCGGCCGGCGTGATCAGGTAGTAGCACGCCATTCCGTACTCGACGGACAGCGGCAGCGAGCACTCCCCGACCTCCGCGCCGAGCTCCTCGAGCTTCGCGATCGCCGCCTCCACGGCCGCCGCGACGCCCGGCTCGATTCCCTCCGCCTGGTTCAGCTCCTTCGGGACGCCGACGCGCAGGCCGCGGAGGTCGTCAGCGTTCGGCAGCTCGACCGGCTGCGGCAGCTCGACCGTCGTCGTATCGCATTCGTCGCGGCCGGCGATGATCGAGTAGAGGTAGGCGCAGTCGCGGACGGTGCGCGCGACCGGCCCGACCTGGTCGAGGCTCGAGGCGAAAGCGACGATGCCGTACCGCGAGACCGTGCCGTAGGTCGGCCGGAGACCGACGTTGCCGCAGAGAGCCGACGGCTGCTTGATCGAGCCGCCCGTGTCTGAACCGAGCGCCCACGGCGCGAGGCCGGCGCTGACCGCCGCCGCCGAACCGCCGCCCGAACCGCCGGGCACGCGCGACGGATCCCACGGGTTGTGCGACGGGCCGTAGGCCGAGTTCTCGGTCGAGGAGCCCATCGCGAACTCGTCGGTGTTCGTCTTGCCGAGGATCCGCAGACCGTGCGCCTTCAGCCGCTCGACGACCGTCGAGTCGTAGACCGGGACGTAGCCCTCGAGGATCTTCGAGCCCGCGGTAGTCGGAATCCCCTTCGTCCCGATCACGTCCTTGAGCGCGATCGGCAGGCCGTCGCCGCCCGGATCGTCACAGACATGCAGGTAGCAATGGAGCTCCGCGTCGCGGTCGTCGATCGCGGATCGGTAAGCCGCGAAGAGCTCGGCGCCCGAGATCTCGCGCCTCTCGAGGAACCGCTTCGCCTCCTCGGCGGTGAGCCGGAGCGTGTCGATCACGCGCTGCCTCCGGGCGGCACCTTGAAGAAGTCGCCCTCACGCTCGGGCGCGTTCGCCAGCGCTTCCTCGGCGGTCAGGCACGGGCGCGGCTCGTCCTCGCCCGAGACGTTGACGACGTCGAGCGGGTGCGAGGTCGGCGGCACGTCGGCCAGGTCGAGCTCGGAGACCTTCGACACGGCCTCGAGGATGTCGTTCAGCTGACCCTCGAGCCTGTCGATCTCGTCCTCGCGCAGCTCGAGGCGTGCCAGGTGCGCCACGTGGAGAAGTTGCTCGCGGTCGATTGACATCTTCGTTCGATCCTCCCAAAAAGAAGAGGGCCCCTGTCGGGGCCCTCTCAACCTTTTCTCCGACAGGTTCTCTAGATCGCGTTGACGTTGGCGGCCTGTGCGCCCTTGTCGCCTTGAACGACTTCGAACTCGACGCGCTGGCC
>DASXKE010000095.1:0-4916 GCA_036496985.1 Gaiellaceae bacterium | reverse complement strand
CCGAGATCATGGATCTGCTCGCGCCTGCGGGTCCCGTCTACCAGGCGGGCACCCTCGCCGGAAACCCGCTCGCGACCGCCGCCGGCCTCTCCGTGCTGCGGCGGCTGCGCGACCGCGCCGTCTACGACGAGCTCGAGCGGAACGCGGCGGTTCTCGAGGAATGCCTCGCTCCGTTCGGCCGCTTGCAGCGGGTCGGCGCGCTGCTGACGCTCTTCCAGACCGACGCGCCCGTCCGGAACTTCGAGGACGCGCAGAGCTGCGACACCGAGCGCTACGGCGCGCTGTTCCGGCATCTTCTCGAGCAGCACGTCTACATCCCGCCGTCACAGTTCGAGGCGCTCTTCCCTTCGACTGTCCACGGCGAAGAGGAGATCGAGCGGACGGTCGCCGCGGTGGAGAGCTTTGCTCGCTGACGTCTGGGAGACGATGGCCGTCGACGCGGCGGCCGAGAGCTCGCTCTGGGCCGACTGCCTGCTGCCCGAGGCCGAGCGCGACCCGAGCGCCGTCTTCTCGCCGCTGGGGGAGGCCCGGTACGCGCTCGCGCTCGAGACGATCTACGAGGGCTACCTCGTGCACTACGCCCGGCCGCGTCTGTTCGCACCGCCGGACGACGACACCGCGCTTCTGCTCGGCGACTATCTCTACGCGCACGGCGTCGCTCGCATCTCGGCGCTGCACGACGTCGCGGCCGTCGCCGACCTCGCCGAGCTCATCTCGCTCTGCAGCCAGGTGCGGGCGGAGGAGACGGAAGGCGATGGTCCGCTTTGGGCTGCGACTGCAGCGCTTCTCGGCCGTGGCGCGCTCGACGAGGCACGGACTGCGCTCCGCCTGCACGCCGATCCAGCGCCGCTCGACCGGGCGGCCCGGGCCGCAGCCGGGGACGAGGCAGTCGACGCAGCCCTCACGGCGCATTCCGAGCTCCGAGTGAGCTAGATTCTCGCCGTGCTTGCCGCACTCTTCCACTCGGTTTTGGCTGTCGAGACGGCGGCCCAGCAGGGAGCGAAGGTGGTCGAGGTGATGTTGGCCACGGGCCTCGTGTTCGTGGGTGTGATCGCTCTCGGCCAGCTGAGCCACTGGGTGACCAAGCAGCGGCGCCGCAGCGACTAGCGAGCGCCTCTTGACATAGAACGTAGTGCTAGCGATAGTGGCGTTATGCCGCAGGCGACGCCGTGAGGGTTGTCGCTCCACCGGAGCCTTCGCGTCAGGAAGATCTGGAGGCGTTGATCCGCGAGGCGCGAGCGCGACAGCGGAAACGCTGGGCTGGTGCGGTTGCCCTCGTCGCCGCTCTCGCCGGCGTCGCCCTCGCGGTCTTCTCGATCATCGGCGGTACGACTCGGAGCACGTCGCACGGTGGCAGCCAGAGATCGGGGGCGTCAACGGCGAGCCGCTGCGGAGTTCAGGTCAAGGGCGTGCGGATCTTCCAAGGCCGTCGTCTCGTCTATCGAGAACCGGTCTCGCGCACCCTCGGGCATCAGATCGAGTGCAGCGGCTCGACGGTCTGGGTCGTGTTCTTCAACGGAGTCGGCTCGAGCCAGGAGGCGTACTTCGGCGTACGGTCCGGCGACAGTGGCCGGAGCTGGAAGGCGGTATTCGCCGAGAGGTACTTCAAGGTGAAGGCTCCGCACGAGCTCGTGACCGGCTACCTCGGGCCATGGACTCTCGACGGCCCTCGCGCTGCGTACTTCGTGGGCGACTGCGTTGCGTGCGGAGCCGGCACCGTTTCGCTCTGGGTCACGGAGGACGGTGGTCGGACGTTCCGTCGCTACGCGGTGTCCTGGCCGAAGAGCACAAAGTGGACGCCAGTTCGTGTGACGGGGCACACGGTCACGATCTCGGCACATCACGTCCAGGTCTCCTAAGCGGTGGCGCGCCGTACACTCGCGCCGTGCCGGTGAAGGATCTTCGCGACTGGATCGCGCTGCTCGAGCGCGAGGGCGAACTCGTTCGTGTCTCGGCCGAGGTCGATCCCGATCTCGAGATCACCGAGATCGTCGACCGCACCGTCAAGGCCGGTGGGCCGGCGCTCCTGTTCGAGAAGCCGAAGGGCTCCGAGCATCCGCTGCTGATCAACCAGTTCGGAACCGAGCGGCGGATGTGCCTCGCCTTCGGCGTCGAGCGCCTCGACGACCTGGCCAAGCGCGTCGCCGACGTGCTCGAGATGCAGCCGCCGCAAGGATTGATGGAGAAGATCCGCGGGCTGCAGAAGCTCAAGTCGATCGCAGACGCGCGGCCGAAGACCGTCGGCAAGGGAGCCTGCCAGGAGATCGTCCTGCGCGGCGACGACGTCGATCTCGGCCTGCTCCCGATCCAGCGCTGCTGGCCGGGCGACCCGGCGCCGTTCATCACGCTTCCGGCCGTGATCACGCACGACCCGCAGAGCGGCGGCCGCAACGTCGGCATGTACCGGATGCAGGTCATCGACAGAAACACGACCTTCATGCACTGGCAGATCCACAAGGACGGCCGCGCCGACTACCTCGCGACCGACGGCCGCATCGAGGTGGCCGTCGCGCTCGGGCTCGACCCGATCACCGCGTATTCGGCCAGCGCACCGCTACCGAAGCACATCGACGAGTTCATGATCGCCGGCTTCCTTCGTGGCGATTCGGTCGAGCTCGTCAAGGGAGTGAGCGTCGCCGTCGAGGTGCCCGTCCGCGCCGAGATCGTGCTCGAGGGCTACATCGAGCGCGACGAGGTCGGCGAGGAGGGGCCGTTCGGCGACCACACCGGCTACTACACGGCCGCCGAGCCGTTCCCGGTCTTCCACGTCACCGCGATGACGATGCGGCGCGAGGCGATCTATCCCTCGATCGTGGTCGGCAAGCCGCCGCAGGAGGACGCCTGGCTCGGCAAGGCGACCGAGCGGATCTTCCTGCCCGCGGTGCGCACGACCCTGCCGGAGGTCGTCGATTACGACCTGCCGGTCGCGGGCGCGTTCCACAACTGTTGCATCGTCTCGATCCGCAAGCAGTTCCCCGGACACGCGGTGAAGGTCATGCACGCGCTGTGGGGGCTCGGGATGCTGAGCCTCACGAAGTGCATCGTCGTGGTCGATGCCGACGTCGACGTTCACGACTACGAGCAGGTCCTCTTCTATGCGGGTGCGAACGTCGATCCGAAGCGCGACGTGATCCTCTCGGAAGGCCCGCTCGACCATCTCGACCACGCACCCGAGCGCCAGTTCTTCGGCGGCAAGCTCGGCATCGACGCCACGGCGAAGTGGCCCGAGGAGGGTGCGCGGCCGTGGCCCGACGAGATCGAGATGAGCCCCGAGATCAAAGAGCTCGTCACGCGCCGCTGGACCGAGTACGGACTGTAGGAGGGTACGGCGAAACAGTGGCTGTGCCGCGTAGGACGCGCTGATGCGCCGCGATCCGGCGTCCTCAGTCGCGCCGATAGCACACCGCTATCGCCGCTCCCTGCGTCCTTGCCTCGCGACGCCCATCGCGCCCACGCGACGAGCACCGTTCCGCCGCGCCCTCCCGGTTAGTTCTCGCTCCGTCCGGTAGGCGTTTGCGGTAAGACTTCGATTGGTGGAGCCGGAACAGCCGAGTCCCGACACCGAGCACGAATCGGCCCACGAGGAGCTGCCTGGGCCGACGCTCTATCCGATCGGCTTCGCCATCGGCATTGTCGTAGTCCTCGTCGGGCTCGTGATCGATCCGCTGCTGATCTCGACAATCGGCGCGGTCATCGCCATCGTCTTCGGGTTCCTCTGGGCGCGCGACGCGACCGCCGAGCTGCGCGAGGAGACGGTCGTCGTCGAGCCCGAGCGGCGCGAGCTGCACGATGGCGGCGCGGGGGACGACCCGCACCAGGTCACGATCGCCGAGGTGCCCGAGACCCAGGTCACCCGCAGCGTCTTCCTCGAAGGCGCGACGCTCGGCCTTGGGGCGGCAATCGGCGGGCTGATCACGATCCCGGTCGCGGGTTTCGCGGTCCTCCCCGGCTTCCTCGGCCAGGAGCAGCACAAGGTCGACCTCGGCCCGATCGAGAAGTTTCTGCTCAACACGTGGTACGTCGCGACGTTCATCGTCGATCCGGCCGAGGGCGAGGTGTCGAAACGGGCGGCGTTCCTCCGCAACAACGGCCCCGCGGCAAACGGCGAGCCGAGCTTCTCGATCATCTCCAACCGCTGTACGCACCTCGGCTGCCCCACGCAGGCGAATGGCCCGAGCGGCCTGAAGTTCACGGGGCATCCGACGATCAAGGAGCACACGCTGACCGGACCGGCAGAATTCGTGCCGGTCATCCCCGCGGGGTACGGATGCCCGTGCCACGGCAGCCAGTTCGACACCGAAGGCAACCGGACCGCCGGCCCGGCCCCGCGCGCGCTCGACCGGTACGGATTCGAGATCAACCACGGTCGCCTCGTTCTCCTCAGCACGTACTCGGTGTCTCACGTTGTAGGCACCGGCGCCCAGGCCAAGATCTACAAGTACAAGCAAGCCGGACCGGGTAACCACGTGGACGGGCCGGAGCAGTGGCTCTATCCCCTCCAGCCGCCGCATCACTGATGGCCGCGACGACGTACAAACGGAAGCCGACGAAGGGCGAGGTCCGCCGCCAGAAGCTGGAGGAGCTCGTCGTCTATCCCTTCGACTGGCTCGAGGAGCGGTCGGGCCTCGTCGGCGGCGTCAAGTACTTCCTCTTCCGCAACGTCCCGTCGGACATCAACTGGATGCAGACGCTCGGCTCGGCAGCGCTGACCGCGTTCCTCGTGCAGGCGATCACCGGCGTGATCCTGGCGATGTACTACGTGCCTTCGGCGGACGTCGACCCCCACACCGGCCAGCCGGTCGCCTGGGAGTCGATCGTCAACATCACCGACCACCTGACGCTGGGCTGGCTCGTCCGCGGCATGCATCGCTGGGGAGCGAGCGTCTTCATCATTCTCATGTTCCTGCACATGGGCC
>DASXKE010000094.1:0-2999 GCA_036496985.1 Gaiellaceae bacterium | reverse complement strand
TCGAGCGCATGGCGCACGCGTTCTCGCGTCTCGAGTCGCTGCCCGGCGGCGCGTTGGTCGCAGCGGCGATGCGCGCGCGGCCGGATCTCGTCGGCGGCCCGGACGGCGCCGACTTCCTGCTCATGGACGGCGCGCCGGGCTGGCTGGCGAAAGGCGGCGCGGAGGGGCTCATCTGCGCGGCCGGGCCCGACGGCACCGGAGTCGCGCTCAAGACAGAGGACGGCGCCGCGCGAGCCCACGCGCCGGCGCTCGCGGTCTTCCTCGAGCGGCTCGGCGCCGACCTACCCGAGTTCGTGGAGCGGCCGGTTCTCAACACGCGCGGCGAGCGCGTGGGCGAAGTCGTCACCGGGCATTGACAACTTCTTTACGAATTGCGCGGTCCTGACTAGTATCCGCCGGGCGATTGAGGGAGGGCCGGGGCGCGCGGGGGAGAGGGTTCCGGTCGGTTGTGGTAGTGCCGTCGTGCAACCAACTAGGCCGGGAGGTAACTGGACGTGCTGACCGTCGAGATCGCGCTTCCTGACGTCGAGGAGATCCACAAGCTCGTCGCCGAAGGAAAAGAGAAAGGCTTCCTCTCCTACGACGAGATCGCGACCGGGCTCGACGACGTCGAGCTGACGAAGGAGCAGGTCGAGGACTTCTACACGTACCTCGTCGAACACGGGGTCGACCTGGTGGAAGGCGAGCAGCACAAGACGCCGCCGCACGAGCCGCCGCCGCCGGAGGACGAGAAGGTGGCCGTCGTCCCGAAGCTCGACCTGACGGTAGAGCCGTCGCTCGACTCGCTGCGCCTCTACCTCCGCGAGATCGGCAAGGTCAACCTCCTGACCGCCGACCAGGAGGTCACGCTCGCGAAGCGCATCGAGCGCGGTGACATGAGCGCGAAGACGGCGATGATCGAAGCGAATCTCCGCCTTGTCGTCTCGATCGCGAAGGGATATCTCGGGCGCGGGCTCTCCTTTCTCGACCTGATCCAGGAAGGGTCGCTCGGCCTTATTCGCGCGGTGGAGAAGTTCGACTACCGCAAGGGCTACAAGTTCTCGACCTATGCGACCTGGTGGATCCGGCAGGCGGTCACCCGCGCCATCGCCGACAAGGCGCGCACGATCCGCATTCCCGTCCACATGGTCGAGAAGCTGAACAAGGTCGTCCACATCGAGCGGCAGCTCGTGCAGCGGCTGGGGCGCGAGCCGAGCCCGGAGGAGATCGCCGAGGAGCTCGAGATGACGACCACCGAGGTACGCGAGATCCTGCGCATGTCGCAGCTGCCCGTCTCGCTCGAGAAGCCGATCGGCGAGGAGGAGGACTCCTCGCTCGGCGACTTCGTCGAGGACGAGGCCGCGGAGTCGCCGTACGACACGGCTCAGCTGATGCTGCGACGCGAGGATGTCGTCAACGCGCTCAATGCGCTGCCGCGGCGCGAGCGCGAGGTGATCGAGCTTCGCTACGGCCTGCTCGGCGGCGAGCCGCGCACGCTCGAGGAAGTCGGTCGCGCCTTCGGCGTCACGCGCGAGCGAATCCGGCAGATCGAGAACAACACGCTCAAGAAGCTCGAGCACCTGCCCGAAGCGCAGGCGCTGCGCGACGCCGTCAGCTAGCCGGGCTTGCGTCGGCGTCGGTCGCCCGCTGGAGCGGGACGAAGAGCCTGCAGTGCGGGCACTTGAAGCCGAGGTAGCGGGCCGCACGCCCGCCCTCGATCGGGGAGCCGGCGAAGGTCTTGTGGCAGTGCGGGCACTCGACCTCGAAACTCCGCTCGTCGGTGACACCGCTCATCGCGACGGGCATACCCGCCGCCGCCTTTTCGCACGCATCGAGCGTCGGGACTCCGTCCGACGGTCTTCGTAGCGTTCCGCGCCGTGGACCAGGACCTGCTCCGCCGCGGAGTCGCCGAGTTCGTCGGAACCTTCACGCTCATCTTCATCGGCGGCGGCGCGGGCGCAGTCGCCGTGTCTGCCTTCGGCCTGGGCACGCAATACACGCTCGTTGCCTTCGCGCTCGCCAACGGCCTCGCGATCGGGATCATGGTCTCGAATCTCGGCCACATCTCCGGCGCGCACTTCAACCCTGCCATCACTGCCGCCTTCCTCGCGACGCGCCGGATCAAGGCGCACATTGCCGTGGCTTACTGGGTGTTCCAGCTCGGCGGAGCGATCGTGGCCGCGCTCATCTTGCGCTGGCTCTTCAAGAAGCCCGCGATCCTGGGAGCCGTCCCGCACGTGGCGCACGGGTATCCCGTCGGGCGCGCGCTCGTGCTGGAGATGATCATGACCTTCTTCCTGGTCTGGGCCGTCTTCGCGACCGCGGTGGACGAGCGCGGCGCCTTCAAGGCGATCGCCGGCCTCGCGATCGGGCTCACGATCACGATCGATGTGTTCGTCGGTGGGCCGATCACGGGCGCCGCAATGAACCCGGCCCGGGCGTTCGGTCCGGAGCTAGCCGCGAACTTCTGGGCGAACGGTTGGATCTACTGGGTCGGTCCGGTCGTCGGTGCCCTCGTCGCAGGGCTCGTTTACGAGTACCTCTACCTCCGACCGGCGGAGCCGCCGGTCGTGGGCCCACCGCAGACCGGAGTCGAAGAGCCGGGAGCCGGCGAGGCCGCGGTCTCCTAGGGCAAGAGCTCCACGAACGAATCGACCGGGTCGCGCTCGCGCTCGGCGGGCACTCGGCTGGCGCTCCCGAAGTGCAGGAGGCCGAGGAAGCGCTCCCCCGACGGGATCCCGGCGGCCTCGCGACCGGCCTTCGTGCGCAGAACCTGCGGTGTCCGCCAGTACGTCGCGATGTCGCGCTCTGTCGCCGCGAGGAGCACGAGCATGATCGCCGCAGCGGCCGCGCAGATGTCTTCCTCGTCGGTCGCGAGATCGCCCGTCAGCGCCGCGGACGCGACCACGAGCGTCGGAGCGCGGTCGAGCTTCGCGGCCTCTTTCTCGCCGGCGACACGCTTCAGCTCCGCGAGCGTTTCGGGCCCAAGGACGCGAAAGCGCCACGGCTGGTTGAGGTGG
>DASXKE010000093.1:0-2101 GCA_036496985.1 Gaiellaceae bacterium | reverse complement strand
CTGATCTCGCCGGAGAAAGGGGCACAGCTCGGCTTCGTCTGCCAGGGCATCATGCTCGTCGTCTCGGGCGTCTACTACCCGGTGACCGTCATGCCGGAGTGGATGCAGTGGATCTCGAAGATCTCGCCGGCGACGTACGCGTTACGCGGCTGCCGCGCTTCGATCATCGACGGGGCCGGCATGGCCTGGGCCGACGTCTGGCCGCTGTTGATCATCGCCGTCCTGGCGACGCCGATCGGCCTCGCCGTGTTCAAGGTCGGCGAGCGGCACGCGAAGAAGCACGGGAAGCTCAAGAGGTCCGGATGACGACGGACTGGTTCGCGGGCAAGGTCGCGGAGCGATACGACTCCTCGACCGCGGCCATGCCGGTCGAGCCCGTCGTCGACTTCCTCGTCCCGTTCGCGAGCGGCGGTGCTTTCGAGCTGGCGATCGGCACCGGCAGGATCGCGGTGCCTCTCGCCGCTCGGGGCGTCCGCGTCGCCGGCATCGACCTCTCGCCGGACATGGTCGCGCAGCTGCGCAAGAAGACGGACTCGATTCCGGTCGAGATCGGCGACATGGCCACTACTCGCGTCGACGGAACGTTCTCGCTCGCCTATGTCGTCTTCAACTCGATCAACAACATGACGACGCAGGATGGCCAGGTAGCCGTCTTCGAGAACGCGGCGGCGCACCTCGAGCCTGGGGGCTGCTTCGTCGTCGAGGTTGGCGTCCAGAACCGGCAGCGGCTCGAGGTGTTCGACCTGAGCGACACGCACGTCGGCGTCGACGAGCTCGACTTCGACACGCAGCGGCTCGTCTCTCACCACTTCTCGCTCGTCGATGGCGAGTGGAAGCGGGCTTCCGTGCCGTTCCGGTCCGTCTCTCCCGCGGAGCTCGACCTCATGGCGCGCCTCGCGGGAATGACGCTGCGGGAGCGCTGGGCCGACTGGGACCGTTTGCCGTTCACGGCGGAGAGCACGAAGCACGTCTCCGTGTGGGAGAAGAGCCGAAGATCGAGCTCCCGATCGAGACGGAGCGGCTCGTCATTCGGCCGCTCGAGCTCACGGATGCCGACGATCTCGGCGAGTCCGAGGAATGGATCCGGGAGAAGATCCACCGCTACGAACGCGACGGCGGGATGAGCCTCTGGGCAGCGGTCGAGCGGGAGAGCGGCCGCGCAGTCGCGCTTGCCGGCCTGCAGTGGGAACAAATCGAGGGCCGCCGCGAGCTCGACCTCGGCTGCGTCGTCGCGACCCACGAGCAGGGTCGCGGTTATGGGACGGAGGCGTCGGACGCGATTGTTCGCGCCGCATTCGCCACGGGCTTCGAGCGCATCACGGCGATGACAGGCCCCGATAACGCGACGGCGCTCCACGTCCTGGCCACGCTCGAGTTCGTCCCCAGCGGCGAGGCGGCCCACGATGGCCGCCGGTACGCCTTCTTCGTGCGGCGGCGTTAGCGTTGGCGCGTGCCCGCCCGCGCCCGCCGCACCTGTCTCACCGTTCCCGCCTCCAGCGAGCGAATGCTCGCGAAGGCACCGTCGCTCGCCGCTGACGAGGTGGTCGTCGACCTCGAGGATGCGGTCGCGGCCGAGGACAAGGAACAGGCGCGGGAGCTCGCGGTGGCCGCGCTCGCCCGCGGCCCGCTCGGGCGGACGACCGCGCTTCGCGTCAACGCGCGCTCGACGCCGTGGTGGGAGGACGACCTGCGGGCAGCCGCGGAGGTGCGACCCGACGTGGTCGTACTCCCCAAGGTCGAGTCCCCCGAGGACGTGTCCGCGGGGGCCGAGCTAATTCCGGCCGGGATCGGGCTCGAGGCCCAGATCGAGACGGCGCGCGGCCTCGCTGAGGCCGAGCGGATCGCGGCCGCAGAACACGGGCTCGAGGCGCTCGTCTTCGGGCCGGCCGACATGGCCGCCTCGCTCGGCGTTCCGGTTCTGACGATCGGAGCCGGCAGCTCGGAGTACGCGCTCCGACGGGTCGTCGCGGCCGCCCGCGCGTTCGGGCTCCAGGCGGTCGACGGCCCGCACGGGCGCCTCGGCGACGACCTCGGGCTCGTCCTCTCGGCGCGGCGCGCGCTCGAGCACGGCTACGACGGCAAGTGGGTGATCCACCCGAGC
>DASXKE010000092.1:0-5496 GCA_036496985.1 Gaiellaceae bacterium | reverse complement strand
AGGATCGCCACGGCCTGGATCTCGGAGAGCGAGAACCGCTCCATCAGCTGGGTGCGCGCCTCGTCCGTGTTGGCTGCAGCGCGGATCAGCGCGACGATCGCGTCGATGTTGTCGAGTGCGATCAGGTAGCCCCGCAGGACGTGCGCGCGGGCTTCCGCCTTGCGCAGCTCGTCCTTCGAGCGGCGGGTGACGACCTCGCGCTGGAACTCGAGGTAGTGCCGCACGAGCTCGAGCAGCGACAGCGTCCGGGGCACGCCATCGACGAGGGCGACGGCGTTGTAGCCGAACGTCGACTGGAGCGGCGTGTGCTTGAAGAGCTTGTTGAGCGCGACCTGCGGGATGGCGTCGCGCTTCAACTCGATCTGGATGCGCATCCCGGTGCGGTCCGAGTGGTCGGCGAGATCGGAGACCTCGGTCAGCACCTTGTCGCGGACGAGGTCGGCGATCTTGACGATGACGCCCGTGTCGCCGCCCTTCTTCACGCCATACGGGAGCTCGGTGACGACGATCGCCGAGCGGCCGCCGCGCAGCTCCTCGATGTGCGCGCGTGCGCGCATGATCACCCGGCCTCGGCCGGTGCGATACGCGTCGCGGATCCCGCTGCGCCCCACGACGAACGCGCCGGTCGGAAAGTCGGGGCCTTTGACGTGCTTCATGAGCCCTTCGACCGAGATCTCCGGGTCGTCGATCATCGCGACGACTGCGTCGATCGTCTCGCCGAGGTGGTGCGGCGGCATGTTCGTCGCCATCCCGACCGCAATTCCGGTCGAGCCGTTGACGAGCAGGTTCGGGAAACGCGACGGCAGGACGGACGGCTGGCGACGCGACTCGTCGTAGTTCGGCTCGAAATCGACCGTGTTCGCGTCGATGTCGCGCAAGAGCTCGGTGGCGATCTTCGACAGACGCGCCTCGGTGTAGCGCATGGCTGCGGCCGGATCGTCGTCGATCGAGCCGAAGTTGCCCTGGCCGTCGACGAGGGGATAGCGCAGCGAGAACGGCTGCGCCATGCGCACCAGCGTGTCGTAGATCGCCGAGTCGCCATGCGGGTGGTAGTTCGCCATCACGGCGCCCACGGTCGAGGCGGACTTCTTGTACGGCCGGTTCGGCTGCAGGCCGGCCTCGTGCATCCCGTACAGCACGCGCCGGTGCACCGGCTTGAGCCCGTCGCGCACGTCGGGCAGCGCGCGCGAGACGATGACCGACATCGCGTAGTCGAGGAAGCTCGAGCGCATCTCCTGCTCGAGTTCGCGCGACTCGACTCGGCCGGATCCGAGAGCGCCTGTCTCGACCTCAGACAACCGTGCTCCTAGACGTCAAGGAACGCGTCTTTCGCGTTCTCCTCGATGAACAGCCGACGCGGCTCGACCTGGTCGCCCATCAACATCGAGAAGAGCTGATCGGCGGCGCTCGCGTCCTCCACGTCGACCCGGACCATGAGCCGCTTCGTCGGATCCATCGTGGTCTCCCACAGCTGCTCGGGGTTCATCTCCCCGAGGCCCTTGTAGCGGGAGAGCTGGGTGCCGACCTCCCTTGCCAGCTCGAGCGCGTCGTGCCGCAGGCCAGCGAACGTCTCCGGCTCGGCCTTGTGCTTGCCGAGGGCGAGTGAGAACGGCGGCGGGCCGACGACCTCGACGAGCTTCTCGTACGCGCGACGGAGGTTCGCGTAGATCGGCGAGGCGAGCAGCTCGGCGGAGAGGCCGATGGTCTGTGCGGCAGACGTCTCCTCCTCGACGACCTTCACCTGCAGGCCCTGATCGTCCCGCTCAAGCACGGAGAGTTTGAAGCCGTTCGGCGGCAGCGCAGCGATCGCCTTCTCGGCGGCGGCAGGCGTCGCAATGTCGAGCTCGACGAGACGGTGTGAGACGACGAGGTCGGAGGCCTGCGGCCCGAAGTCGGCGCGCAGCCTGGCCGACCAGCCCTCGAATTCCGCGAGCGCGCCCGTGAACCGCTTCCAGCGCGTCTCCGTCAGCTTGACCTCATTCCCGGCGCGGTCGCGCACCTCGAGGTCACCGAAGCGCTCGCGCACAAGCAGCTCCTCCAGCTGCGACTCCTTCTCGAAGTAGAACTCCTGGTTCCCGAGCTTGACCTTGTACAGCGGCGGTACCGCGATGTAGATGTGGCCGTACTCGAAGAGCTCGCGCATGTGGCGATAGAGGAACGTGAGGACGAGCGTCCGAATGTGCGACCCGTCGACATCGGCGTCGGTCATGACGACGATGCGGTGGTAGCGGAGGCTCTCGATGTCGAACTCGTCGCCGATCCCGGTGCCGATCGCGGTGATCATCGCCTGGATCTCGTTGTTCGATAGCACCTTGTTGATCCGATTCTTCTCACTGTTGATGATCTTCCCGCGCAGCGGCAGAATCGCCTGGTAGGTGCGATCGCGGCCCGTCTTGGCCGAACCGCCGGCCGAGTCGCCCTCAACGATGAAGAGCTCCGCAAGTGACGGATCGCGAATCGAGCAGTCGGCGAGCTTGCCCGGCAACGAGGAACCGTCGAGCGCCGACTTGCGGCGCGTCAGCTCGCGCGCCTGGCGCGCCGCGAGCCGCGCGCGCATGGCAGCGATCGCCTTGTTGCAGATCGCGCGCGCGTCCTGGGGGTTCTCCTCGAGGAACCGCGAGAGCGACGAGTTGACCGTCGTCTGGACGAGACCTTCGATGCCCGGATTGCCGAGCTTCGTCTTCGTCTGCCCTTCGAACTGCGGGTTGCGCAGCTTGACGGAGACCACTGCCGCGAGACCTTCGCGGACGTCCTCGCCCTCGAGGCTCTCTTTCTCCTTCAGGAGCTTGAGCTCGGTGGCCTTCGCGTTCAGGGTGCGGGTCAGCGCGCTGCGAAAACCCGACAGGTGCGTGCCGCCTTCGACCGTGTTGATGTTGTTGGCGAAGGTGAAGACCGACTCCTGATACGAGGAGTTCCACTGCATCGCAACCTCGACGGCCCCTTGCTCGGTGTCGCCTTCGAAATAGACGATGTGCTTGTGGATCGCGTCCTTGGCCTCGTTGATGTACGAGACGAAGTCGCGGATCCCGCCCTCGTAGTGGAACTCGACGGTCTTGCCGTCCGCGCGCTCGTCGACGAGCTTGATGTGGAGCCCCTTCGTGAGGAACGCCGTCTCGCGCAGGCGCTGCGTGATCGTCGCCGCGTCGACGTCGAGCTCCTCGAAGATCTGGGAATCGGGCAGGAACGTGATCGTCGTCCCGACGGCGTCGTCAGGACCCATCTTCCCGACGACCTCCATCTCGCCGGTCGGGTCGCCTCGCTCGAACTCCTGCCGGTAGACCTCGCCGTCGCGCCGCACCTCGGCCACGAGCCGCTCGGAGAGCGCGTTCACGACCGAGACGCCCACGCCGTGCAATCCGCCCGAAACCTTGTAGCCGTCGCCGCCGAACTTGCCGCCGGCATGGAGCTTCGTGAGGACGACGGTCAGCGCCGGCAATCCCTGGTCCGGCATCACGTCGACGGGGATGCCCGAGCCCCAGTCCTGCACCGTGACCGAGTTGTCCGGATGGAGGGTCACCTCGATCCGGTCGTTGCGGCCCTGGAGAGCCTCGTCGACCGAGTTGTCGACCACCTCGTAGATGAGGTGATGGAGGCCGCGGAGCCCTGTCGAGCCGATGTACATGCCAGGCCGAAGCCGGACCGGCTCGAGGCCTTCGAGGACGGTGATGTCCCTAGCGGTGTAGTCTGTTTCGGCCATGAAAAAAGCCCTGCAAATTAGGCATTTGCGGGCAAAGAGAAGTGTATCAGACGGAGCGGTCGTCCGAGGCGCGTGCGAGCCCCGCTTTTATGGCTTTCGCAACGGATTCGCGGAGGTTCGGGTCTTCGATCCCAGCCGCGATCTCGGCCGCCTCGCGCGCCTGCTCCGGAGAGGCCACGACCGTGGGCGCCGAAGGCTCTGCGGACGTCGTGTCAGGCAGCAGTCCCGGAGTGAAGCGAAGCCTCGGGCGGCCGGGCAAGCGCTGCGAGATCTCGGCCGTGCGCTGGGTCAGCTCGAAACCCCAGATCGCGTCGCGGACGTGAACGACGAGCGTCCCGTCCGGCTGTGTCTTCGCCGGCCACGCGTTGCGAGCGATCTCGTCACCGACCGCGGACGGCCAGGCGGTGACCGCATCGCCCGCACCGCTGTCAGCTCCCACGCGGGCGAGCTCGGCCCGGATCTGCTCGCCAACCGGTTCCACTAGCCACCAGCCTCCAGCACCACTCCGGGGCTCACTTCGAGCAGCTGGTCCGGGTCCGCGGGCAGCATCGCCGCGTCGGTTGCGGTGACGAGCGCCTGCCCAGCGCTGCGCACGCGCGCGGCGAGAATCCGCCGCCGCTCGGGATCGAGCTCGGACAGCACGTCGTCCAGCAGCAGGAGCGGCGGAACGCCGGTTCGGTCGGCGATCGTCTCGGCCTCGGCAAGCAGAAGCGCGAGCAGAGCGAGCCGCTGCTCGCCCTGGGAGCCGAAATTGCGGAGGTCGCGGCCGGCCGCCGAGAGGACGATGTCGTCGAGGTGCGGACCGAGTGACGTGACGCCGCGATCAAGGTCGCGAGCGAGCACTGCCGTCAGCGCTTCGAGGGTCGGCGGTTCGCCCTCGTACCGGAGAGCGACGTCGCCGAGCCCGAGCTCCGCGGCGCGCTCGGCAAAGACCGGCTGCAGCAGGTCGAGCGTCTCGAGCCGAGCAGCAACGAGGTCGACGCCGAGTGTGGCGACGCGCTCGCTCCACGGCTCGATCGCGTCACGGCCGGACATTCCCGCGCCCGCGCGGCGGAGCGCCGCGTTTCTCTGCGCCACCGCAGCTCCGTACTCCGCCGGCAGCGGCGCGCGGGCCGGCGAGAAGCGGCCGAGAACGCGGTCGAAGTACGCGCGGCGGGCAGCGGGCGGCCCCTTGACCACGCCGAGCCTGTCCGGAGTGAAGACGAGCGTCGAGACCACCGAGCGCAGCTGCTCGGCCGCGCGCAACGGCGCCCCGTTCAGCTTGGCGCGCTTGCCCTCACCGCGCCGCACCGTTACCTCCAGCTCCATCGAGACCTCACCACGCCGTCCGGAAACGGCGGCGCGCGCGCCTTCGGAACCGAAGCGGACGACCTGAGAGTCGGCCCGGGTACGCGGCGAGAACCCCTGGGTAGCGACGTGCGTGGCCTCGAGCAGATTCGTCTTGCCGACGCCGTTCGCTCCGACGACGAGAACGAGTCCCGGCTGCAGTGTCAGCTCGAGCCGCCCATACGAACGAAAGTCGCGGAGCGAGACGGAGTCGACTATCAGACTGGGCTGACCCTGTCCGGCTTTTCAGCCGGGAAGGCGGATCGGCATGATGAGGTACGTGAAGTCGTCGGCCTCGTCGGTGAGGATCGCGGGCCGGAGCGGACTGATGAGCTTCAGCTTCACGTCGTCGCCTTCCACCGACTCGAGGCCTTCTCGCAGGAACTCGGCGTTGAAGCCGATCTCGAGCGGGTCGCCGTTGTACGCGACCGGCATCGACTCCTGCGACTCGCCGACCTCATGCGTTCGAGCGA
>DASXKE010000091.1:0-13524 GCA_036496985.1 Gaiellaceae bacterium | reverse complement strand
GAGTTGCTCCAGCCGTTCGAGCACCGGCGCTCGATCCTGCGCGGCGAGCTCGACGAGGAGACGCGCGCGCAGCTCCTCGAGATCCGCAGCCGCCGGCCGCAGCCGGCTCTCGACGACAAGGTGATCGCGTCGTGGAACGGGCTGGCGCTCGCCGCGCTCGCGGAGGGGGCGCGGCGGCTCGGGCGCGCTGATTTGCTCGCGGCGGCTGTCGAGCTCGGTGAGTTGCTCGCGGTCGATCCGCTCTGGCGGACGCTTCGCGAAGGCGAGGCCAAGTACCCGGCGTTCCTCGACGACTACGCGAACGTCGCGCACGGCCTCTACGAGTTGCACGTCGCGACCGGCGATTTGCGCTGGCTCCATGAGTCGCGGCGGCTGGCGCTGACCGCGGTCGAGCGCTTCGGCGATCCCGAGCGGGGCGGCTTCTTCCTCACGCCGGCCGACGGCGAGCAGCTGGTAGCGAGACAGAAGGCGTTCGACGACAACCCGACCCCGGCGGGAAGCTCGATGCTCGCGTTCGTCCTGTTGCGGCTCGCGCGGATCTGGGGCGACGACGAGCTCGAGCGACAGGCGGTCGGAGCGCTGCGCCTCGTACGGGATCTACTGCCGCGGGCGCCGAGCGCTTTCGGCTGGGCGTTATGCGCGCTCGATCTCCACCTCTCGCCGCCGCGTGAGCTCGCAGTCGTGGGCGGATCGGATTCGGAGGTCGCGCGCGCCGCGGTGCGCGGCTTCGACCCGAACGCCGTCGTCGCGTTCGGCCCGGCCGAAGACGTCCCGCTGCTCGAGGGCAAGACGCTCGTCGGCGGCAAGCCGGCCGTCTACGTCTGCGAACGCTTCGCCTGTCGGGCCCCGGTCACCGACGCCTTCGAGCTCTGAGACGGCGAGGGGGAGCTTGAGCTCCCCCTCCGTCGATCCGCTGGTGCGGCTGCCTAGTGGCCGCTGTTGAGGATCTTGCCGGTCGTCTTCCAGTCGCCGCCGGCGCCGCCGGCCCACTTCTCGAAGATCAACTGCTCCATCGGGAAGGTGCGCTTCTTGGACGTCTTGACCACCATCCCCGGATAGACGAACGGGTTGTTCTTCTGGTCCATGGTGCGGAGGGCGTGCATCAGGCTCGCGCGCGTCGGGTTCTTGCCCGCGTGCTTGAGGGCGTCCACGAACGTCCAGCCGACCGCGAGGCCGTAGACGAGGTTGCCGTCGCCCGCCGCGAACTCCTGGCTGAGGCTCGGCGCGTACTTGTCGATGATCGACTTTGCGAGCTTCATCCCCGGCAGGTTCGCCTGGGCCGTCTGGCTCGCCACATACGCGGTCGAGACGACTCCGTTCAGCGAGGCACCGGACTGACCGGCCTTCAGCATGAAGATGCGGTTCGCCGAGACGTTGCCCAGCAGCGTGAGCGGGCTCCAACCGATTGCGGTCGCGGTCGCCAGCGCGCCGATCGCGGCTCCCGGCGTGGCGAAGATGACGAGCGTGTCCGCGCCGGCTGCCTTCAGCGGGATCACGTGTGCGCCGGCCACGTTCGGCGAGTCCCCGGCGTTGTAGGACTGGGTGGCGACGATCATGTTCTTGTGACTGCCCAGCCCGGTCCTCAGTCCCGCGAGATAGTTCTTGCCGAATGCGTCGCCCTGGTAGAGGACGCCGATCTTGGCGTTGGGCTTGTGCTGGAGGATGTACTTCGCGTAGAGCTTCGCCTCGCCCGGGTAGTCGGGCTGCCAGCCCATCGTGTACGGCTTCGTCGAACCGCCGCAGGCGTGGTGGACGCAGTTCCCCCAGTACGCATCGCCGGTCGCGAGCAGTACCTGCGGCACCTTGTGCTGGTTGAGGTAGCCCCAAGTCGAGAGGCCGGGCGCCGTGCCGAGGCTCCCGACGTCCGCGAAGATGTGGTCCTGCTCGACGAGCTTCGTCGTCTGCTGCACCGTCTCCGACGGCGTGTACTGGTCGTCGGCGATGATGTCGTCGATCTGGCGGTGGAAAACGCCGCCCTTGGCGTTGACGTACGCGTAGTACGCCTGCTCGGCGAAGGGGATCGTCTTGTACAGCGACGCTCCACCGGTCGCCGGCCCTTCGGTGAGCGGGAACGTGCCGCCGATCACGATTTTCTTGCTCGTCACCCCTGGAGTGCTTCTGTGTGACGCAGCCGCTGTACCCGCTATCGCGGCTGTCACCAGAAGAGCTCCGATGAGCGCTCCCAGCTTCTTACGGTTGACAGGCATGTACGCCCCCTCCGATTTCGGTTTTGTGATCATGGAGACGATTTCCGGACCAGTTTGATGGAGATTGACTCGCGGTTCAAGCCTCCCCGAGCCGCCGCAGGCGGGCGACGAGCCCGGCGAAGCCGTCGGGCAGCAGGAGCATCACGAGAATCACCGCAGCGCCGAAGACGACGTCGCGCCCGTGGGCCGAGCCGACGACCGGCACGCTGCCCGAGACGGCCGGCAAAAGCCCGACGAACGCGGCTCCCACAAGGATCCCCCAGAGGGATCCCAAGCCGGCAATGGCGGCGCCGACAAGAAGCTGCAGAGAGAGAAAAACTCCGAACTCGCTCGGCTGCGCGAAGCCGTTGGTGGCAAGCACGAACAGCGAACCTGCCACCCCGGCGTACGCCGCCGAGATCCCGAAGGCGACCGTCTTGTAGACGGGCAACTCGATTCCCGAGGCGACCGCCGCCAACTCGCTGTCGCGAACCGCGCGGAACGCGCGGCCCATGCGACCGCGCAGGATCAGCCACGCGAGCACGAAGAGGACCGCGGACGCGGCCCAGGTGACGCCGTAGAGCCAGAGGTGGCTGACCGTCTTGGCTGACTGGACGCCCCCGCTGCCGCCGAGGAACGTCGACCACTGGAGCGGCAACAGCGGCACCGACACAGCGAACGCGAATGTCACGAGCGCGAGGTACACGCCCGAGAATCGCAGCGCCGGCAGGCCGACGAGTAGGCCGACGACGAAGCAGATTGCGAAGGCCATCAGCATCGTGACGACAAGGCTCGTGTGGTGATCCCTCGACATGACGGCCGTCGTGTAGCCGCCGATGCACATGAACGCGCCATGGCCGATCGAGATCTGCCCTGTGTAGCCCGTCAGGATGTTGAGGCCGAGCACGCCGATGAAGAAGATCCCGACCTGGGCGGCGAGCGAGATGTTGTAGTCGCTCAGGATGAAGGGCAGAGAGACGAGGACCCCGGCGACTACGAGGAGCGATGTCAGTGCTGGAATTTGCCGCCTCATACGCGCCGCACCGTCCGGTGACCGAAGAGGCCCGAAGGCTTGATCAGGAGCACGATGATGAGGACGGCGAAGGCGACCGGAGTCTGCAGCGTCGAGCTGATCGCCGGCACGTACTGGATGAGGAGGTTGAGCGAGACTCCGATGATCAGCCCTCCGACTACCGCTCCCGCCGGGCTCTCGAGGCCGCCGAGCACGGCGGCGGCGAAGGCGTAGACGAGGATCGGCTGCATGAGCGTCGGGTCGAGGAAGAACTGGGACGGCTCCGCCATCAGGCCGGCGACGGCGCCGAGCACGGCGGCGAGTCCCCAGCCGATCGCCAGCATCCGGTCGACGCGCACGCCGGCGAACGCCGCGGCCTGCGGCCGAAGCGCGGCCGCCCGCATCCCGAGACCGAGCTTCGTGAAGCGGAAGAGCGCCCAGACGAGCAGCACTGAGATGAGGACGACGACGAAGATGCCTGGATAGAGACGGGCGATCGAGACTCCGCCGACGTCGTAGTTCGTCCTCGCGAAGGGGGGCGGCATGAACTTCAGCTCGCTGCCCCAGATCCAGCTCACGACGCCGTCGATGAGGATGAAGAGGCCGACGGTCACGATCACGGCTGCGATCACGGAGCGGTGCTGCACGGGTCGCAGGAGCGTGACCTGGAGCACGGTGCCGAGCACGAAGGCGATGACGAGAGTCGCCGCGAAGGCCTCCCAGTACGACAGCCCCCACTGGATGAGTTGCCACGCGATGTAGGTCGTCAGCATCGCGAGTTCTCCCTGCGCGAAGTTGATGACGTGGGTCGCGCGGTAGACGAGGACCAGCGCGAGCGCGAGGCTGCCGTACACCGACCCGATGGCGAGGCCTTGCACGGTGAGCTGGGCGAACACGTCGCTGCGCAGGCAGCCGATGAGCAGCCCGATCGCGCCGGCGATGAGAAGCAGGACCACGGGTGAAACGGCTCCGCCGAGAGCCGCTCCGCGGCTGCGCAGCCCGTCGAGCCGGGATGTCTCGGCCGTCGCCATCAGTAGCCGAGGTAGCTGCGCCGTACGGAGTCGTCGGACCTGAGCTCCTCACTCGTCCCGGAGAGGGCGACTCGACCCGCCTCGAGCACGTAGCCCGTCTGGGCCGCCTGCAGAGCGAGCTGCGCGTTCTGCTCGACGACGAGCACGGTCAGGCCTTCCCGCTCGTTGAGCTCGCGGACGATCCGGAACAGCTCGGCGACGAGCACCGGCGCGAGACCGAGCGACGGTTCGTCGAGCAGCAGCAGCCTCGGCCGCAGGACGAAGGCGCGGGCGAGCGCGAGCATCTGCTGCTCGCCGCCGCTCAGCGTCCCCGCCTGCTGTCGCCGCCGCTCCGAGAGCCACGGGAAGTAGGAGAAGACGCGCTCGAGCTCCGGCTGGATCGAGCCGCGACGCGTGTAGGCGCCGAGCTTCAGGTTCTCCCACACCGTGAGCTCCGAGAACGTGCCGCGGCCTTCCGGCACGTGCGCCACGCCGAGTCGGGCGACGCCGTCGGGGCCGAGCCGGCCGAGCGAGCGTCCCGCGAAGCGGATGCCGCCCGAGCGCCGAACCGTGCCGGAGATCGCGCGCAGAGTGGTCGTCTTGCCGGCGCCGTTCGGGCCGAGCACGGCGACGATCGACCCTTCCTCGACCGCGAGCGAGATCCCGTGCAGCACGTGGACCGGCCCGTACCGAGCCTCGACGTCCTCGAGCTCGAGCAGTGCGGTCACGCCGCAAGCTCTCCGCCGAGATACGCCTCGATCACCGCCGGGTCACGCTGGACGTCGGCGGGAGGGCCGGTGGCGATCGTGCGCCCGAAGTCGAGGACGTGCACGTGCTCGCAGAGCTCCATCACGAGCCGCATGTGGTGCTCGACGAGGAGGACTGTGAGGTCGCGCTCGTCGCGCAGGCGACGGATGAGGCCGACGAGCGCGTCGACTTCCTCGTGGTTGAGTCCGCCGGCAGGCTCGTCGAGCAGCAGCAGCCGGGGGCGGCTCGCGAGTGCTCGTGCGAGCTCGACGCGCTTGAGCGTCCCGTACGGCAACCCGGAGGCCAGACGCTCCGCATGCTCGGCGATCCCTACGTCTGCCAGTGTCTCGAGCGCCTGTCGGCGTTGCTCACGCTCTCGTTGCAGCCGCGTCGAGATGTGAGCTCCCACGAGCACGTTCTCGAGCACGGTGAGCTGCGGGAAGAGCTCGAGGTTCTGGAAGGTGCGGGCGATCCCGAGCCGGATCACGCGGCTGGGCCGGACGCGCCGGAGCGAGCGGCCGTCGAAGACGACGTCTCCGGAGTCGAGTTTGTAGAGGCGCGTGATCGCGTTGAACGCCGTGGTCTTGCCGGCGCCGTTCGGGCCGATCAGGCCGGCGATCGAGTGGTCTGCAACCTCGAGGGAAACATCGTCGAGCGCGACGATGCCGCCGAATCGCAACCGAGCGTGGTCGAGCGCGAGAAGCGGCACGCTCAGTCCGCCGCCTGGAGCGACCGGCCGCCTGCCGACTGCATCCCGGCGAGCATCCCCGGCGGAGACGCTCCGTCCGGGAAGCGAGCGAGCAACTCGCCGAGCAGCGCGTCCGGCTCCCAGCCTTCGGGCGCGTCGAAGAGCTCGTTGGCGCTCCAGCCGCGGAGGACGTTGACCGCGCCGCCCCAGACGTGGATCACCTGGCCGGTGATCGCCTGCGCCTCGTCGGCGCAGAGCGCGACGACGACGGCCGAGACGTTCTCCGGGTCGAGCGGGTCGAAGCCCTCGGGCGGCGCGTCCATCTGGAACGTCTCCTCGGTCATGCGCGTGCGCGCATTCGGCGCGAGGCAATTGACGGTCACGCCGTAGCGCCCAAGCTCCTGCGCGACGATGATCGTGAAGCCTGCGATGCCAGCTTTCGCGGCGCCGTAGTTCGCCTGGCCGACGTTGCCGAAGACGCCCGACGGGCTCGACGTGTTGACGACCCGGCCGCGCACCTCTTCACCGGCCTTCGAGCGCTCGCGCCAGTGGGCCGCTGCAGCGCGGGTCGGCGCGAAGTGGCCCTTGAGATGGACGGCGATCACGGAATCCCACTCGTCTTCGGTCATGTTTACGAGCATCCGGTCGCGGAGGATTCCGGCGTTGTTGACGAGGATGTCGAGGCGTCCGAACTCGTCGATCGCCTGCTGGACGAGCCGCTCGGCTCCGGCGAAGTCGGCGACGTTCTCGCCGTTCGTCGACGCCTCGCCTCCGGCGGCGCGGATCTCGGAGACGACCTGCTCGGCCGGGCCGGCGTCGGATCCCTCGCCGGCGAGGCCACCGCCGAGGTCGTTGACGACGACCTTCGCTCCGGCTTTCGCGAGCGCGAGCGCGTGCGAGCGGCCGATTCCGCGCCCGGCGCCCGTGACGATCGCGACCTTGCCGCTCAGATCCGGCATGGCGGGAGCTTATTCCTCGTAGCGATCGAGGTAGTGCGGACTCGCAATCAGCAATCGCTCCGCGACGTCGGCCTTCACGCGCGTGAGTGTGCCGGCGGGGACGTCACCGGCGCGGATCCGCGCGACGAGCTCCCGCTCGGCCACATCGTCCTTCCGCGGGAGCTTCTCGAGCTCCCGCCGCACGATGCCGAGCGCGTTCAGTGAGACGAGCATCCGGAAGCGCGTGCGGTGGTCCGCGAGCGTGGGAAGGATCTCCCCGGCGAGGAACTCCTCGATCGCCTCGGCGAGCTCCTGTGCGGTCGGGCGGTCGCTCACGTCACGCCCTTCCGTTCGAGCAGATCGCAGATCTCGTATTCGACCTCGGCTCCCAGACGGCCGAGGATCGCGAGCTCGACGCTCCGGTCCTGTCCCGTCAGGTGCCGCTGCGCCTGGGTGAGGCAGCCGATCGCCCAGCCGACGTTGCCGGCGAGCTCCCAGTAGTCGAGCTCCTCGGGGCGCACGTCGAAGCCGGTCAGATCGTTGTAGCGTTCGAGATACGCCTCGGCCTCGCCGATCCCGCCGAGGCGCAGGTCGTCGGCGCCGAACCGCCACGCGCGCACGAGCGAGAACGAGAGGTCGCGGGCGGGATCGTCGAGGTGCGCAAACTCCCAGTCCAGCACGCCGACGAGGCCGTGCAGGTCGACGGCGAGATTGCCGATCCGGAAGTCGCCGTGAACGACGACCGGCTCGCGCCGCGGGGGACGATGCTCGCGTAGCCACCAGAGCCCGAGCTCGATCGCCGGATGCGGCTCGCCGACCTCGTCGAGCTCGACCACGAGCCGGTCGATCGTCGCCTCCTCGAGAAAGGACAGCTCGGCTCGCGGCAGCGCGTGGATCTTGGCCAGCTCCTCCGCCATTTGCAGAGGTAGTTCGCCGGAGACGTCCATGCGCACGATGCGGCGGCCGATCGTCTCGCCGGGGATGCGCTCCATCACGAACGCCTCGCGCCCGTCGAGATCCTCGATGTAGAGGACGGGCTCGGGCACTTTCACGCCCGCCTCGTGTGCGACCCGCAGCACTTCGAACTCGTGCCGCAGGGAGAGCGTGTGTCGGTGGATGACGCCGCCGCCTGCGCGCCGGACGAGCAGGCGCCGGTCGCCCGCGTCGACGGCCCACGCTTCCTTCGAGGCGCCGCCCGGCAGGAGCACCGGCTCCGAGATCGGTCCAAGCACTGCTTCGAGCGCCTCGCGCATGTCTGCGATCATCGCGGCTGTGGAGGGCAAGCGCGAGCGTGTGCGGGCGTTCATGGACGAGCACGTCTATCCGAACGAGCCTGGGCTGATGCGAGAGGACGACGCGGCCGACACGCTCGTCCGCGACCTGCAGCAGCAGGCGAAGGACGCCGGGCTGTGGGCGCCGCACCTGCCGCCCGAGGCGGGCGGCTCGGGCAGCGGCTTCCTCGAGTACGCGCATCTCAACGAGGAGATCGGCCGGAGCTACGTCGCCCAGCTGATCTTCGGCTGCCAGGCCCCCGACGCCGGCAACGGCGAGATCCTGCATCTCTACGGCACCGGCGAGCAGAAGGAGCGCTTCCTGCAGCCGCTCGTCGCCGGCGAGGTGCGGTCTTTCTTCGGCATGACCGAACCGGAGGTGGCTGGATCCGATCCGACGCTGCTGCGCGGCCGCGCCGAGCGCGACGGCGACGAGTGGGTCATCGACGCGCACAAGTGGTTCTCCTCGGGAGCCGACGGTGCCGCGTTCGGCGTCGTGATGGTCGTGACCGAGCCCGAGGCCGAGCCGCACCGGCGCGCCTCGATGATCCTCGTTCCGACCGAGACGCCCGGCTACGAGCTCGTGCGCCGCATTCCGGTCATGGGCCACGAAGGCCGCGGCTGGGCGACGCATTGCGAGACGCGCTTCACCGGCGTCCGCGTGCCGGTCTCGAACACGCTCGGCGAGCCGGGCGACGGGTTCCGGATCGCGCAGAAGCGGCTCGGGCCGGGCCGGATCCACCACGTCATGCGCTGGCTCGGCCAGATGCAGCGCGGGTTCGAGCTGATGTGCGTCCGGGCGCTCGAGCGCGAGGCGTTCGGCGGGACGCTCGCCGAGAAACAGACGATCCAGAACTGGATCGCCGAGTCTGCTGCGGACATCCAGGCCTGCCGGTTGATGACGCTCCAGGCTGCGGAGCGGCTCGACGGCGGAGACGAGGCGCGCGTCGAGATCTCGCTGATCAAGTTCTTCGCGGCGCGGGTGCTCGGCGAGGTGCTCGACCGCGCGATCCAGGTGCACGGTGGCCTCGGTCTCACCGACGACACGCCGCTTGCGCTCATGTGGCGGATGGCCCGCGGCGGCCGGGTCTACGACGGCCCCGACGAGGTGCACAAGTCGGTCGTCGCGCGCCGCATCCTCCGCTCGTTCGCGGAGGGGGACGGCTGGCGCTTCACGTGATGCTCGAGGGCCGGCACGTCCGGCTCGAGCCGCTCGAGCCTCGGCACGAGAAGGAGCTGTGGGCGGTCGCGCAGGATCCACGCACCTGGCGCTGGATGCGCGTCTGGGGCAACGTGAGCCGAGAGCGGTTCCACGAGTGGTGGCAGAGCCTCGAGCTCGGGTTCGCGCACTACCTCGACGACGGGCTCGTCGGCCACACGAGCTTCCTCAACGACCGCCCCGAGGACCGCGTCGTGGAGATCGGCAACACCTGGCTGCATCCCGACGCGTGGGGGACGGTCGCGAACATCGAGGCGAAGTACCTCCTGCTGCGGCACGCGTTCGAGGACGAGGGTTACCTCCGCGTCGAGTTCAAGACGGACGCGGCCAACGAGCGCTCACGGCCGGCGCTCGAGAAGGTCGGCGCTACGTTCGAGGGCGTCGCCCGCAAGCACATGCTCGTGCGCGGAGGCGAGCGGCGCGACTCCGCCTGGTACGCGGTCATCGACGACGACTGGCCCGAGGTGAAGGCGAGCCTCGAGCGCCTGCTCGCGCGCTAGCCCAGCAGGCGCGTCTTCAGGATGCGGTCGAGCTTCGGGAAGTGCTTGCGGAAGAACGCTTCGCCCTGCTGCGTGATCTGCGCCTGAGCGTCGCTCGCCCGCTCTCCGTAGCCGTGGTAGAGGTGCTCGAGCGTCGCGAAGCCGCTGGTGACCGTCCCGAACGGGGCGAATCCATTCTTGTCGAGCTGTGTGTTCGGGCCGAGGTTCACGAAGACCTGGGTTGTCCGCGTGTTCGGGCCGCCGTCGGCGAAGTCGATCGTCCCGCGCTTGTTCGAATGTCGCACGGGATCGTCCTTGATGGTCGCCTGCTGCCACGCCTGCGCGATCTTCGGCGTCCCGCTGATTCCCCACTGCACGACGAAGCCGGGGATGACGCGGAACAGGCGCTGACCGTTGTAGAAGCCGGCGTGCACGAGGTTGTAGAAGCGGTCGGCGCCGCGCGGCGCCCAGTTGCGGTGGACGGTGACGACGAACGGTCCCTTGGTCGTCGTGAAGCGCACGCGGAACACCGCCGGAGCCTTGGCGTGCAGCGAGGCCGGGTGGAGCAGCGACGGGCCCGAGGCCGCGGCGGCGCCGGCGAGGATGGCCGCGGCTGCGACCGCCGCGAGGAGCGTCCTCTTCACGCGCCGCAGGGTAGCGCCGCCGTCGGCGTCTCCCCGAACGTGCTCTTATCCGCCGGCGGCGAAGCCGTCGACGCGCTCCGGGTGGATCCGGATGATCACGCGCTTCTCGCCGGGGCCGAGATACGGATACTTGTCCTGGCCGAGATACTTCTTCGCGAGCATGTTGATGTGCTCGAGCGCGCCTTCCTCGACGAGCTCGGCCGGGCCGCTCACCATCACGTAGCCGCCCTGCTGGTCGTCCGCCGGGAGCACGGTGACGGTCGCCCGCGGGTCACGCTCGATGTTCTTGACCTTCGTCCGGCCGTACGCGCTGTTCACGAGCACGTCCTCGCCGTCGTAGTCGATCCAGACGGGCGTTGCCTGAGGCGATCCGTCCTCGCGGATGGTCGCGATCACGCCCCAGTTGCGGTCGGTGAAGAGCGCTGCTTGCTTCTCGTTCAGTTCCGCCATCGTTGGAAGCCCCCTCAAAATCACGGGTGGTTGCATCGGCCGAAACGCTCTGGCGTCGCGGCGCGTCTCCCCGGTCACGCTAGTCGCAGAGGCCCGCGCTCCGCGTCAGGCGAGACAGCGGCAGCCTGGGTGAGTGTTCTCGAATGGCCCTTGAGTGCGGCAATTCGACGGTGCGATGGTGCTTCCGATCGTGTCTCAGCTCGCGCCGAGGGCGGTGCGAATGTGCTCGATTGCCTGGTTCTCCTGCTCCGAGACGCCCTTCGCCGCCTCGGCGACGGACTGGGAGACTTCCATCACGAGCTGCTTGTAAGCAGGGAGATCCTCGGGAGACTTCGCCTCGAGCAGCGACACCGCTTGCTGGAGCGTCGCAACCGTGGTCTTCTCGACCTCGTCCGGTGAGGACGTCGCTCCGAACGGCTTCTCGTGTCCGGTCGCCAGGTCGCGGATCAGCACGCTCTCGTTGTGCTCGTGCGCGTCTCGCAGATGATGGGCGAGCGCATTCGCTTCCTTGAAGCTGTCGAAGAATCCCCGGTCGACGAGCGCGACGTACAGCCCGGCACCGGCGATCCCCTCCTGCATCGTCTTCCACTCTTCCTCGGTGAAGTCCGCTTTGGTTGCCATGGCGAGGAGTATGGCGGAAGCGCGTTCGCCCGTTTGGGACGATGTGAACGCCACTGCCTCCGCAGGAGAGTGCAGCGGTGCAGTCGTTGATCCTGACGGTCATCGGGCTGGGACTTGCGATAGCCGGCTGCAGCCCGGTCTCCGTCGTGACGGTAATCGTCCTGTTGACGATGCCGTCGGGCAGGCGGCGCGGCATCGCCTTCGTGCTCGGCTGGCTCCTTGCGATCGTGGTCATCGCGGTCGTCGTCGTCGGCTTCGCCCACGGGCAGGACTTCAGCTCGCACAAGACGACGCCCTCCCGCGCGGCGTCCATTGCAGAGATCGTGGTCGGAGTCATCGCCGTCCTCGGAGCGCTTCGCGGCCTGCGGCGCCGGCGAGACAAGCAGGCCGCGAGCAGCAGCGGCACGCCCAAGTGGCTCTCCAGGCTGGACGACACGCACTGGGTGATCGCCGTCGTCGTGGGCGCCTTCATGCTCACCTACTCGCTGACGATCGCGGCGGCGGCCGAGATCCTCAAGGCGCACGTCTCCGCCGAGGACGACATCCTCGCGTTCCTGGTGTTCGCGATCGCCTCGATTCTCACGATCCTGGCGCCGATCGTGGTCACCGTCGTCGCGCCGGACCGGTCGACGCGGATGCTCGCCGCGTGGCGGGGCTGGCTGCTCGGCAACTCCCGCATCATCGGCCTGATCGCCCTGGTGGTGGTCGGGGGCGTCCTGATCGGGAAGGGCGTGCACGACCTCGTCTGACGACGGGAGTCCGGGTCAGATTTCCGGCACGGAGGGGGCCGGCGGTTCGGCCGCTGCCGTCGTCTCGGTCGATTCCGGCTCGGCCATCTTTCCCGTCCGGAGCACGTGCCAGATCTTCCCGGGCACGGCGCGGAGCCCGGTGTGACGCACGATCTTCGCCGCTTGCCGTCCGGCGAGCAGCGCCCCGATCAGCCCGAGGATCGTCTGCACGATCGCGATCGCGATCGTGATCGAGCCGATCGGCTGGCTCGTGAAATGGCCGACGAGCGGAGCGAGGAGCCAGATGGGAATCCACCAGATGCCGATCAGCGCCACCCCGAGCCGCAACCGGAAGACCGACACCTCCTCCATCGGCTATGCGCTCCGCTCTCGGCGCACGATCTGGGTGCAGCGGGCGCTCGCGATCAGCTGCTCGTCCTGGAACAGCTCGGCCGCGCAGAAGACGACGCGGCGGTTGCGCTGCACGACCCGACCCTCGGCGCGCAGGATGCCCGGCCGCGCCGAGCGATGGAACTCCGTGCGGAGGTCGGCCGTGAGGAAGTCCTCGTTCTCTGCCATGAGCGTCCAGCAGGCGCCGCCCATCGCCGTGTCGAGGAGCGCGGCGACCATCCCGCCGTGGACGATCGGCCCCGAAGGCGAGTGGAAGCAGTACTCGACCGGCGCGTCCCATTCGATCACGGCGTTTCCGTCGGCCTGCGCGAGGCCGCGATAGGCGAGCGTGTTCCAGACATGCGGATCGGGCGGCGGATGCTCACCCCACGGCTTCCTCGAGCGTGGGCTCATCGCGGCCCGGGCACACCAGGGAAGCGGAAGGGCTCGACCCGATTCGGCTGCACGACCCACGCGCGGCCGGTCTCCTCGTCGTCGAGCACGCGCAGCGCGGCTTCGGCGACGAACGACGGATCGATCAGCGGGATGTCGAGTTGCCCGCGCAGCTCTTCCTCGACGATCGGCGTGTCGGTGAACCCGGGGCAGATCGCGTTGAGGCGGATGCCGCGGGCCGCCAACCCCGGCGCGGCCGCGCGCACGAAGCCGACGACGGCGTGCTTTGTCGCGGTGTAGGCGGGATCGAACGGCATCCCGGTGAGCCCGGCGAGCGAGGAGGTGGCGACGATCGAGCCGCCGTTCGGCATCAGCCGCGCCGCGAGCTCGCGCGTTCCGTAGACGACGCCGTCGAGGTTGGCGCCGACGATTCGCCGGTACTCCGAGTCCGGGAGCTCGGCGACGTCCGGATAGCCGATCCCGATGCCGGCGTTGAGGAATGCGGCTTCGAACTCCCCGTCGAGGGATCGCCATGCCTCGGGCCGGCCGACGTCGAACTCGGGCAGGTCGAGGGCCGTCGTCTCGGCGTCGCCGAGCGCCGCGACGATCGCCGCGCCGATCCCGCCGCGGCCGCCCGTGACGAGCGCCTTCATGGAACGAGCACGACCTTGCCGACGCTGCGGCGCGACTCGACGAGCGCGTGCGCGTCCTCGACCTCGGCGAGCGGAAACTCGGCACCGACGACCGG
>DASXKE010000090.1:0-6564 GCA_036496985.1 Gaiellaceae bacterium | reverse complement strand
TGCCCTGGCTCCTCGGAGTGACGGCCAACCTTCTGCGAAACCAGCGCCGCGGCGGACGCCGGGCCTCCACCGCGCTGGGCAGGCTGAACGCGCGCGAGGTCCAGCCCGACCACAGCGACGAGACCCTCGGCCGCATCGCCGACGAAGCGCAGATGGCGGAGGTTCAGGCGGTCGTCGAACAGCTTCCCGAGCACGAGCGCGATGTGCTGGCGCTCTGCGTCTGGGCCGGCCTCGACTACGAGGAAGCGGCGATCGCGCTCGGTGTGCCGGTCGGAACCGTTCGCTCACGACTGTCCCGCGCCCGCACGCACCTGCGGGAACTGGTCGGTGCGGACGGACATGAGCTGAGAAGAGACCTGGTGACTCGATGAACGAGATCCTTCACCTGCTTCCGATCCCCGCTGAGCGCGACTTCCCGCCTGCGCAGCTCGAGACGCGCCGCGACACGCTCGTCGCTGCGGTCCGGATGGACACGGCGCGCGAGCCGTTCACGCGTCGCGTGCTCCGTGCCGCGCGCGGAGCCTGGCTCTCCCTCCTCGGGATCCTGGCGCTCGGGCTGGCTCTCGTCTGCGGCGGAGTGTCCGGACAACACCGTCCTACACAGACCGGCGCAGTCGCGGTGCTTGCCGTCACAACCGCGGCGCAGATCGCGGTGACGGTCGCACCGAGCAGTGGCGGTGCGGTGACAACTCTTCGTCAGCTGGAAGCGAGACGGCCCTGATGCGTCTGGCGAGGGGGCTTCTGCTGGTCACGTTCGTGCTTCTCCTCGCCGTCGCTTGCGGCGGCTCATTTCATCGGAATTGTTCGGCGATCGTCCTCCGCGCCATGCCGACCAAGGGCCAGCAGGTCACTCCCGCCGGCATGCAGACGGCGCAGCAGATCGTCGAGAGCCGGGTCAACAAGCTCGGCGTCAGCTCGCCGCAGGTCGAGATCCACGGCGACGAGCTCGTGATCCAATACGGCGGCACCCCCGACCCGGACGAAGTCGCGCACATCGCCGGCGCGGTCGGGCAGCTCCAGATCTTCGATTTCGAGCCGAGCCTCGAGCCGCCCACCGTGAGCGCGAATCAGCAGCCTACGCCGTTTCCGTCGTTCTACAAGCTGCTCAAAGCCGTGCAAAGCCGAGCGGACAAGGGGTCACCGCAGGCGTACTACCTGTTCAAGACCAAGGGCTCTCACTCGCTCCTTCATGGCCCGGACTCGAGCGTCCGGCAGCTCCTGTCGCCCTACAGGGCCGGGAAGCAACCTCCCCACACGGTGGTGCTGAAGGTGCCCGCGAAGACCGAGCTCGTCCGGTGTGCAGAGGCGTTGACGGGTGGCTGCCCGGGAGCCGGGTCGAACGGAACCTCGACGAGCAGCACGTACTGGTACCTGTTCAACGGGTCGCCGGCGCTGACCGGGAAGGATCTCGTCGAGTCCGGCATCGCCGCAGAGGTCGACGCGAACAGCGGCCGGCCGATCGTGACGCTCCAGTTCACGCGCCGAGGCTCGCAAGCGTTCAGGCGGATCACGGAAGCGGAGTACAACCGCGGCCGCGTCAATGCGGGCCAAGCCGGCCAGCTGACCGCAACCAATGCGAACATCATCGCCTCGTACGCCGGCCACAACGCGATCGTCCTCGACGGCCAGCTCAAGGAGACGCCGTACATCGACTACACGGACTCGAGCCTCTCCCAGGGCATCGTCGGCAATGCGCAGATCGTGGAGCCAAGCACGAGCGTGGCAAAGGACACGGCGCTGATCCTCCAGAGCGGCTCGCTCCCGTACACGTTCGAGCAGGTCGCGCCTGCGGGGTGCGCCGGCTAGCCCGAGTCGCAGGTTGCCTCGGTGCCGCCGAAGAGCTCGCGCACGAGCCCGTCGGGCGTCCCCGGCACGCTGAGCACGAACCGGCCCGGCTGCGTGAGGTCGATGAACGTCATCCCGCCAGGCCCGGGCGAGACGCAGCCACTTCCCTGGAGGTGCAGGTACGAGCTGTAGTGGTCGCGGAGGAGGTAGCGGCCGGGCACGAAGACTGTCCCGCGAATCGTCGTGTGCCCGAAGAACGTCACTGTCGGGTCCGCGGGGCCGGTCAAGAGCGGCGTGGCACGGGGCAGCTGGTAGATCGTCCAGTTCCGGCTGCGGAAGACGACCTTCAACCCGGAGCGCGGCCCCCGCACCACGCGCGCCTCTTGCGGCCCGCCGTCCCAGTCGAGCGGCGTCGTCGTGCTGAGGAGGACGTAGCGGACAGCGTTCGACCGGAGCCAGCTGCGATACGCGTCTGCGTCGAGATTGTGTTTGTACAGGGTCGGGTTGTCGGCGACGTCGAGCTGCCGGTACCAGCCGCGCGCGAGCGGGAAGCCGGCCCTCGGGATCCAGTACGACTCCCAGTGCTCCGCCGTCGGCACGACCTCGACGCGGAAACCCGGCCGGTCGTGCGCGCGCAGGAAGCGGATCGCGGGGTGCCAGAAGCTCGCCTTCTGCGTCTCGTTGTCGAGCCGTGACGGGACGAGCAGCGCGTACGGCACGAGGTTGTAGGCAAGCGCGGTGGCGAGCGCGAGAACCACGAGGCGCCGCGGCCGGAAGCGGGCGAGGCTCGCCGTGAGCAGCATGATCGGGAACACGAAGGCGCTGAGCCGTGTCCAGTTGTCGCCGAGCGGCGTGGGAATGATGTAGACGACGACGCTGCCGAGCCCCCAGAGCGCGTAGAAGCCCACGAGCGGCCCGGCTCCGCGAGCGCCGCGGGCGACGAGGAGCCCGAGCGCGCTGACGAGGAGAACCCCTATGAAGTCGATCCAGTGGAACGGATACGAGCCGGTGGAGCTCGGGAAGAGCACGAGCGCGAGCAGCTCGATCCCCGCCGCCACGCCAAGCGCGGCGCCGAACCAGATATGACGCCGCGCGATCCGGCGCTGTGAGATCGCGTACGCCCCGACGATCAGGCAGAGGAACGCGAACGCGAGTGGGCTGAAGCCGACCGTGAGCGCTGCGACGACGGCCGCGAGGCGGAGCCGCCGCAGCTGCAGCAGCTTGAGCGTGGCGAGCATCGTCGCGAAGCCGAGCGAGTACGCGTAGAGGCCGGTGAACATCGGCGCCGCGGCGAGCACGCCGAACACGCGCGCCGGCCAGAGCGCCGCCCTGCCCCACTCCCGCAGCACGATCGACGCGAACAGGACGGTCGAGGCGACCGCCGCGACGAAGACGAGCGGCAGGTTCCCGACGAGGGCGGCCGGGAGGTAGTAGAGGAGGCTGTAAGAGGCGAGCGGGTACGTGCCCGCGTACCAGAAGTTGTCCCAGACGAGCGCGCCGTCGCGGACGAGGAACGTCCGGTAGAGATGGACGGGCGCGTCCCCCGGCGCGGGGCCGAGGAAGTGCACGAGCAGGCCGAACCCAGCCGTGAGCGCCGCGCCGAGCAGCAGCTCGCGGCGAGGCCTGAGACGGGGAAGATCGGAAAGGCTTGCGGCAGCAGAGCTCATCCGTGCAGCGCAATCCTCGCAGTTATCCCGGTTGTCCGGGGGCAGGCGAGTACAATCCGCGGTGCCCGGCATCCGGTTCGGAGCTGGAGCGAGATCGTGATCGAGAGAGTCGATGTCATCGGTTCGGGCCGCGTCGGTTCCGCCGTCGGCGCCCGCCTGCGCGAACGCGGCGTCGCCGTGGGCGACGACGATCCCGACGTCGTCCTCCTCTGCGTCCCCGACACCGCCATTTCCGACGCGTCTGCACGGCTGGCACCGGGACGTGCCTGGGTCGGGCACGTCTCGGGTGCGACACCTCTCGCCGCGCTCGCACCGCACGAGCGTCGGTTCTCGCTCCATCCGCTGCAATCGTTCGACCGCAGGGGGGATTCGTCGCAGCTCGACGGCGCCTGGGCGGCGATCACGGGCGAGACCGACGAAGGGCTCACGGTCGCACGAGAGCTCGCCGAGACGCTAGGGCTGCGCCCGTTCGAGCTGGCGGACGACGACCGGACGCTCTATCACGCAGGCGCGGTCTTCGCCTCGAACTACCTCGTGACGCTGCAGCGTGCCGCCGTGCGGCTGGGCGTCCCGGCCGAAGGGCTCGTGCCCCTGATGCAGGGGACGATCGCGCACGGGTTCGAGCTCACCGGCCCGATCTCGCGCGGCGACTGGGCAACCGTCGAGGCGCACAAGCGGGCGATCCGGGAGCGTCATCCCGAGCTCGAGCAGCTCTACGAGACGCTCGCCGAAGCAACGGTGCAACTCGCATGAAGATCTTCAGGACGATCGCCGAGCTCGAGACGTCGCCCGACACCGGGCTCGTGCCCACCATGGGAGCGCTGCACGCCGGCCATCGCGCGCTCTTCCGCGCGGCTCGCAGCGAGAACAGCCGCGTCGTCGCATCGTTGTTCGTCAATCCGGCCCAGTTCGACGAGGAGGCCGATCTCGCCGCGTACCCACGCGACGAGGAGCGCGATCTCGAGCTCGCCGCCACGGAAGGAGTCGATGCGGTCTTCGCGCCCGGGCTCGACGAGCTCTACCCGTCGGGCTTCTCCACCTGGGTGGCGCCGAACGACACCGGTGCCGAAGGCTCGGCACGGCCCGGCCACTTCCGCGGCGTCGCAACGGTCTGCCTGAAGCTGTTCAACCTCGTTCGGCCCGAGCGCGCGTACTTCGGCCAGAAGGACGCGGAGCAGATCTCGGTCGTCCGCCGCCTCGTCCGCGACCTCAACGTGCCGGTGGAGATTCGCGTGGTGCCGACCGTTCGCGACCCGGACGGGCTCGCGCTCTCGTCCCGCAACGTCCACCTATCGCCCGACGAGCGTGAGCGCGCGCTCACGCTGCCGCGCGCGCTGCACGACGCGGTTGGGAGCGCCGATCCCGCCGCCGCAGTTCGCGCCTCACTGAACGGCCTCGAACCGGAATACGTCGAGGTGCTCGACCTGGGCGACGCGAAGGTCCTCGCCGCCGCGGTCCGAGTCGGTTCCACCCGCCTGATCGACAACGTCCTCCTGGAAGGAGAGCTCGCATGATCGACAACCCGAAGCCCCCGCGCTACGCCTCCTGGACGGCCGGCAAGCTCCCGCTTCCCGAGCTCGCCGAGATGAAGGGGCGCGGCGACAAGATCGTGATGGTCACGGCCTACGACGCTCCGAGCGGCCGGCTCGCCGATACGGCCGGCGTCGACCTGATCCTGGTGGGCGACTCGTCGGGGATGGTCGTACACGGCCGCGAGTCGACGGTGCCGGTGTCACTCGACGAGATCGTGTTCATGACGCAGTGGGTGACGCGCGGTGCGAAGCGGCCCCTCGTGATCGCCGACATGCCGTTCGGCTCGTACGAGGAGTCCGATGAGCAGGCGGTGCGAAACGCGGTGCGCCTCGTCAAGGAGGGCGGCGCAGACGCGGTCAAGCTCGAGCGCGGCGGGACCTCTGTCGCACGCGCGCGTGCGATCGTCGGCGCCGGGATCCCCGTGATGGGGCACGTCGGGCTGACGCCGCAGACCGCCACCGTGCTCGGCGGCTTCAAGGCTCAGGGACGAACGGCCGAGCGCGCGCGGCAACTGGTCGACGATGCGCTCGCGCTCGAGGCGGCAGGGTGTTTTGCGATCGTGCTCGAAGCCGTTCCTCCCGCGGTGGGACGCGCTGCCACCGAAGCGCTGTCGGTGCCGACGATCGGCATCGGCGCCGGCGCCGAGACGGACGGCCAGGTGCTGGTCTGGCACGACATGCTCGGCTTCTACGAGGGCCGCTCGCCGCGGTTCGTCAAGCGCTACGCCGAACTCGGCGAAGCGATCGTCGAAGCGGTGTCACGGTACGCCGACGAGGTCCGGACGGGCGCCTTCCCGGACGAGCGCCACACGTACGCGATGCCCGAGGAGGAGCAGGCCGCATTCGAAGACGACTCAGTTGAGCGGAGTCGAGCCGAGGTGAGCCGAGAGCACGATCAGAACCGGTAGAACCGCCGCCAGCCCGACCGTCGCCAGCGAGCGACCCCAGCTCCACCCGTGCACGCTGCGGACGCCGAGCACGAGCAGCACGGCGCTCCAGGCGAACGCGGCAAAGATGAATCCGCCGAAGACCCGGTCGCCCGGCCCCCAGTCGGGGCCCCCCGTGCGGAAGAGGTTCTCGCCGTAGATCGCGATCCGGATCGGCCACACGGTGAAAAGCGTGAGCGCGATCGGCGTGGCCGAGAGCACGAGCAGGTGCCGCGCCCGGCGATAGCTGCCGAGGCTGCCGAAGCGGCGGGCCGCGCCGAAGAGGAGCCCGCCCCCGAGCCAGTAGACCGCGACGGCGTAGACCATGCCGCCGAAGAACGCCCAGACCGGGATGACCGAGGCCGAGATCGACCCGTCGTTGAGGAGGGTCCGCGCGACCGGCGTCGCGAGCACGCCGGCGATCCCCGCCAGCGCCGCGATCGCAGTGATCGGCTCCTGTCGCGCCTCCACCGCTTGCTCCGAGTCGTCCCGCAGCGCGACGAAGACTGCACGCGGCGCGACGAGCACGGCCGGCGCGCGAAGCCACCAGCTCCGCTCGAGCGCGGACGTGCGGGCGGTGTCGGCGGTTGCCGCCATCGAGGTGAGCGTAGCCGCGACAGCCGCACCCGAGTAACCGGTTACCGCCTCTCCGAC
>DASXKE010000089.1:0-3847 GCA_036496985.1 Gaiellaceae bacterium | reverse complement strand
CTACGTGGGGGAAACATGGTTTCCCCCACGGGAGCGAGCCGAAGGCGAGCGACGCTCACGCGTCGTCCGGCTTCTTCGGCCGTTCGCGGCTCTTGAACATCTCGAGCATCCGGTCGGTGACGACAAAGCCGCCGACCACGTTCGCCGCGGCGAGCACGACGGCGGCGAAGCCGACGATCCACGTGAACGTGCTCTTGTCGGGCTGTCCGAGCACGATCATCGCGCCGACGATGACGACACCGTGAATCGCGTTCGTCCCCGACATCAGTGGCGTGTGCAGCAGCGTCGGAACCTTCGAGATGACCTCGATGCCGAGGAAGATCGCGAGCACGAGGATCGTGACCTCGAAGACGAGGATGGTGTTGTGGCTCACGCGGCCGCTCCTTCCTTCTTGCCGGCGACGCAGGCGCCGCTCGTGATCTCGTCGGACCAGTCGAGCGTGAGCTCGCTCTCCGGCGCGAGGTGGAGGAGGAGCGCCTGGACGTTGCGCGAGAACAACATCGACGCGTGGTACGGCATCGTGCTCGCGACCTCGGTGAGCCCCACCAGCGTCACTCCTGAGCGCTCGACGATCTCGCCCGGCTCTGTCAGCTCGCAGTTGCCGCCGGTCTCGGCCGCGAGGTCGACGATCACCGAGCCCGGACGCATCGCCTCGACCGCGGAAGCCGGGATGATCTTCGGGGCGGGCCGGCCGGGGACGGCCGCCGTCGTGATCACGGCGTCGAAGTCCGCGATCCGGCCCTCGAGCGCCTGCTGCTGTGCCTGCATCTCCTCGGGCGTGAGCGCGCGCGCGTAGCCGCCTTCGGCCTCGCCGCCCGTCACGCCGAGGTCGAGCCAGTTCGCGCCGAGGCTCTCGATCTGCTCGCGCACCACGGGACGAACGTCGAAGCCGGTCGTCACGGCCCCGAGCCGGCGCGCCGTTGCGATCGCCTGCAGCCCCGCGACGCCCGCGCCGATCACGAGCACCTTCGCCGGCGGAACGGTGCCCGCGGCCGTCATCAACATCGGGAAGAAGCGGGGGAGATGCTCGGCGGCAAGAAGCGCGGACTTGTACCCACTCACGGTCGCCTGCGACGACAGCGCGTCCATCGGCTGTGCTCGCGTGATCCGCGGAACCGACTCGAGCGCGAAGGCGGTCACGCCGGCCGCGTTCAGAGCCTCGATACCGGCTGTGTCGGAAAGTGGCTCGAGGAAGCCGATCAGCACCTGCCCCGAGCGCAGCCGCCCGCGCTCGTCGCCGGACGGCTTGCGCACCTTCACGACGCCGTCGGCTTCCCACGGGTTGCCGAGCGTCGCGCCGGCCTCCGTGTACGCAGCGTCGGGGAACGAGGCGGCGTCACCGGCGCCTGCTTCGACGACGCAGTCGAAGCCGTTGGCTGCCAGCTTGCCGACGCTCTCGGGGACGAGTGCGACACGGCGCTCGCCTTGCGTCGTCTCGCGCGGAATCCCGACCCTCACTAGGCGCGTAGCCTACGCAGCTTGACGCACTTCGTCGCGCACTACGGACTCTGGGTCGTATTCGCCATCGTCTTCCTCGAGGTGGTGGGGCTGCCGTTCGTTCCCGGCGAGACGGCGCTGATCGCCGCCGGCGCGCTCGCCTCGCAAGGACACGGCAACATCGTCGCCATCATCGCGGTCGCAATTGGCGCCGCAATCAGCGGAGCGCTCGTCGCGTACGGAATCGGCCGCGGCTGGGGACGCGAGCTGCTCGGCCGCTGGACGTGGTTCGAGCGGGTCAGCAGCAAGGGTGTCGAGCGATCGCAAGAGTTCTTCACCAAGCACGGTTCGAAGGCGGTCTTCCTTGGCCGTTTCGTACCTGTACTGCGCGCCACGCTCGGCTGGATGGCCGGTATCGGCCGCATGCCCCTGGGCCGCTTCATGCTGTGGAACGTCGCGGGCGCGGTCGCCTGGGGCCTCGCGATCGGCCTTCTGGCGTACTACCTCGGCCAGGCGGTCGTCAACGCGATCGAGCGCGACCTCGGGATCGGCATTGCCGTGATCGCGGGAATTCTCCTCGTGCTCTTCGGGATCCACCTGCTGCGCCGACGTGCGGAGTCGCGGTAGGAGTTCGGAGCAGGATGGGGAATCCGTGCCGGGCATGCTCGTCTCGATCGCCCGCGCACTCGAGGAACGCGACCAGACCGTCGGCCACGGCGCGCGTGTCGCGGCGCTCGCCGAGCCGATCGCGCTCGAGCTCGGGTGGGATCGCGAACGGGTCCGGTCTCTGCGCTGGGCCGCGCCGCTCCACGATGTCGGCAAGGTCAAGGTGAGCCCGCAGGTGCTCGGCAAGGAGGGGCCTCTCACGACCGACGAGCTGGCGCAGATCCGCAGGCATCCGGCTGACGGCGCGCGGCTCGTCTTTCCGCTGCGCCGCTTCCATGACGCGCTGCCGTACGTCCTCTTCCACCACGAGCGCTGGGACGGCGGCGGCTATCCCGCAGGGTTGAGCGGGCGGCGCATCCCGGTCGAGGCCAGGATCCTCTCGATCGCCGATGCGTTCGACGCGATGATCTCGCCGCGTCCGTACCGCGCCTCGCTCACGCACGAGCAGGCGCTGGCGGAGGTCGAGGCCGAGGCGGGCGCCCAGTTCGACCCGGTCGCCGCGGAGCTTTTCGTCGAGGCGTGGGCCGACGGCTGGGACACGTGGCAGCGGCCCGCTGCGGCTTCCTAAAGCGCCGCCCAGACCTCGAGCTTCGCGCGGACGCGGCCGATCACGTCGTCCGTGAACTCGCTCGTGCCGAGGTGGCCCCCGAGGTCGGCGGTGCGGTTCCCGTGCGCCACCGCTTCGAGGCACGCCTCGCGGATCGCCCGGCCGGCGCGCTGCATCTCCTCGCCGCCGTGTGAGAGCAGCGCCGCTCCCGCGAGGATCATCGCCATCGGGTTGGCGACGTTCTTGCCCTGCAGGGACGGCGCCGTACCGTGTGCGGCCTCGGCCATGATCGCCGCGGGCTCGAAGTCGTCCTCGAATGCGACCAGCAGCGACTCGGAGCCGGCGATCGAGCCGAAGAGTGGCAGGACGAGGTCGGAGAGGATGTCGCCGTCACGGTTGAGCGCGGGGATCACGAGCGGATCGCCGGCCGACGAGAGGAGGAGCGCGAACGTCGCGTCGATCAGCTGCGGCTCGTACGGCACCTCCGGATGGCGTTCCGCGGCCGCGTCCATCTCCTCTTTCAGCATTCCCTCGTACGTCGGGCTGACGGTGTACTTCGGCCCGCCGAAGACCTTCGCGCCGGTCAGCTCGGCGTGGCGGAACGCGAACTCGGCGACGGCATGGCAGATGCGGCGCTCGATCCGCTCCGTGCGGAAGGCGACCTCGTCGTCGCCGTCGCCCTCGCGCCACTCCTTCGCGCCGTAGGCGTCTCCCACGGCCATGCGCACGATGGAGATCGGCGCATGCACGCCGCCCAGCGGCGCGACGCCCGGGATCCGGCGGCCGGTGCGGACGATCACCTTGCCACCGATCTCCTCCCGGAGGATGCGGTTGGGAGACCCGATGTCGCCACGGCCCTCGGGAGTGACCGTCGCGGCCTTCAGACCGAGCCCGTGCTCCCGAATCGCCGCGGCAGCCTCGTGCACGACCCTGTTATCCGTTGCACGACGCGTCTCGAGCGAGAGATCGAAGCGAGGGAACTCGAGCTCGACTCCGATCACGCCGGGCTCGAGCACACGGAGGCTCTCGTCGAGAAGCTCCTGTCCCGTTTCGTCGCCGTCGAGGACGACGATCGTTCGCTCGTCGCGCATCGCGCTCGATGGTAACCGCGTTGAACACGGCGAATGGGGTGGACTCGGAAAGGTCGCAAGGGCGCGTTTCGCTATTTCGACACCAGCGGCAAGCGCATCACCGACG
>DASXKE010000088.1:0-10860 GCA_036496985.1 Gaiellaceae bacterium | reverse complement strand
GACCCCGAGCTGATCGAGCGGCTGATCCGGATCAACTACCTCGGCGGCATCTGGTGCCTCCGCGCCTTCCTGCCCGGGTTGCGCGCCGCCGCACCGTCGGACGTCGTGAACATCGTCTCGGTCTCGGGCGTCGTGGCCGAGCCCCGAAGCGGCCCCTACGCGGCCTCGAAGCACGCCCAGCTGGCCTTCTCGCGCGCGGCTGCTGCCGAGCTGCGCCGGGAACGGATTCGCGTCCATACCGTCAAGCCGGGATTCGTCGAGACGGAGGGCTTTCCGCAGTCCTGGCTCCCGGCAAGGGTGCAGCGAGTGGTGATCCGGCCCGAGGACGTCGCCGCTCACGTTCTCCGCTCGCTCGACGAGGGCCGGGGCGAGACGACGGTCCCGTGGTTCTACGGACCGATCGCCCCACTCCAGGACGCGATGCCGAACGTCTTCACGCGTGTCCTTGGTCGTACGCCGAAAGCTCCCTAGAATCGACACATGGTCGAGCAAGGGCAACAGCCGACGATCGCCGACGTGATCGCCGTCGCGGAGTTCCGGTCCGCGTTACGCCACTTCCTGCGGCGGAGCGAGAAGATCGCCCGCCAGTCAGGGCTCACACCGCAGCGCTACACGCTGCTGATGATGATCAAGGGGGCGCCCGGCGGTGGCGAGCAGTCCACCGTGACGGAGCTGGCAGAACGGATGCAGCTCGCACAAAGCACCGTGACCGAGCTCGTGCGCCGTGCCGAAACCGCGGGGCTAATCGAACGTGAGCAGTCCCAGCGGGACGCGCGGGTCGCCCACCTGCGCCTGACGCCCGAAGGGGAGCGGCGTCTGATGCTCTCGTTCACCGAGCTCGCGAAGGAGCGCGCGCAGCTGCGGGACGCGTTCGCGAATCTCGACGGCGGAGTCACCGGCCCCTAGGGCCGTCCGAGGACGTACCAGTCGGCCCTCGCGGCGAGCACGCGGGGGTCGGTTGCGAACCGCTCAGTCGAGGACGACACGGCGCGCGCGGGCCGGGCGGGAGTTGATCCCGCAGGCAATCTCGTAGCCGATCGTCTCGGCGACGTGCGCGTGACGCTCGATGAGCAAGCCGTCGCCGACGATCGTGACGGGCGTCCCGACCGGCAGCTCGCGGTCGAGCTCGACCGCGACCGCGTCCATCGAGACGGTGCCGACGACCCGCCGCGCCTCGCCGTCGACGAGCACCTCGGTGCCGGTCATGTCGCGCCGGAAGCCGTCGGCGTAACCGACCGGAACGGTGCCGATCCACGTCGGCCGTTCCGCGACGAAGCGCCGGCCGTAGCCGGTGCTCTCTCCCGGCTGCAGCAGCCGCACCTGTGCGATCCGGCTCCGCCACGAGAGCGCGGGCCGCAGCCCGTCCTCGGCCGGATCGGTGTTGAACGGCGAGATCCCGTAGAGCGCGATCCCGCAGCGGGCGGCGTCGAACCTCGTGTCCGGGAGCCGAAGCGCAGCCGCGCTGTTCGCGAGGTGGCGCGCAAGGTGCGAGTACGGCTGCGTCGCCTCGCGGAAGCGCTCGAGCTGCAGCTGGGCGAAGTCCGGATCGGAGTCGGCGGTCGCGAGATGGCTCATCAGTCCCACGACGTTCGCGGGCGGCTCCGGCAGCTCGGCAAGCCCCCAGCGGCCCATGCCGGTGTCGAGCTTCAGGTGCACTGGGATCTCGGTCGGGATCTCGCTGCTCGAGACGACGAGCTCGAGCCGTGCCTCGCGCGCTTCGGCCACGTCCTCGGTCGGGCACATCACGATGATCCGCGCGTCCGGGAACTCGCGGCGCAGCTCGAGAGCCTCCGGAACGGTGACGACACAGAGAGCCGAAGCTCCGGCTTCGAGCGCCGCGCGTCCCACGTCGGTCGCACCGTGGCCGTAGCCGTTCGCCTTCACGACAGCCCAGAGCTCGGAACCGTCGAGCACCTCGAGGAGCCGTCGCGCGTTGTGGCGAACCGCGTCGAGGTCGATCGTGATCTCGCTCCGCTGCACGAGCCTAGTCTCGCCCCAGCGCTCGCGGCAGAGCCTCGACCACGTCGCTCGCCACCAGGCCGTAGCGCTGTGCGGCCTCGTGTGAGGCGAGCTGCTGCGCCGTGCAGGCTGCCGCAGCTGCACGCTCGGCCTCCATGCCCTTCGCGAGGAACGCGGCCGTGATGCCGGTGAGGACGTCGCCGGTGCCCGCAGTGCCGAGCGACGGGAGGCCGAGCGCGCACACGAGGAGGCCGCGGCCCGGCGCAGCGACGAGCGAGTCCTCGCCCTTGAGCACGACGACGGAGCCGAAACGCTCCGCAGCTTCCTGCACCGACGCCAGCCGATGCGCCGCGATCTCCTTCGACTCGCGGCCGAGCAGACGTCCGAGCTCGCCCTCGTGCGGCGTGAGCACGCGCGGCGCCGGCCACGCGCCGGGTTCGAGCTCGAAGAGCGCATCCGCGTCGACTACGGCGGGCAGCTCGACCTCCGCGAGCAGGCGGCGGACGAGCGTTTTCGTCTCCTCCGCGCGCCCGAGGCCCGGACCGACGGCGAGCGCATTCGCCTTCGCGGTTGCTTCGAACGCCTCTCCGAGCGGACGCTTCACCGCCTCCAGGACGAGTGTCTCCAGAACCGGCAGCGACTCGGCGGGCGCGACGATCGTGACGTAACCGGCATCGGCGCGCAGGGCCGCGCGGGCAGCGAGGGCCGGCGCTCCCGTCATGCCCGGCGAGCCGCCGACGATGAGGACGTGACCCGACGTGTACTTGTTGCCGCCCCGCGAGCGACGCGGCACAGAAGCCAGGATCTCCGGCGTGACGAGCCGATGCTCGGTCTCCGCGCACTCCAGGCCGATGTCCACGACCACGACCTCGCCCGCGAGGAACCGGCCCGGCGCAACCGCGAGCCCGACCTTCCGGCCGTGCATGGTCACAGTCACGTCCGCGCGCACGGCCGCACCCGCGACCTCGCCGGTGGATGCGTTCACCCCGGACGGGATATCGACCGCGAGGACAGGGACCCCGGCCTGGTTGATCCGCTCGATGACCTGCGCCGTCTCCTCGCGCGGCGCGTCCTTGAGCCCTGTGCCGAGCAGTGCGTCGATGACGACGTCCGGGCGCTCGTCGACGATCTCGCGCCCCTGCGCACGCAAGCTCTCGGCGGCGATCTTCCCGTCGCCGCCGTTGGCGCCGCCGCCTGCGTGGAGCCCGATCCGACGCGCGTCGGGGAACCGGCGCATGAGCTCCTCCGCAACGGCCGCCCCGGCGCGCTGCATCATCGCGTCGACGTCGCGCCCCGCCTCGGCCGCCCGCATCTCCTCCGCCGTGTAGAGCGGTTCGAGCTCAGGCATCGGAAGCGATCGCTACAGCCTGCGCGAGCTCGCGCGAGTGCGTCATCGAGAGGTCGACCGAGCCGACCCCGAGCGCGGCCGCGCGCTCGGCGAGACGGCCCGAGAGCCGTACGGCCGGCTTCGGCCGTCCCACGATCTCGATCTCCTGCCAGGCGAACGCGCGTGCGACTCCGAAGCCGAGCGCCTTGCCGACGGCCTCCTTGCCGGCGAAGCGACCGGCGTAGCTCTGGGCCGGATTCGCACGCGAGTCGCAATAGGCGCGTTCTGCCTCGGTGAAGCAGCGCTCGCGAAATCGCGCGTAGCGCGCGAGCGACCGCCGGATCCGCTCGATCTCGATCAGGTCGGTGCCGACACCGATCACGCTATGTGCTCCTCGAGCCACTCCGGGAGGTGCGCGATCGATGAGACGATCCCGTCGGGCTGGACGCGCGAGGCCTCGACCGCGTCGGGCCGGAACTTGCCGGTGCGAACGAGGACGGCGTGCATCCCCACGCCGCGCGCGCCGACGACGTCGGTCTCGAGGTCGTCGCCGACCATCCACGTCATCGACGGTTCGGCGTCGAGCGCGCGGCACGCCGCGTCGAAGTAGGCGGGGCTCGGCTTCCCGAGTACCGTCGCCGCCGTCTGCGCCGCGTACTCGAGCCCCGCGACGTAGCAGCCGGAGTCGAGCAGCGGCCCTCGCTGCGTTTGCCACCAGCGGTTCTTGTGGAGGCAGTAGAGGTCGGCGTCGAGCTCGAGCTCGCCGAACGCACGCGCGAGATTCATGTACGAGAAGACGAGATTCGTCTCGGGCGAGTCGTCCGCACCGCCGATCAGGACGGCGTCGCAGTTGTCGCCGACGAGCTCGATCCCCTCGAGGTCGCCGACGAGCGCATGCATGACGAGTGCCAGGACGCGCTTGCCGCGGAGCGTTTCGACGGCCGCGTCCGCCGTCGTCTGCACCTCCGCGACGTCTAGGTCGATCCCGGTCGACTTGAGCCCGGCTGCGAGGTCCGCTTTCGAGCGCGTAGTCGCGTTCGTGACGAAGCGAAGCCGATGCCCGGCATCGCGGAGGCGGCGTACGGCGTCGGCCGCACCCGGCAGCGGCTGGCCGGAGACGTGCAGGACGCCGTCCACGTCGAGCAGAATCGCGGCCATGGACGGAGACTCTATTCGTGTCACGCGCTCGGTCGTCCTGCCGCTGGCGGAGGTGGAGCTGCAGGTGTCTCGCTCGAGCGGCCCGGGCGGCCAGCACGCACAGAAGTCCGAGACGCGGGTCGTTGCCGTCTTCGACGTCGAGGCCTCGACCGCGCTGACCGATACCCAGAAGCGGCGCGTGGTCGCGCGCGCCGGGCCGGTGCTGCGAGCGGTCGCGCAGGACGAGCGGAGCCAGGCGCGTAACCGTGAGCTCGCCGTCGAGCGGCTCCTCGCAGCACTGCGCGAAGCACTCCGTGTCGAACGGAAGCGCGTCGCGACGAAGCCGACCAAGGCGGCCCGCGAGCGCCGCCTCGAATCGAAGAAACGCCGCTCGAGGACGAAGCAGCTGCGGCGCCCGCCCGACTAGGGGTCGACCGTTCGAAGCTCCGCGTTCGCGCGAGCGAGCTGATGCGCCGTCGGATGCGGACGCCCGAACCAGACGAACAGGGACCGTTCGGTCGAACCGGTCCGAGCGGTGTACTGGAAGACGCCGTATTTCGGAGGCTCGCCCTCAAACGGGCCGGTGACATCGCCCGCACCGATCTGCGGTGGCCACGGCTTGCTTCCGAATACCGGCGGACGTTCCCTGCCGTTCAGCTCCTGGATGACGATCCCGTCCGGCGGAAGCGCAGTGAGCGTTCGATGCGGCGGGACGCAATCTCCGCAGTCGAGGTACTCCACCGTAGAGGCCCAGCCATTCGCCTGAACACACCGCTTCCGCGAGACGCCCGGACATGCCTGCGGCTCCTGCGTGCCGATCCACCAGCCGCCCGCCGCGCGGAAGTGCGGCGACGCGACCGATAGGTCTCTGCTCGCGCCACAACCGGCGGCAAGGAGGCACAGCAGGACTGCGGGAACCGCGATCCGAGTCACGCACCCTCTACGACCGGCGCGCTCTCAGAGGTCCGCCTAGGCCTGCACCGCGTCCGCCGCCTCCGGCATCCGCTCCACCTCGACGTGCGGCAGCCACTCGAGCCAGCCCGGCAGGTACCAGCTCAGCTTGTCGAGCAGGACGAGCGTGCTGGGCAGCACGACCGAACGGATGACGGTCGCGTCGAGCAGCAGGGCGACCGCGACGCCGAAGCCCATCTGTTCGAACATCACGAGCTTGCCGGCCGCGAAGCCGGCGAAGACGACGACGATGATCAGCGCCGCGCCGGTAATGATCCGCGCCGTCGAGCTGACGCCCCACACCACGGCATCCCTCGTCGATCCGGACGCGTCGTAGCGCTCCTTGATCCGGCTCATCAAGAACACCTGGTAGTCCATCGAGAGGCCGAACAGCACGGAGAAGAGGAAGAGCGGCACCCAGGCGTCGATCACGTGCGTGTGCTGGAAGCCGAAGAAGCCCGCGCCGTGACCGTCGAGGAAGACGAGCGTTAGCAGCCCGTACGCAGCACCCACCGAGAGCAGATTGAGCAGGACGGAGACGAGCGCGACCACGATCGAGCGAAACGCGACCGTGAGCAGGATTAAGCTGAGCCCGAGCACGAAGAGGAGCACGTACGGAGTCGGGTTCGTCACCGCGTCGAAGTAGTCGACGTTCTCCGCCGTCGTGCCCCCCACGTAGACCTTCGCGCCACTGCCGTCGAAGATCGACGGGATCACCTGCGCGCGGAGGTTCCGCACCGCGCCGATCGCCGGGCCGCCGGCCGCGTCGCCGCCCAGCGGTGACGTGAGCAGCGCGACGTTCTCGCGCGACGAGGTCTGGATCCTCCCCTGCCCGAACTCGCCGCCCGCCACGAGCTTGTTGTCGAGCCGCACGAGATCTCGGTGAACCTCGGACGGGTCGCCGCCGACCGCCACGATCTCGACGGGCACCGGGCTCGCTACGGGGAAGGAGTGCTCGAGGAGAACCTGGCCCTGCTTCGAGGGCATGCTCGCCGGCAGCGTGTTGACGCCGTTCGCACCGATGTGCATGCCGAAGATCGGCGCGGCACACGCGAGCATCCCTGCGACGGCGACGGCGAGCCACAGGGCGGGCCGGCGCAGCACGCCTTCGACGATCCGCTTCCAGAAACGGCCCTCCGACGTGTCGGCGCGGCCGAGGTTCCGGCCGAGGTACGGGACCCGGAACGAGTTGACGCGGTCGCCGACGAGGCTCAGCAACGCCGGGAGCAGCGTGAGCGCGGCCGCGACCGAGACGATGCCGACCAGAATCGCACCGAGCGCGAGGCTCCGCATGATCGAGGTCGGCACGATGAACATCCCGAGCAGCGCGATCACGAATGTGGTGCCGCTGAAGAGCACCGCGCGGCTGGCCGTCGCGCCGGTCGCGGCGATCGCATCATCCTTGGCGAGCCCGTGCCCGCGCTCCTCGCGATAGCGGGACACGACGAACAGCGAGTAGTCGATCCCGAGCGCCAGCCCCATCCCCGTGAGCATGTTGACGATGAACACCGAGAGCGTGAACCCGAGCGAGATCAGCGCGACGAGGCCGAGCGCGACGATGATCGAGAGGATCGCCATCAGCACGGGAACCAGCCCGGCGAAGACCGCGCCGAAGACGAGCACAAGGACGATGAGCGCGGCCGGAAGCCCGTAGGCGAGCTCGCCCTTCTCGAGATCCTGTTGCGACTGCTTGCCGAAGTCGTGGTTCGCGGTGTGGTCGCCTGTGATGCCTACCTGGAAGGCGCCGCCGTTCGCGTTCTCGACGACCTGCTCGACCTGGGCGGCACCGGAGTCGCTCTTGATGCCGACCGACGCCAGCACGGCGTGGCCGTTCGCCGAGACGGCCAGCTTGCGAATCTCGTACACCTGCCCGGTCGCTTGGAGATCGTGGACGAGACGTTTGGCGAACGCCTGAAACTGAGGCGAGCTCGCCGTGTAGCGACTCGAGGCGACGACGGCCACGTCACCCTTCCCATTCGAGTTCTGGTGCGGGAACGCCCGCGCCACTGCGTCTTCCGCTTTCGTCGACTCGGGCTTGCCGACGACGTGCGAGTTCGAGGTCAACCCGTGCAGCGAGGTCGCTACGAGCGCGAGAGCGACGAGCACAGCCGCGCCCCAGAACGCAAGCGTCAGCCGCGGACGCGCCGCGCACCCCCGAGCCAGCCGCTCGGTCAAGCCCATGCCGTAGGTTCTACTCGACCGTGACGGTCTTGGCCAAGTTCCGCGGCTGGTCGACGTTGAGGCCGCGCAGCCGCGCGATGCGGTAGGCGAGAAGCTGCAGCGGGATCACGGCGAGCGACGCCTGCAGGAAGTTCGGCGTACGCGGGACATAGATCACGTCGTCGGCGTGGTGCTGGATGTCCTCGTTGCCGTCCGTCGCGATCGCGATCACGTGCGCGCCGCGGGCCCGCGTCTCCTGGATGTTCGAGACGATCTTGTCGTAGACGTGGATGTTGGTCGCCACGACGACGACCGGCGTCCCCTCGGCCAGTAGCGCGATCGGCCCGTGCTTCATTTCCCCGGCGGAGTACGCCTCGGTCGGGATGTACGAGATCTCCTTCAGCTTCAGCGCGCCCTCGAGCGCGACCGGCAGGCCGATGTGGCGGCCGAGGTAGAGGAAGAACGGCTCGTTGTGGAACCGCTGCGCGATCGACTCGATCGGATGGTCGCCGTCGAGGAACTCCTGCATCTTCTGCGGCAGCTCGTGCAGGCGGTCGAGGATGAAGTCGATCTCGTCCTCTGGGAGCGTCCGCCGGGTGTCCGCGAGCTTGAGCGCGAGCAGGCTCAGGAGTGCGACCTGCGCCGTGAACGTCTTCGACGCGGCGACGCCGACCTCCATCCCGCAGCGGGTGTAGAGCGTCGCATCGGCCTCCCGCGTGATCTGCGTGCCCATCAGGTTCGTGATCGCGAGGGTGCGCGCACCGCTCTCGCGCGCGAGCTTCATCGCGTTGACCGTGTCGCGGGTCTCGCCCGATTGCGAGATCCCGATCACGAGCGTGTCCTTCGACAGGACCGGATTGCGGTAGAGCCACTCGCTCGCGATGTCGGGCTCGACCGGGACGCGCGCCCATTCCTCGAGGATGTACCGGCCGACGACGCCGGCGTGGTAGGCGGTGCCGCAGGCGACGATCACGATCCGCCGCAGGTTCCGGATCTCGAGCTCGCTCAGGCCGAGCGCGCCGAGGAACAGCTTGTGGCCGCGAACCCGGTCGCCGATCGTCTCCGCCACAGCCTCCGGCTGCTCGAAGATCTCCTTCAGCATGAACGTCTCGTAGCCGCCCTTCTCGGCGCTCTCCTCGTCCCAGTCGACCTCCTGCCGCTCGGGCGCGTCGACCTCGGCGCCGTCGACGAAGAAGCGGACGCCGTCGGGCGTGACCTCGACGACCTGGCCGTCTGCCGGATGGATGACCGTGCGGGTCTCGCTCAGGAAGGCTGCGATCGAGGAAGCGAGGAAGTTTTCCCCGTCGCCGAGCCCGACCACGAGCGGCGTCTGATGCCGGACGCCGACCAGCAGGTCGGGCTGGTCGTGATGGATCGCGACGATCGAGAAGTGCCCTTCAAGCTGCTGATAGACACGCGAGAGCGCGTGCACGAGGTCGCCGTCGTACGCCTCCTCGAGCAGGTGGACGACGACTTCGGCATCGGTCTCGGAGGTGAGGGTGTGGCCGCGCTCGGCGAGTTGTTCGCGCAACTCCATGTAGTTCTCGACGATTCCGTTGAGGACGATTGCGAGCCGGTCGGGATCGCAGCCTGTGAGCGGGTGCGCGTTCTGCTCGGTCACGCCGCCGTGCGTCGCCCAGCGCGTGTGACCGAGCCCGTGATGCGAGTGGGAACCGTTCGGGCCAGCGGCCTCGATGAGGTTGCCGAGCGTGCCGACCGCGCGCACGTACTCGAGCGCGTCGTCCTCGCGCAGGGCGATCCCGGCGGAGTCGTAGCCTCGGTATTCGAGCCGGCGGAGTCCCTCCAGGAGTAGCGGCTTTGCGTCGCGCGACCCGACGTATCCGATGATTCCGCACACGTCTCGCTCCTTTCCCCGCCGGCCGAAAAACTCCCTGGAAATACGAAGAGCCCGGCCTCATGACCCGACCGCTACTTCGCGGGCGGGTCAGCCGAGCTCGCGTGTCACCAGGGCGGCAACCTTAGCAGAGAGGTCTTCGGCGGCCTCCGCCGTTTCGGCCTCGGTCAGAACGCGAACGACCGGCTCGGTACCGGACGGCCGCACGAGGACTCGGCCCGCGCCGTCCAGTTCCGCATTGACGCGTTCGACGGCCGCGAGCAGCCCGTCGGGGAGCGGGCCGCGGCCGGCGCGCGGCAGGTTCCGCATGACCTGCGGGAACCTCGGCATGACCGCCACGGCCTCGGAGAGCCGGCGGCCTCCGAGGGCGCGGCACAGGAGGAGCCCGGCGACGAGCCCGTCGCCCGTGACATGGCCCTCGAGCCAGATGAGATGGCCCGACTGCTCGCCGCCGAGCTGCATTCCTTGGGCGCGCAGCGCCTCGAGGACATAGCGGTCGCCGACGTCGGTGACGACGACGCGGATCCCGCGCTCCTCCATCAGGCGGTGGAAGCCGAGGTTCGTCATCGTCGTGACGGCGACGGCGTCGACATCGAGGGCGAGCGCGAGGACGGCGAGGATCTGGTCCCCGTCGACCGGCTCGCCTCGCTCGTGGACCGCGAGCATGCGGTCGCCGTCTCCGTCGAACGCGATCCCGAGGTCGAAGCCGCCATCGCGGACGACGCCCGCGAGCGCGCCGAGATCGGTCGCGCCGCAGCCGACGTTGATGTTCGTCCCGTCGGGCTCGTCGCCGATCGCAATGACGTCTGCACCGAGCTGCCTGAACGCCTGCGGCGCGAGACCCGCGTAGGCACCGTTCGCGCAGTCCACTGCGATTCGCAGCCCGCTCAGATCGGTGCCGAAGCGCTCCAGCACGTGCTCGAGGTAGCTGTCCGCCGCAACCTCGACCCGGTCGATCTCTCCGCCGCCGGGTGCGGGCGCGTCGAGCAGCGCCTCGATCTCCTCCTCGGCCTCGTCGGTCAGCTTGCGGCCCTCACGGTCGAAGAACTTGACGCCGTTGTACTCGGGCGGGTTGTGCGAGGCCGAGACGACCGCCGCGAGATCGAGGCGCAGGAGCGCGACCGCGGGTGTCGGCAAGACGCCGGCGAGAACGGCGGTGCCTCCCGCAGATGCGACGCCGCGCGCGAATGCGTCCTCCAGCTCCAGGCCGCTGGCGCGCGTGTCGCGTCCGACGAAGACGCGTCCCGAGTCGGACCACAGAGCAGCCGCCTTGCCGAGCCGCTCGACGAGGTCGACGGTGATCGTCTCTCCGACGACACCGCGGACGCCGTCCGTTCCGAAGTACTGCCGCGCCACGGCGCGGGAGGCTAGCGCTTCGAGAACTGCGGCGCTTTGCGCGCCTTGTGCAGGCCGGCCTTCTTGCGCTCGACCTGGCGTGCGTCGCGCGTGAGGAAGCCCTCGCGCTTGAGCG
>DASXKE010000087.1:0-12281 GCA_036496985.1 Gaiellaceae bacterium | reverse complement strand
AGGACGAGCTCGCCTGGGTCGAGTGGGAGCAACGCAAGCACGAACGACTACTTGCCGCATAACGAAAGGAATAGATGGCAGCAACACAGCGCTACGACGTGAAAGACCTCGCCCTTGCGGAGGAGGGCAAGCGGCGGATCGAGTGGGCCGACCGGCAGATGCCGGTACTCGCCGCGATTCGGGAACGGTTCGAGCGCGAGCAGCCGCTCGCCGGGCATCGCATCTCCGCGTGCCTCCACGTGACCACAGAGACCGCGAACCTGATGCGGACGCTGCAGGCGGGGGGAGCCGACGTCGTGCTCTGCGCCTCGAATCCGCTCTCGACGCAGGACGACGTCGCGGCAGCACTCGTGGCCGAGTACGACGTGTCCGTCTTCGCCATCAAGGGCGAGGACAACGACACGTACTACTCCCACATCGAGGCGGCCGTCGACCACAAGCCGCACTTCACGATGGACGACGGCGCCGACGTGATCGGCGTCCTCCATTCGGCGCGGCGGGAGCTGCTCGGCGAGATCATCGCCGGCACAGAGGAGACGACGACCGGCGTGATCCGGCTCAAGGCGCTCGAGGCGGAGGGCAAGCTCGGCTTCCCGATCATCGCCGTCAACGAGGCGCTGACGAAGCACTTGTTCGACAACCGCTACGGAACCGGCCAGTCGACGCTCGACGGGATCATCCGCGCGACGAACGTCCTCATCGCCGGCAAGCGGTTCGTCGTCTGCGGCTACGGCTGGGTCGGACGCGGCGTCGCGTCGCGGGCGCGGGGGATGGGCGCGCACGTGATCGTCACCGAGGTCGATCCGATGAAGGCGCTCGAGGCGACGATGGACGGGTTCGAGGTGCTGCCGCTCGAGCGGGCGGCGGAGATCGGCGATCTCTTCTGCACGGCGACCGGCGACAAGCATGTGGTCGCGCGCGAACACATGGAACGGATGAAGGACGGCGCGATCCTCGCCAACACGGGCCATTTCAACGTCGAGATCGAGATCCCGGCACTGCGCGACATGGCGGTCGAGACGAGGAAGGCGCGCGAGTTCGTCGAGGAGTTCACGCTCGCCGACGGCCGGCGCCTGTATCTCATCGCGGACGGCCGCCTCGTCAACCTCTCGGCTGCCGAGGGGCACCCGGCGCTCGTGATGGACATGTCCTTCGCGAACCAGGCCCTCGCGCTCGAGTACGCGGCTCAGCACGCGAGCGAGCTCGATCGCAAGGTCTATCCGGTGCCGGCCGAGATCGACCACGAGATCGCCCGCCTCAAGCTCGCGACGATGGGCGTCGAGATCGACACGCTCACCGAGGAGCAGGCGAACTACCTCGCCTCGTGGGACGAGGGGACCTAGACCCGGAGCAGATCGTTCGGTTGGAGGAGGACGGCCCGGCGGTCGTCCTCCTCGACCAGCGACGGTTGCCGGACGAGGTCGCGGAGGTTCGCTGCTCGACGGCGGTGGAGGTTGCGGAGGCGATCCGCACCATGGTCGTGCGCGGCGCGCCGGCGATCGGAGTCACGGCCGCGTACGGGATGGCCCTCGCAGCCCTTCAGGGAGACGACCTCACCGAGGCGGAGCGGGTGCTCGCCGGGTCGCGGCCGACCGCGGTCAACCTTCCGTGGGCGCTTGCACAGCTGCGCGACGAGCCGACGCCCGAACGGGCGCGCGCGCTCCACGAAGAGGAGGTCGAGCGCTGTCGCCGGATGGCCGCGCATGCGTCGAAGCTCTTCGAGCCCGGAACTCGCGCGCTGACCCACTGCAACGCCGGTGGCCTCGCGACCGGCGGCTACGGCTCCGCGGTCGGAGCGCTCCGCGCCGCAGCCGAGCGCGGACTGCTCGAACGCGTCCTCGTCGACGAGACCAGGCCGCTCCTCCAGGGCGCGCGACTCACCGCGTGGGAGCTCGAGCGGGCCGAGATCCCGCATGTCGTCATCGCCGACTCGGCGGCCGCCTCGTTCATGGCTCGTGGCGATGTCGACCTGGTCGTCACCGGCGCGGACCGGATCGCCGCCAACGGAGACACGGCCAACAAGATCGGGACATACTCGCTCGCCGTGCTCGCCGCCCACCACGAGATCCCGTTCTATGTGGTCGCGCCGACCTCGACGGTCGACCGCGACACGCCCGACGGCGCGCGGATCCCGATCGAGGAACGCGACCCTGCCGAGCTGACGAGCCGCTTCGCGGCGCGCAATCCCGCCTTCGATGTGACGCCGGCGGCACTGATCACGGCGATCGTCACCGAGACAGGCGTGCACGGGCCCCCGTACGAGGAGTCGCTGGCGTGAACTGCCTGATCCTTGCAGCCGGCTATGCGACCCGGCTGCGGCCGTTGACGGACGACGTGCCGAAGCACCTGCTCCCGGTCGGAGGGCGGCCGATGCTCGATTGGGTGCTCGACAGCGTCCGGGAGGTCGAGGACGTGGACGCGATCCACCTCGTCACGAATCACCGGTTCGCTCCGGCCTTCGAGCGCTGGGCGGAGCCGCAGGGCATCTCGGTCCACGACGACGGAACGGCCTCGAACGACGACCGGCTGGGTGCCGTCGGCGACCTGCGACTCGTGATCGACCAGGCCGGGCTCGAGGACGACGAGCTGCTCATCCTCGCGGGCGACAACCTGTTCGAGCTCTCGTTGCCGGGCTTCGTCGAGTGGTGGCGCGCGAAACCGCAGCCGGCGAGCGCGGTGCCGCTGCACGACGTCGGCGATCTGGAGCTCGCGACGCACTACGGGATCGCCGACACGAACGCGGACGACCGGATCGTGCGGTTCGTCGAGAAGCCGAGCGACCCGCCGTCGACGCTCGCCTCGACGCTCATCTACGCCCTGCCGCCCGAGCACGTGCGGCTCGTCCGCACCTACCTCGACGAGGGACAAAGCCCTGACAACGCCGGCAGCTTCCTCGGCTGGCTCGCCGCACGGGAGAGCGTCTACGGCTACCGCTTCTCGGGCAGCTGGTTCGACATCGGGAACCATGCGCAGCTCCTGGAGGCGGACAACCGGATGCGCCGGCTCGCCGGCCTGCCCGAGCGCGAGTCGTACAGCCTCGACTGAGTCGGCACCGACTCGACACACCTCTCCTCCTAGCGTGGAGGCGTGCTCGACCTGCTCCTGCCGCAGCGTTGCGTCGTCTGCGGTGGCGGCGCGAGACAGCTCTGCGCAGGCTGCCGCGAGGAACTGCAGCGGATCGAACCGCCGCTGTGCGTGCGCTGCGGCGCTCCGACGGCATGGCCGGTCGAGCGCTGCCGCGAATGCGCCGGCCGCAGACTCGCGTTCGCGAGCGCCCGCGCTGCGGTTGGCTACGACGCTGCGGCGCGACGGCTCGTCCACGCCTGGAAGGAGCGCGGGCTGCGGCGCCTCGCGGCCGAGGTCGCGCAGCTCGTGGCCGAGCGCGTGCCGGCGCCCGACGTCGACGCGCTCGTGTTCGTCCCGGCCGACCACAGGCGACGGCTCGAGCGCGGACACAACCCGGCTGAGCGCCTTGCCCGCGAGCTTGCCGTGCTCTGGGAGCTGCCGTGCCTCCACCTGCTCGAGCGCACGCGAAGCGGACGCCAGCGCGGCAGCTCGGCGGTGGAGCGGCGCTCGGTGCGCGGCTCCTTCCGCCCGACCGGCGCCGCCCCGCGCAGGGTCGCGCTGATCGACGACGTCTACACGACGGGCTCCACGGCGGCGGCCGCGTCGACCGCCCTGCGCGCTGCGGGAGCGCGCCGCATCGAGGCGATCGCCTTTGCGCGCGCCCTGCGTCGGAGATAGTTACGTTCGCTCGCAGTAGGGTTGGACCCGAGTCACAGGAGAACGACAGGGGAGGCCTCGATGCAGCTTCAGGTCAAGGGCAAGAACCTCGACGTCACCGACTCGATGCGGACGTACATCGAGCGGAAGCTCCAGAAGCTCGACCGCCGCGTGCACGAGCTCACCGAGGTAGAGATCGAGCTCGCGGTCGAGAAGAACCCGTCGATCGCCGAGTCGCAGGTCGCGGAGGCGACCGTTCACCTCAAAGGGCACACGCTGCGCGTGCGCGAGACCGCGACCGACATGAAGGCGGCGGTCGACCAACTCGTCGACAAGCTCGTCCGCCAGGTCAAGGTCCTGCACGACAAGCGAGTGGGAGGCCGCAAGCACTTCACCGAGCCGGAGCCGGCCGACCCAAGCGCAGCCGAGGTCACCGAGACCTAAGTGGGGCTCTTCCGCCGCCGGCAAGCGACGCTGAACGAACAGCTTCTGCGGGAGGCGGGGCTCGACCCGGCGCAGGTGCTCGGCGATCCTGCGCCACCATCACCACCATCACCACCCTCGCTCGACCCGTTGGAGCCGATCCGGCTACGGCGCGGAATTCCCGACGGCTCGAGCGTTCAGCCGAGGGATTGGGACGCGGCCGTCACGGTCACCGCGCCCGGCCTCGCGGGCGACGAGGTCAAGTTCACGACCATCCCGAACGGCGATGTGATCGTGAGCGAGCAGAGCGGCGATGCCGACCTTTCGCCGCTCGCCGACGCGGTCGAGAAGAAGATCGACCCGCCGTACCGAGCGATCGCAGCGCGGCAGGACGGCGACCTCTGGGGCGTCGGCGCGAAACGGATCCAGGTCGCCGAGTTCGAGCTCGCCGAGGGCGACACGGTCGAGCTGAGCGAGAACGACGGCGTCCGGGAGCTGCGCGTAGACGGCGAGCCAAGCGACGCCGAGATCCCGGAGCTCGCGCGACTCGGCGAGCAAGCTGGCACAGACTACTGCGTCGAGGGCGAGCGCATCGACGGCGACTTCTGGGAGGTCAAGGTGTCGGCCCTCTAGGTCGCTACCCTTGAAGAGTGCCCCTCCGGCAAATGTCCTCCACGCCCCTGGCGGCTGCAAAGCGTCGCGCTGCGTCGTCCTCGGTCGCGCCGATAGCTTTGGCTATCGACGCTCCCTGCGTCCTAGCAGCGCTTGCTTTTCGCGCGCCAGTGACGGGGCAACATTCACCGGAGGAGCACTAGTGGAAATCGGCAACCTCGAGAAGGTCCTCCGCGTCGGAGAGGGCCGCCGGCTCAAGCGGCTGCAGGAGCAGGCCGCGTACATCACCTCGCTCGAGCCCGATGTCGAGCAGCTGTCCGCGGCGGACCTTCAGGGCAAGACGGCGGAGTTCCGGCAGCGGCTCGAGAACGGCGAGACCCTCGACGAGCTTGTCTTCGAGGCGTTCGCCGCGGTTCGCGAAGCGCGAAAGCGCGCGTCGGATCAGCGCATGTTCGACGTGCAGCTGATGGGCGGGATCGTCCTCCACGAAGGCGACATCGCGGAGATGAAGACCGGCGAAGGCAAGACGTTCGTCGCGAGCCTCGCGCTCTATCTCAACGGCCTCGCAGGCCGTGGCGCGCACCTCATCACGGTCAACGACTACCTCGCCCAGCGCGACGCCGAGTGGAACCGGACGGTGTTCGAGTCGCTCGGGATGACCGTCTCCTACCTCGAGACGATGATGCCGTTCGAGGCGCGCAAGGCCGCGTACGCCGCCGACATCACCTACGGGACGAACTCCGAGTTCGGTTTCGACTACCTCCGCGACAACATGGCCGTCTCGCTCGACGGGCTCGTCCAGCGCGGCCATGCCTACGGGATCGTCGACGAGGTCGACTCGATCCTGATCGACGAGGCGAGGACTCCGCTCATCATCTCCGGCGAGCCTGAGACCGCCGCCCAGCTCTATTACGACTTCGCGCGCATCGCGAAGCAGCTGATCCCGTTCCGTGCCTCGGCAGGCGATCCCAAGGGAGCGGCCGAGGACGCCGGCGCCGACTTCGAGTTCGACGAGAAGCACAAGACCGTCGGCGTGACGCCGCAAGGCGTGACGAAGGTCGAGCGCGCGCTCCGGATCGAGAACCTCTACTCGCCCGAGAACACGCAGCTCGTCAACCACCTCTATCAGGCGCTCAAGGCCGAGTCGCTCTACAACCTCGACGTCGAGTACGTGATCCAGGACGGCGAGGTGAAGATCGTCGACGAGTTCACCGGCCGGATCATGGAAGGGCGCCGCTGGAGCGAAGGTCTTCATCAAGCGGTCGAGGCCAAGGAGGGCGTCAAGATCCAGGAGGAGCACCAGACGCTCGCCACGATCACGCTCCAGAACTACTTCCGCCTCTACGAGAAGCTCGCCGGCATGACCGGTACCGCCAAGACCGAGGAGAAGGAGTTCGTCGAGATCTACAACCTCGACGTCGTCGAGATCCCCACCAACGTCGACGTCGCCCGCAACGACGAGAACGACATGGTCTTCAGGACGAAGGAGGGGAAGTTCGCAGCCGTCGCGCGCGACATCGAGGAGCGTTCGCACAGCGGTCAGCCGGTTCTCGTCGGCACGATCGCCGTCGAGACGTCCGAGTACCTCTCCCAACTGCTCACGCGCAAGGGGATCAAGCACAACGTCCTCAACGCGAAGGAGCACGCGCGCGAGGCCGAGATCATCAAGGACGCGGGCCAGAAGGGCGCCGTCACGATCGCGACGAACATGGCCGGCCGCGGCGTCGACATCAAGCTCGGCGAAGGCGTGCTCGAGGCCGGCGGCCTCTACGTGCTCGGCACCGAGCGGCACGAGTCGCGGCGCATCGACAACCAGCTTCGCGGCCGCTCGGGCCGCCAGGGCGACCCGGGCGAGACGCGCTTCTACCTTTCCGGCGAGGACGACCTCGTGCGTCTCTTCGCCGGCGACCGGATCAAGGGGATCATGGAGCGCTTCAAGATCCCGGACGACCAGCCCATGGAGGCGAAGATCCTCTCCCGGCAGATCGAGGGCGCGCAGAAGAAGGTCGAGGAGCAGAACTTCGTCATCCGCAAGAACACGCTCAAGTACGACGACGTCCTCAACCGGCACCGCCAGCGGATCTACGAGCAGCGGCGACAGGTGCTCGACGGCGACGACCTCTCCGAGCAGATCAAGCTCTGGATCGAGGAGGTCGTCGAGGACACGGTCAACGTCTTCACCGAGGAGGACTACCGCGAGCAGTGGGATCTCGAGGCGCTCACCCAGGCGATGGCGCAGCTCTACCAGACGGAGATCACGGCCGACGAGCTGCGGCAGGACCTCGGCGAGATCTCGCGCGAGAGCCTGATCGAGGAGTTCCAGACCGACGCGCGCGACGAGTACGAGGCGAAGGAAGAGGAGTTCGGCCCCGAGCTGATGCGCGACCTCGAGCGATTCATCGTCCTGCAGGTCGTCGACATGCGCTGGCGCGAGCACCTCGAGAACATGGAGGCGCTGCGCGAGGGCGTGCATCTGCGCTCGATGGCGCAGAAGGATCCGCTCGTCGAGTACACGGCCGACGGCGAGATGATGTTTACCGAGCTCGGGCGGATCATCCGCGGCGAGGTCGTGCTCCATCTCTTCCACGCCGAGCTCACACCGGACGACGCGCAGCAGCAGCTTGCGCAGCAATCGCAGACGACGAACGGGAATCTCCAGTACGAGCACGAGACCTCTGCCGGAGCCGCCGCGATGGCGGTTGCGGGCGGGGGAGAAGCGGTCGCAGCAGGCGTCCCGTCGTCAGCCGGCGTCGCTCAGACCGTCCGAACGAGCGAGCACGAGAAGCTCGGCCGCAACGACCCGTGCTGGTGCGGCTCGGGCAAGAAGTTCAAGAAATGCCACGGCGCGTAACGCGCGGCTGACGCGACCGTCAGGCGAGAGGACGCTCGCCCAGCCGAGTGACCTCTGACCAATACGGCCAGTCATACCGCGACCGTGTCGAGCCGAAAACGTAACGTCGAGTTCCGATGCAGCCTTCATTCGAGCCGATCGGCGTCGTGCGCTCGCCGCTTCAGAGCCGCAAGAACGCGCCGCGGGGCGCACGCGACGGGGCGCCGGCTGCCGTTCTCGAGCTCGAGGAGCGATTCGCGCCGGCGCTCGAAGGGGTGCGCGCGGGGATGGATCTGGTCCTCGTCACCTGGTTCCACGAGGGGCTTCGCGACGTGCTCCAGGTTCGCCCGGGCCGCGATCGCAATCGCGATCTGACAGGAGTGTTCGCGACGCGCTCTCCCGACAGGCCGAATCCGATCGGCCTCCACCGCGTCACGGTCACCAGCGTCGAGCCGCCGGCCAGCGTGCACGTCGCCGCTCTCGAGGCGATCGACGGCACGCCGATCCTCGACCTCAAGGTCGCCCTCGGGCCGACGGACGGCTGAGACGCCTAGGATGGAGCGCCATGGCGGCTGACGAGACACATGTTCCGCTCGACGAGCAGCTCGAGGAGATCGGGGTCCAGCTCGACTGGGTCCGTGGTTACCTTTGACCCCGCTGCGCTGAAGACCCGTCTCGACGAGCTCGAGCAGGAGCTCGCCCAACCCGACTTCTGGAACGACCAGCAGCGCGCCGCGCGTCTCTCGGCCGAGCACCAGCGGACGCAGGAGAAGCTTCGCCGCTACGACGAGCTCGTCTCGAATGTCGAGTTCCTGCGCGAGGGCGCGGACACGTTCCCAGAGGAGGAGCTCGAACCGATGCTGCGCGACGTCCGCGGCGAGCTCGCCCGGCTCCAGGAAGACGCGCTCTTCTCGGGCGAATACGACTCGGGCGACGCAGTCGTCACGATCCAGTCGGACGCCGGCGGCACCGACGCGCAGGACTGGACCGAGATCCTGTTGCGCATGTATCTCCGCTGGGCCGAGCAGCGTGGCCTCAAGACGGAGGTGATCGAGTCGAGCCCGGGGGAGGAGTACGGGCTCAAGTCGGCGACGTTCACGGTTCGGGGCGAGAACGCCTACGGGATCCTCCGAGCCGAGCGCGGCAAGCACCGGCTCGTGCGTCTCAGCCCCTTCGACCAGGCGCATCGCCGCCACACGAGCTTCGCCCAGGTCATCGTCGCGCCGTTGCTCGAGGAAGCCGGCAACATCGAGATCGTCGACGACGACATCAGGATCGACACCTATCGCTCCTCGGGCGCCGGCGGGCAGCACGTGAACAAGACCGACTCGGCTGTCCGGATCACGCACATGCCGAGTGGCATCGTGGTGGCAGTCCAGAACGAGCGCAGCCAGTCGGCGAACAAGGACACGGCGATGAAGATCCTGCGCTCGCGCCTCGCCGAGAAGGCCGAGGAGGAGCGCGAAGCCGAGCTGGCCCGTGAGCGCGGCGGCGTCTCGATGGGCTTCGGAGGCAACGCGATCCGCAGCTACGTCCTCCACCCGTACCAGCAGGTCAAGGACGCACGCACAGGCCACGAAGTGGGGAACACCCAAGGCGTCCTCGACGGTGACCTGGATGGGTTCATTCGCGCCTATCTACTGCAAACCGCCGGCGAGCCGCAGTAAAGCGCCGGAGGCTGCGCTAGAGTGGAACTTCCTCGCACGCACTCCACCGGCGCCGGGCACCGCAGCCCGTGCCAACTCGTAACCGGTAGACGTGACTGACGTACAGATAGAACAGCCGACAGTTTCGGCCCAGACTTCGGCAGAGCCGTCGACGAACGGTCAGGCCGCGCCCGAGCAGCGGCCGCCTACCGGCTCGATGATCGTGTTCGAGAACGTGACGAAGGTCTACGAGCCGGACGTCACCGCGCTGGACAGGGTCAACTTCGCGATCGACAAGGGCGAGTTCGTCTTCATCGTCGGCGCGTCGGGCTCGGGCAAGACGACGCTCGTGCGGCTCCTGTTGAAGGAGCTCGAACCGAGCGACGGCCGGATCATCATGGGCGGCCGCGACCTCGGCCGGCTCAAGCACTCCAACGTTCCGCGCCTGCGCCGCAACATCGGCTGCGTCTTCCAGGACTTCAAGCTCCTGCCGAGCCGGACGGCGGCCGAGAACGTCGCCTACGCGCTCAAGGTGCAGGGCGAGAGCCGCGCGTCGATCCGGCGCAAGGTGCCCGAGGTGATGACGCTGGTCGGGCTCGCGAGCAAGATGAACTCGCTCCCCGACGAGCTCTCGGGCGGCGAGCAGCAGCGCGTCTCGATCGCGCGCGCCGTCGTCAACCACCCGCCGCTCCTCGTCTGCGACGAGCCGACCGGGAACCTCGACCCCGACACGAGCGTCGGGATCATGCAGCTTCTCTACCGCATCAACCGCGCCGGCACGACGATCCTGATGGTTACCCACGACCGCGAGATGGTCGACAAGATGCGCAAGCGCGTGATCGCGCTCGAGGACGGGCGCCTCGCCCGCGACGAGCGCCGTGGGGGATACACCTCCGAATGAGCGTAGGCTCGACGGAGCTCATCAAAGAGCGTAGGCACCGGCTTTGCCGGTGCCGGGAGCGGAAACAGTGAGCAGGGTCCGGTTGTTGTTTTCCGAGGCGTGGTCCTCGATCCGCATGAACCTCTCGACGACCTTTGCGGCGACGATGACGGTGCTGATCGGGATGTGTCTGCTCGGCCTCTTCATCGCACTCGGCACCTGGGTGCTCTCGTGGAGCAACCACGTCCAGAAAGAGCTCGAGGTCAAGGTCTACTTCTGCACCACGGTCGTCTTGCAGCCGGGGTGCCACACGGGCGCGACGCCGGTGCAGGAACAGGCCGTCGGCGCCCAGCTCCGCCAAAACCCGCACGTCAAGTCCGTGAGCTTCGTCTCGAAGGCGCAGGCGGAGGCGCAGATGAAGAAGAGCAATCCGGAGTTGTTCAAAGGGGACATCGTCCCGACCAACCCCCTCCCGGACTCGTGGGCGGTGACGCCCGTCCAGGCGAAGTACACGCCGATCATCGGCAAGGAGCTTTGCCGGGCCAACCTCGCGGGGGTCGAACCGTGCGCGACGAGCGGGGCGTTGGGCAATTCGGGCGGAGTGCAGTGGGGCAGCACTATCACGAAGCGCGTGCTCACGATCGCCAAGGTCATCTCGCTCGTCTTCCTGATCGCCGTCGTCCTGCTCGTGATCGCCTCGACGCTTCTGATCGCGAACACGATCCGGCTGTCGATCTTCGCGCGGCGACGGGAGATCGAGGTGATGAAGCTCGTCGGCGCGACGAACTGGTTCATCCGCGGCCCGTTCATGCTCGAAGGGCTTCTCTGCGGGCTGGTGGGCTCGGTACTGGCCGTGATCCTGCTCGTGCTCGGCAAGACGATCGCGCTGCCGTCGATCCTGCCGCACATCGGCGGCAACAACAACTCCGATGTGCACGCGGTTTCGTTCACTGTGAACGCGTTGGCGCTCCTCGCGGCCGGCCTGCTGCTGGGGGCGACCGGGTCTGCGGTCACGCTCCGCCGCTTCCTCCAGGTCTAGCTACCGTCGCCTCGTGGCCCGGGGCAGACACGAGCGGCACAAGCGACCGAGCCGCAGCGAACGGCATCGGCGGCGATACGCGACGGCGCGACGGCCCATCTCCGAGCTCACCGTGCGGCTGCCCGAGCGGCACGTCGAGCCCGAGACGGTGATCGCGCACCTCGGTCCGACCAACTCCGGCAAGACCCACGACGCGCTGCGCTTCCTCGTCGAGACCGGGAAAGGTGTGTATGCGGCGCCGCTGCGGATGCTCGCGCAGGAGGCGCACCGACGGCTCGCCGCGGAGATCGGCGAGGAGCGCGTGGGCCTCGTGACCGGCGAGGAGCGCGTCAATCCCGGCGCGCCGATCGTCTGCTGCACCGCAGAGATGGCGCCGGCGAGCGGTGAGACGCTGGTGCTCGACGAGGTGCAGTGTGCCGAGGACGAGGAGCGCGGCTCGGCCTGGACGCGGCTCCTGCTCGGCGGCGAGTACCGCCACATCCTGCTGCTCGGCGCGGTCGAGGCGTTGCCGCTCGTGCGGCACGCATTCCCGCAGGCCGAGCTCCGCTTCTTCGAGCGCAAGGCGCCGCTCGACTGGGTCGGCCGCCGCGGCATCAAGGGCCTCGGCCCCGGCACAGTCGTCGTCGCCTTTTCGCGCCGCGCCGTGATCGGTCTCGCGGGCGAGTTGAACCAGCTTCACCCGGGACGTGTCGCGTGTCTCTACGGCGCGATGCCGCTCGGGTCGCGGCGGGAGGAGATCGATCGCTTCATCGCCGGCCAGGCAGAGGTGTGCGCGGCGACCGACGTGCTCGGCCATGGCGTCAACCTGCCGTGCGAGACGCTGCTCTTCGCCGAGACCACGAAGTTCGACGGCAAGGAGCGGCGCGACCTCCTGCCGTGGGAGATTGCCCAAATCGCGGGCCGCGCGGGTCGCTTCGGCTTCCACGAGCGCGGGCACGTCGGCGTCCTCACCGGCGTGCCGTGGGCGGATCCCGATCCGGAGCTCGTGCGTGCCGCGCTCGTCCCGCACGTCCCGCTCGAGGACGGTCATCTCGGCTACCGCGTCGTCGACAGCGGCCGCCTGCGCCCGCAGCTGTCGGATCTCAACGTCACGCGGGTCGACCAGCTCGAGCCCGCGCTCCACGCGTG
>DASXKE010000086.1:0-3909 GCA_036496985.1 Gaiellaceae bacterium | reverse complement strand
CGAGCTCGAGGATCTTCTCGGGACCGGCGGCATGTCGACCGTCTTCCGCGCGCACGACCGCCAGCTCGACCGGCGCGTCGCAATCAAGATCCTCCACTCGCATTACGCCGAGGATCCGGAGTACCTGGAGCGCTTCCGCCGTGAGGCGCGCGCGGTCGCGCGGCTCTCGCACCCGAACATCGTCACCGTCATCGACCGCGGCGACGACGACGGCCGGCAGTACATCGTCTTCGAGCACGTCGACGGCGAGAACCTGAAGGAGCTCGTGCTGCGCACCGGCCGACTGCCGGTGCGGCGCGCGCTCGAGCTGGCCCTCGCGATCGCCGACGGGCTCTCGTTCGCCCATCAACGCGGCCTCGTCCATCGGGACGTGAAGCCGCAGAACGTCCTCCTCAACCAGGACGGCGAAGTGAAGGTGACCGACTTCGGCATCGCGCGCTCGCTCCATGTCGAGCACGGCGTCACCCAGACGGGCACGGTGCTCGGAACGGGCGAGTACCTCGCGCCCGAGCAGGCGAGCGGCAAGCCGGTCTCGGCCGCAACCGATGTCTACTCGCTCGGCGTCGTGCTCTGGGAGCTCTTGGCCGGCGATGTGCCGTTCGTCGGCGAGAACTTCGTGGCGGTCGCGTTGCGTCACGTCAACGAGGCTCCGCCGGACCTGCGCGAGCGCCGGTCGGATGTCTCGCCGCGGCTCGCGGCCGCGGTCGACCGCGCGCTTGCCAAGGATCCGGCGCGCCGCTTTCCGTCCATGGACGCCTTCGCGAAGGAGTTGCGTGCCTGTCTCGCCGAGCTCGACGGGACAGCGGCCGTTCCGCCTCCTCCGCAGGACGACGCCGCGCTCACGATGGTCACGCCTCCGGTTCGCGCTCCCGCCCGACCGCCCGCGCGCCGTCGCGCGCGCCGCCGGCGGCCGATCGTGCTCTACGTGCTGCTCGCTCTCGTGGTGGCGGGGGCGGCTTTTGCCGCCGTTTTCCTGCTCGGCGGATCGAGCCACCACGGAGGAGGTCCCGGGGGCAGCACCGGTTCGACCGGCGCGTCCGTGCAGCTGACGGGCGTCGGCGATGCGTACTCGGCCCCGGGCCACCCGGATGCGCATGCCGATACGGCGTCGGCGGCAACGGACGGCTCCGCGTCGACCTCATGGATGACGCAGACGTACGGCGACCAGGCGTTCGGCGGACTGCTGACGGGCCTGGGGCTCGTCCTCGACGCGGGTAGCTCCGTGAAGCTCGCCCACGTGACCGTGACGACGCCGACGCCCGGCTTCACCGCCGAGATCCGGGTCGGCGATTCGCCGAACGGCCCGTTCTCGGTCGACTCTTCTTCGCAGACCGTCACGAGTCGCACGACCTTCGACCTCCAGGGCAAGTCCGGGCGGTACTACGTGGTCTGGATCACCGAGCTTCCGCCCGGTAACAGCGCCGAGATCTCCGAAGTCACGGCCAAGAGCTAGTACTCGAGCTGCGAGCGGCGCTCGTGCCGTTCGAGCGCGAGCTCGATCAGGCGGTCGAGCGCCTCCGCGTAGCCGAGGCCCGACGCCTCGAACAGGCGCGCCCAGACGCTCGTGGCGGTGAAGCCCGGCATCGTGTTGAGCTCGTTGAGGATGACCTCGCCGTCTGATTCCCGCACGAAGAAGTCGACCCGGGCAAGGCCCTCGCACTCGGAGGCGACGAACGCCTCGGCGGCGCGGCGCTGGAGCAGGTCGATCGTCTCCTGCGGCAGCCCGGGCGGCGGGACGAGCAGCTCCATCCCGTTCTCGTCGTACTTCGACGCGTAGTCGTACCACTCGTGCTGCAGGGTGTCGATCTGGCCCGGCAGCGAGGCGACGGGCGGCGGCATGCGGTTGCCGAGCACGCCGACCTCGACCTCAGTGCCGGCGACGAACTCTTCGACGAGCACCTTCTCGTCGTGCCGGAAGGCGAGCTCCACGGCGGGGGCGAGCTGCTCCTCGGCGGTTACCTTCGAGATCCCGACGGAGGAGCCGAGCCGCGCGGGCTTGACGAAAACGGGGTAACCGAACGGGTTCTCGATCGCGTCGCCGAGCCGGATCGCGTGGTGCGCCGCGACAGGGATGCCGCTGTCGCGCATGACCTTCTTGAACAGGTCCTTGTCCATCGCGAGCGCGGAAGCCGCCACGCCGGCACCGACATACGGGACGTCGGCGAGCTCGAGCAGTCCCTGCACCGTGCCGTCCTCGCCGAACGGGCCGTGCAGGATGGGGAGGACGACGTCGACCGCTCCGAGCGTTTCGAGGGGGCCGCCGTCGTAGGGGACGGGGAGGGTCTCGGCTGTCGTCTTGCCGGTTCCGAGTGCCCAGCGGCCGTCTCGGGCGATGGCGATCTCGGCCACGTCGTACCGTCCCCGATCCAACGCACCGGCCACCGATCGCGCGGAGGCCAGAGAGATCTCGTGCTCGCTCGAGCGGCCGCCCGCGAGGATGGCCACGCGGAGACGCCGAGCCGAGCTCACCCGGGGGGCGTCGTCGTGGTCGTCGTGGTGGTCGTCGTTCCCGGCGGCGGTCCCGGCGAGTGCTGCCCGACTTCGATCGTCACCGTCGCCCCCTTCGTCGCAGAAGTCCCACCGTCGGGATTCTGTGCCTGGACGATGCCTTGCTCGCTCGGATCGCTGACGGCGATGGTCTGCTGGTTGACGACGAAGCCCTGGGCCTCGAGGTCGCCGACCGCCTGTTGTGCCGTCTCACCGACGACGGACGGGACGGTCACCTGCGGCGGCCCGTTCGAGATCTGGATGTTCACCGTCGTGCCCTTGTTGGCGGTGGTGCTCGGCGCCGGATCCTGGTGGATGACCTGGTCCTTTGGAGCGTCGCTGTTCACGTAGCTCGGGTTCGGGTTGAAGCCGGCGGTGCGCAGGGTGTCGGTTGCCTGCGCCGCGGTCAGGCCAACGACGTTCGGGACGGTTCCCTGCGCCGGGCCTGCCATCACGTTGACGCGCACCGTCGAGTTCTTCGGCACCTGCTCGCCGGCGCCCGGGTCGGTCGCGGTCACGAGGCCCTTCGTGTTGCCCGGGACGAAGTGCTCCACCGGCTTTAGATGCGCGTTGAGCAGCGTCTGCTGCGCCTGCGTCCACTGCTGGCCCTTGACGGTCGGCACCTTCACCTTCGGCGGGCCGGTCGAGACGAAGATCGTGACGTTCCCGCCCTTGTCGACCTTCGAGCCGGCGGTTGGGTCCTGACTGAAGACGATCCCCTTCTTGAAGCGCGTGTTCGGGCCGTGCTTCACCACCGGGTGGAGATTGGCCTTGGTGATCTGCTGCTCGGCCTGCGCCTGTGGCTGGCCCTGGTAGAGGCCGATCGCCACCTGGGGCGTCGAGCTCGACAGCTCGTGCCAGACGAAGAAGCCGGCGACGATCGCGGCGATGACGAAGCCGACGGCGACGAGCCACGGCCACAACGGCCGGTCAGCCTCACCGTGCTCCTCGAACTCCTCCTCCTCGACCACAGCCGGCGGGACGGCCGCCGCCGAGGGCGCCGGGGCGATCATCGTCGCGGCCGTCGCAGCCGCCGCCGCGGTTGTTGCGGGACGGCGCAGCACCTGGGTTGCCGTGTCGACCGTGGTCGCCGAGACCCGCGCGCCGCGGGCTACCCGGTCGAGGTCTCCCTCCATCTCGTCGGCGCTCTGGTACCGGTCGTCCGGGTTCTTGGCGAGCGCTCGCATCACGACCATGTCGAGCTCGGGCGGGACGTCAGGTCGCAGCGTGGACGGCGGCTTCGGAGCCGTCGAGAGGTGCTTCATCGCGATCTCGACCGGCGTCTCGCCGTCGAACGGCGTCTTGCCGGTGAGGAGCTCGTAGAGGACGATCCCGAGCGAGTAGAGATCCGAGCGCGGGTCGACCTCGCCGCCGCGCGCCTGCTCGGGCGAGAGGTACTGGGCGGTTCCTACGATCGAGCCT
>DASXKE010000085.1:0-14439 GCA_036496985.1 Gaiellaceae bacterium | reverse complement strand
GCGCGAGCAGGCGCGGTTCCGTTCGATCTTGGTGGACGAGTTCCAGGACACGAACCGCCTCCAGACCGAGATCGTCGATCTGCTCCGAACTCCCGAGACGGAGCTCTTCTTCGTCGGCGACGAGTTCCAGTCGATCTACGGATTCCGCCACGCCGACGTACAGGTCTTCCGTGAGCGACGCGAGGCCGCCGAGCGACCGCTGTCGCTCACGCTCAATTACCGCTCGCGCCCGGAGGTGCTCGCCGCGGTCAACGAGCTCTTCGGCGCCGACTTCGGCGGGGAGTTCCAGCAGCTCGCGGCTGCGGCCGACTTCCCGGATCCGGTCTTCGGCCATCCCGTCGAGCTGCTCGTCACCGACAAGGAGAGTTACAAGGACACCGGCGTCCACTGGCGGCGCGGGGAGGCGCGTGCGGTGGCGCGGCGGGTGCGCGAGCTCGTGGACGGCGGCGCGGCGACGCCGGGTGAGATCGTCCTCCTTTTCGCCGCGGGCACCGACGCGGAGTGGTACGAGGACGAGCTGCGCCGCGCGGGGCTGCCGACCTATCGCGCGACCGGCAAGGGCTATTTCGGCCAGCAGCAGGTCGTCGATCTGCTGATGTACCTCCGGCTGCTGCAGAACCGTTACGACGATACGGCGCTTGCGTCCGTGCTCGCGTCTCCCTTCGTCGGGGTCTCGAACGACGCCCTGGCGCTGCTGCGCCGCGTCGCCTCGAGGCGTCCGCTCTTCACCGGGCTCGAGCATTCCCTGCCGCCGGGTCTCGGTGAGCGGGATGAGCGGCTGATGCGCGCGTTCCGCCAGCGATACGACCGCCTCGTCGAGACGTTGCCGCGGCTCTCACTCGAGCGGCTGTGCGAGTACGTCATCGCTGCGCACGACTACGACCTCGCAGTACTTGCGCGGTGGGACGGCCGCCGGCGCTACGCGAACCTGCGCAAGCTCGCGCGCCTGGCGCGCTCGTACGAGGAGCTGCGCGGGCCCGACGTCGAGGGCTTCGTCCGTTTCGTCGCCGAGCAGGAGGCGGTCGGCGCGCGCGAGCTCGAGGCCGTCGCCGAGGAAGAGGGAGCGGACGCCGTCCGGTTGCTCACCATCCACGCCGCCAAGGGTCTCGAGTTCAAGGTCGTGATCGTTGCCGACGCGGGCCGCGACCGTGTGCCGCCCTCGCCCGACGAGATCCTCGCACTGCCCGACGGCCGCTTCGGCTTCCGGGTCGCCGATCCGGTGACGGCGAAGCGGCGCGGCGCGTTCGACTACGAGGCGGTGAAAGAAGCGCGACAGGAGGCCGAGCGGGCCGAGCGTCTGCGCCTCTACTACGTCGCCATGACACGGGCGAAGGAGCGGCTGATCGTCTCGGGCTCCGTCGATCTCGGGTCGGCGCGCGAGACCCCGACGCCGATCGCGTGGGTGCTCGACCGGCTGGACGCCGACGAGGAGCTCGCGCAAGCCGGTGACGCGCCGATCGAGCTGGCGCGCGGGGACGCGCGGTTGCTCGTCCGGCTCGACCGTCATCACGCCGAAGAGCCGGCGGCGGCAGAGCCCGAACCCGAGCTCGCCGAGGAGGAAGGGCAGCTGGCGCTCTTCGCCGAGCTCGAGGCGATCGCCGGGCCGCGACCCGCGGCGCCCGAGCTGCCACCGCTCGTTGCGCTGCCCGAGCCGCCACTTCACCGCGTCCGGAGGCTTTCGTTCACCTCGCTCTCGCTCTTCGAGCAGTGCTCGTACAAGTACTTCGCCCGCTACGGGCTCGGCATGAGCGAGCGTCCGGTCGAGATCGTGGACGGCGAGGCGGGCGCGAGGTCGGGTGTCGAGATCGGCACCGCGGTGCACTCGCTGCTCGAGCAGATCGATCTCGCAGCACCCGCCGTGCCCGAGCTCGACGACGAGATCGTCCGCGGCTTCGTGACTGCGTACTGCGAGTCCGAGCTCGCGCGCCGCGTCGCCGCTCTGGCAGGTGTCGAGAAGGAGCGCCACTTCACCTTCGAGCACGACGGCGTCCTCGTGCACGGCTTCATCGACAGCTTCTATCTCGCGGCCGGCCGTGCGCTCGTCGTCGACTACAAGACGAACGCGCTCGGCGAGGCGTCTCCCGACGAGATCGTCGAACAGGACTACCGCCTGCAGCGGCTCGTCTACGCGCTCGCGTGCTTCCGCGCCGGGGCCGAGGAGGTCGAGGTCGTCTACCACTTCCTCGAGCGGCCCGACGCGCCTGTGGAGGCGGTGTTCTCTCGCTCCGGCGTGCCTGAGCTCGAATCCGAGCTGTCCGCCGCGATCGCGCGGATCCAGGCCGGCGAGTTCCGGCCGACCCCGAGTGACTTCGCATGCGCGGGCTGCCCGGCGCTCGACCTCGTCTGCGCGGGGCCTCGCCTGCGGTCGCGCCAGCCGGAAGCCGTTGCCTCGTAGTTACGTGCAGGAGGCCCGGAAGCGCGTCGGGCCGAAGAAACAGCGGATCGGGCCGATCATCGAGCGGCTCGCCATCGACCACGCCGACGCAGCGATCGCGCTGCGTTTTCGCAGCCCGCTCGAGTTGCTCGTCTCGGTGATGCTTTCGGCGCAGACGACGGACGTCAACGTGAATCGCGTCACGCAGACGCTGTTCGAGAAGTACCACGAGCCCGAGGACTACCTCGCGGTGCCGCAGGAGGAGCTCGAGCGCGACATCTTCGCGACCGGCTTCTACCGCCAGAAGGCGAAAGCGCTGCGCGGGACGATGCACATGCTGCTCGAGGACTTCGACGGCGAGGTACCGCGAAAGCTCGACGAGCTCGTTCGCCTGCCGGGCGTCGCCCGCAAGACCGCGAACGTCGTGTCCTCCGAGCTCGGCGAGGCGCAGGGGATCGTGGTCGACACCCACGTTCGGCGCATCTCGCAGCGGCTCGGGCTGACGCGTCAAGAGGATCCCGTCAAGATCGAGCGCGATCTCGTTCGGCTCGTACCCCGAGCCGACTGGGCTCGATTCCCGCACCTCCTGATCTGGCACGGTCGCCGCGTTTGCGACGCCCGGCGGCCGCGCTGCGAGGATTGCGTCGTGAGCGACCTCTGCCCGTCGAGCCGTGTCTGAGCGCTCCCGTAGCTTCGAGACCGTCGCCGCCGAGTACGAACGGCATCGTCCCGAGTACCCCGAGGAGGCGCTGCGCTGGGCGGCCGACGAGCTCGGGCTCGAGCCCGGCGCGTCGCGCATCCTCGACCTGGGCGCGGGAACGGGGAAGCTGACTCGCGGTCTGGTCGCGCTCGGGTTCGACGTCGTGGCCGTCGAGCCCGGAGCTCCGATGCTCGCGCAGCTGAGGGAGGCGGTTCCGGAGGCCGAAACGCACGAGGGGTCGGCGGAGTCGATCCCGCTGCCCGGCGAAAGCGTCGACGCGGCGTTCGCCGGGCAGGCGTTCCACTGGTTCGACCGCGACCAGGCACTGCCCGAGCTACACCGCGTGATCGGAGCGGGCGGCGGGCTCGCCCTGCTCTGGAACTGGTGGGACGAGCGCGATCCGCTGCAGCAGGAGCTCGGCGAGCTGATCGGTTACACGGGCCACCGGCCGTACCGCAACGACGAGCTGCCCGGCGAGCCGTGGTTCCGCGAGGTGGGGCGGACCGTTGTCGAGACGGTCTGGGAGTCGAGCCCGGACTCCCTCGTCGGCTACCTCTCGACGACGAGCATGTTCGTGACGATGGAAGCCGACGAGCGCGACTCGCGGCTGGCAAAGGTGCAGGCGATCGCCGCGCGTCACGGCGAGCGGTTTCCGCTCCCGCGACTGACCTACGTATTCGCGTTTGGGCGTCTCAGTTGACGCGCGGATCCTCGGGCATGCGGGATACGAGCTCGTAGATCCCGCCCTTGCGCCGCAGAACGTCGCGCCACAGCGCTTCCGGATCGTCGGTGAACGCGTCGTCGGCGCGCGCGGGCTCGAGGATCCAGTCCTCGTCTTCGACCTCGGCTTCGAGCTGGCCTTCTGCCCAGCCCGCGTAGCCCGCGAAGACGCGCCGCCTGGTCGTCGCCGGGACGATCTCCTCCGGATCCGACAGCGCGGGAAAGCCGAGCGAGCCGAAGAGCGGCACCGCGGCGTCGTCCGGATCGAGGAACTCGCCCAGCACGAGCACCGCCTCCGGCTGCACTGGCCCACCGACCCAGACGGCCTCGCCGTCGTCGACGACGGGCTCGAGCTGCGGCACAGCGCCTGCCACCTCGAGAGGCGATGGGCGATTGAGGACCAGTCCCGCTGCGCCCTCCTCGGTGTGCTCGGTCACGAGGACAACGGCGCGACGGAAGTTCGGGTCGATCAGGGCCGGCGAGGCGACGAGGAGGGTTCCGCAAAGCGAGTCCACGCCTCCATTGTTGCCGCCGTGCGTTAGTCGTCGCTGGAGCGATACGAGACGATGTGCACACGCTCGAGCGTGAGCATCCCTTCTCCGACCATCTCGTCGAGAATCGGCACAACTCGGTCGATCTGCTCCGGCGTGTCCACGATCTCGATCACCACCGGCAGGTCTTCGGACAGACGGAGGATGCGCGACGTGTGGAGCCGCGAGTCGGCGCCGAACCCCTCGATGCCGCGGAGCACGGTCGCCCCGGCTAATCCCTCTTTGCGCACGCGCTCGACGATCGCCTGGTAGAGCGGCTTCCCGTGCCAGGTGTCGGACTCTCCGATGTAGAGCCGCAGCAGCTTGCCTTCTCCCTCGAGCTTCATAGCGCCCTCCCGGCGACGACTCCGAGGTAGACGGCGACGAGACCGGCGGCCATGCTCCCCAGCATGTTCGCTGCCGCGAGGCCGACCGCGCCGTCTTCGAGCAGGCGGTACGTCTCGTACGAGAGCGTCGAGAATGTCGTGTAGGCCCCGAGCAAGCCGATGGTGAGCGCCGATCGCAGCCACGGAGCTGTCGTGAGCTGTTCCGTCATGAGCGTCATCAGCAGGCCCAGCGCGAACGCGCCGCTGACGTTGACGACGAGCGTCCCCCACGGGAAAGAGGACGAGGTGAAGCGTCGGGAGACCAGTCCGTCCAGTCCATAGCGCGCGAGCGCTCCGAACGCTCCCGCGATGCCGATGGCCACGATCGTCCGCATTCAGGCTCCTCTCGATCGTAGGAGCCATCAGCCTTTGCGGCGGTTCGTGGCGAGCTCCATCGCCGTGTGCCGGAAGCGGCGGCAGAGCCGTCGCCGCCCAGCGAGAGTTCATGGCGCCTCGCGGCGCCGGCCGCCAATCTAGCCGAGCGCGGGCGTCAGAGCCACGAGCAGGCCGCCGTCGTCGTCGAGGGCGGGGAAGAAGTCGCCGATCACGCGCTTCATGTGGCCGCTTCGCGTCCGCATCTGCAGCTGCTCGTTCAGGCGGCGCACGCCCCACTCGAGGGAGAGCTTGACCGGGTTCTTTTCCTCCTCGAAGCCCTCGAGCCCGAAAGCGGAGACGACGTCCGCGCCGAGCACCTCCTGCTCGTTCCATCCGCTGAGCTCGAAGACTCCGCGCCCGACGGCGAGGATGCGGCCCTCCTGGTCGCAGGTCACCAGGCCGGTGGTCGGCGCCGGGTAGTAGTCGTCCATCAGCTCGAAGAGGAAGCCGAAGCCGCAGTGGTGACAGGCGACTGCCTCGTCGAACATTCCTTCCTTGCGGTCGATGTCGATCGACCGTTCCTTGCAGTTCGGGCAGATGAAGTGCGGCACGGCGTCAGGCTAGCGGGGAGCGCGGCGGGGTCAGACCTGTGTCGTCTCGGCCTCGGGCCTCGGCGCCGTGAGGGCGGTGCCGGTGTGGCCCTCCTCGGCGGCGAGGAAGCGCTCGGCGTCGAGAGCCGCCATACACCCGCTGCCCGCAGCCGTCACGGCCTGGCGGTAGATGTGATCCTGGACGTCGCCTGCAGCGAACACGCCCGGGATGTTCGTCTCGGTCGACCCCGGCTTCGCGACGAGGTAGCCGTTCTCGTCGTGGTCGAGCTGGTCGACGAACAGCTTCGTGTTCGGGTCGTGTCCGATCGCGATGAACAGCGCTCCGGCCTCGACGTCTTCGGTCTCGCCGGTCTCGGTGTTCTGCAGGCGTAGGCCGCTGATCGAGTCGTCGCCGAGCACTTCCTCGACGACGAACGGGGTCTTGAGCTCGATCTTCTCGTTGTCGCGTGCGCGCTCGATCATGATCTGCGACGCGCGGAACTCGGGCCGCCGGTGGACGAGCGTCACCTTGTAGCCGAAGCGCGTGAGGAAGAGCGCCTCCTCGAAGGCCGTGTCGCCGCCACCGACGACGAAGATGTGCTTGTCCCGGAAGAAGGCGCCGTCGCAGGTGGCGCAGGCGGAGACGCCGCGGCCCTTGAGGCGCTCTTCGGATTCGATCCCGAGCCAGCGGGCACTCGCGCCCGTGGCGACGATCACCGAACGAGCTTGATACTCCTCGTCATCGACCCAGACGCGGAACGGCCGCTGCGAGAAGTCGACGCGAGTCACGTTGTCGGTGAGGAACTCGGTGCCGAAGCGTTCGGCCTGGCGCCGGAACTCGGACATCATCTCGGGGCCCATGATCCCGTCGGGATAGCCGGGGTAGTTCTCGACGTCGCTCGTGATCATGAGCTGGCCACCCCAGCTGAAGCCTTCGATCACGAGCGGCTGCAGGTTTGCGCGTGCGGCGTAGAGAGCCGCGGTGTAACCCGCCGGGCCTCCGCCGATCACGATCAGATCACGTACGTCGTTCATGTCTTCCTCTCTCGAAAAACTCATCTGCAGTATTAAACGATTCAGGCCGGATTGACGTTCCCGTCGGCCGCGCGCTTTCGAGTGATGAGGAAGGTACTGCGGAAGCGAGCTACGCCGCGTCGGCGGCCGAGTCGTCGCCCGGGACGAGCTCTGGCGCGGTCACGGGCCGGACGGTTCGTTCGACGAGGGGAAGCTCGGCAAGCTCGGAGGCCGGCGAGATTCCGTGGTCGCGGAACTTCCGCGCGCTCGGCAGCACCCGAGTCTCGAGCGAGCCAACGGTCTCGTTGTATGAGCGCACCGCGGTGTCGAGGCCGCGGCCGACCTTCGCGAAGTGCTCGGTCAGCGTTGCGAGCCGCCCGTACAGCTCGCGGCCGAGCTCGCTGATCGTCCGCGCCGAGTCGGCGATCGTCTCCTGGCGCCAGCCGTACGCGACGGCGCGGAGCAGCGCGATGAGGGTCGTCGGCGTGGCGAGGATGACCTGCTGGTTCACGCCCTCCTCGATCAGCGACGGATCCTGCTCGAGCGCCGCGCTGAGGAACGTCTCACCCGGGATGAAGAGCACCACGAACTCGGGCGCGGAAGCGAACTGCGACCAGTAGCTCTTTCCCGACAGCTTCGTGATGTGATCCCGCACCTGGCGCGCGTGGTCACGCAGCTTCGCGACACGCTCCTCGTCGTCGCGCGCACCGAGAGATTCGAGGTACGCCTGGCCCGCGAACTTCGAATCGACGACGACCGTCTTGGAGCCCGGCAGCTTGACGATCAGGTCGGGCCGCAGCCGGCCGTCCTCGGTCGAGACGTGCGCCTGGGTCTCGAAGTCGCAGTGCTCGAGCATGCCTGCCATCTCGACGACCCGCCGCAGCTGGATCTCGCCCCACCGGCCCCGGACGTTGGGGCGGTCGCGCAAGGCGCTGACGAGGTTTCCGGTCTCGCTCCGCAGCTGGCTCTGCGACTCGGCGAGCTGGCGAACCTGCACGCTCAGCTCGGAGTAGGCGCGGGTGCGGGCAACCTCGAGTTGCTGGAGCTTTCCGTCGACCTTCTCGAGGGATTCCCGGATTGGCCCCACGAGATGCTCGACCTCTTTCTTGCGCTCCTCGAGCTCGTGCGTCGCATCGTTCTGGAGGAGCTCGAGCTTGCCCGAGGCGAGGTCGAGGAACGACTCGTTGTTCCGCTGCAACGCGTCGGCTGCGAGCGCGCGGAAACTCGCCGAGAGCTCGGCGTTCTTGCTGCGGAGGAGCAGCCAGGAGCCGATCGCTCCGACCACGAGACCGATGAGAAGTCCGACGATCATGCGGGCGTGGAACCCTAGAGGCGGCGTCGGACGGCACGAAAATGCCGGCCCCGACGAATCCGAAGATCCATTGGAACCGGCTCGCAGAGCCTAAGGGCGAAAGGCCGGAAACGTCAAGCAGGAAAAGCGCGCTCTTTGCGCACTTTCGCCGCGGGCGTGTGCGCTAGGAGTTTGCGAGCGCGGCGTTGATCGCCTGCTCGGTCTGCGCGAGGGTCGGTTCGGTACCCGCTGAGCCGACCCGCAGGAGCTTGCCGCCCTTCGGCCCGACGAACACCGTCGGGGTCCCGACCACATTCTGGGTCTTGGCGTCGGCGTCGACCTGGCTCGCGATCGGCTTCGGAGCAGAGCTGTTCGTATCCGCCTGCCACCGCGGCAGGTTGAGCCCGTTCACGCTGGCAGCGATGTTCGCCATCATCTGGCCGTTCAGCCAGCCGGTCTCCTCGGTGCCCTGGTTGTCGTAGAGGACCTTCGCGTACTGGAAGCCCTTGTTCTGGAAGGAGGCGGCGATCAAACCGAGGCGGCCGCTGAACGACTGCGAGCCGGCGCCGCCGAGGAATGCCCACGGCCTGAGCGTGAGCTGCACCTTGCCCTCCTTGATGTACTTGGTCACGATCGTGGGCAGATCGTTGGTCTCGTAGTCGCGGCAGAACGGACACTGCACGTCGACGAACATCTCCATGTGGACGGGCGCGGTCGGGCTGCCCAGCGTGAGCCCCTTCTGCGGAATCCCCTTGAAGAGAGCGTTCGCATCGGGCGAGCCCGGGAGCGCAACCTGCGAGGTCGCGCTTCCGGTTGTACCGAGGCCGTGGATGTCGCTGGCCGGGACGACTCCGGAGCCGCCACTGCTGCTCCCACCCGAAAGGACGACTCCGAGCACGATCGCGATGATCACGACGAGCACGACGCCGCCCGCAATCGCGAGCGCGCGCGGTGAGGCCTGGCGCGTCCGCGCTCCGCCGGCGCCCTTCGAGCGCACGGCAGGCGGCGTCCGCAGTGCTGCTGCGGCTTCCGCCCGTTGCTGTCTTGCCCTCTTACCGCTCGGCATGCGCCGGAAGGGTAGCGGGCACTTCGGCCTGTTCGGCCGCCCCGGCGGACGCCAGGACCAAGAATCCGATGAGAAGCAAGAAGGCGGTGAGCGCGAGGGTCGGGATCGTCATGTAGCCGAACTCGTTGATCCATTTCACGCCACAGCCGCCGGGCGCTGAAGCGAGGCAGGCGGCCGGCTCGCTGATCACGTGGTTCTCGATCAGGAGGTGGTAGACGGCAGTGCCCGCGCCGACGATCGGCAGCGGAACGAGGTAGCGCGCGGCCCGGTTGTCGGCCCGCACGGCGACCAGCAGCGTGAGGATCGAGAGGGGGTACATCAGGACGCGCTGGAACCAGCAGAACTCGCAGGGTGGGAAGTGCGCGATCTGCGAGAAGAAGAGGCTGCCGCCGGTCGCGATCGAGGCGACCACGAACGCTCCCCACAACTCGTAGCCCCACACCAGGTTGCGGAGACCGTCGAGCGGGCCGCGGACGCCCGCGAGTGCAAGCAGTCCCACCACGATTCCGATCACGATCAGCACCTGGCCGACGACGCCGAGGACGGAGAGGATGACGATCGTGTCGTGCGTGGCCGGCGCCATCGGCGCGCAGGGTATCCGTCCCGGCGGAGAGCGTTACGCTGACCGCGCCGGGGTGGCGGAACTGGTCAGACGCGCCCGACTTAAAATCGGGTGGCCCTCGGGCCGTGCGGGTTCAAGTCCCGCCCCCGGCATCGCTCAACCATGCGGAGGGGACCAGAATGCGGCTCGGCGGTTTTCCGACGCCTAGCGTTGCCTTCTTCATCCGTGTACGGGACGTCTTCATCGGTGAGTCCGAACCCGTTGAAGAAGCGGCGCACCAGCTCGTAGCTCACCCCGCCAACGTCGAGGTGCGGCGGGGCGGGCGGCTTTCGCTCCTCGCCGTCCTGTTCGAAACGTGCGTGTCGGATGCCGACGACAAACTGGACTTCTCCGGGCAGAGGCTCCAGGTACCCCTGCAGCAGCCGACGAACTCAACGCGCTGCGGAGATCACGCGCTCGGCCGATTCCTCGCACTCTCTGGCGCGCTGCGCGGTCGTGTGGCCCACGAACCGCGTGGCTACGCGCACGACCTCGGCTCCCAGCGTCCGGAGCTGCAACTCGACTGCCTCGTCGGTGATGCGCCCCTCGGAGTCGAAGACGCGGAAGGCGGAAGCGACGGGGATCACGTAAGGGACGGCCCAGCCTCGCAGCGCTCTGACCGCGAACTCCATGGTGTTGATCGCCTGGAGCCCCTGGGTGCCCCCGGCTGCGCTGATGAGGCCGATCACCTCGTCGTGGAGGAACGGGGGATCGCGCGAGCCGAGCGCGTGCAGCCAGTCGAGTGCATTCTTGAACGCGCCGGAGATCGTCCCTTGGTACATCGGGCTGCTCCACAGCATCCCGTCGGCTGCGTAGCAAGCTTCGAGCAACGTCGCCGCGGACGCAGGCGGCTCGCGCTCGTCGTCGGGGTTGTACATCGGAAGGTCGAGCTCTCGGAGGTCGAGGAGACTTGTGGCCGCCCCGGCCTCGGCGGCGCCGTCGACCGCCACTCGCAGCGCAGCGAGGCTGCGCGAGTTTCGGGCCAGCGAGCCCCCGAGGCCGACGATTTTGAGCTCCTCGGTCATTTCCGTGTGGCCGCGTACGCCGGCCGGCCGAACTCGTACGCCGCAGTTGCCTGAAGCTCGTGCAGCTGCTTCGGGGGCGGACACCACCTCGATTCGAAGCCGGTCGTCTCCCAGCCTGCAAGCTTTGCGCCCGCCTCGTAGGCGCCTTGCAAGAACGCGAGCAGCGTTCCCCGCGGGTCGCGTGCCGTACGGACGAGGTCGTAGGGGAGGATGGCGAGCGATCCGTTGGAGGACTCGACCCAGTCGCCTACGGGCAGCGGCTGGTCGCGCAGGCCATCCGGCTCGGGCGCCGTGTAGGAGTAGTAGGCGGCGTCTGGGAGGTTGTCGTCGCCCGCCCAGAAGCCGAACGAGATGACCTCTTCCGAGTACGCCTCTCGGGTGACGGCATCGGCCTCGATTGCCGGCGCCGGCCGCCCTGAAAAGCGCGTGACGGCGAGATCGAAGCTGTGCCAGAAGAGATGGACGGGGCTCGTCTTGCCGCTGAACCAGCCGCTGAACTCCTCGAAAACCTCGTCGGACCAATCGAGGATGCGGCCGAAGCGCTCGATCGCGCCGCGGTCCCAGGAGGCGTGCTCCCGATCGTCGGTGAACGGCGTCGTCATGGGAAGGCCGAACGGCTGCTCCTTGATCGTGACGTCGACTCCGAGCGCGCTGAGCGCCTCGTGAAGCCGCGCGTCAAAGTCCGCGACGGGCACGCCGCCGGCGAGCTCGAACGCCCGAGTACGGCCGTCACTGGTACGTACGTTCAGGGAGTGGTCGACGAAGTCGAAGTCGATCTGGAAGGTCGTGTCGTTGTGGTGCAGCCGCCTGGTGGTAAGGCCGCGCACGTCGACGTAGAGCGGGACGTTCCACCACTGGTTGCGCGGCGGCGTGGTCGCGAGCCGGACCTTGCCGACGATCTGGCAGTAGAGGTGGAGCGTGTCCTTGGTCGGCCGCCAGTCCGCGAGGTGTAACTCGGGCAGCGTCATCGTGGAAGCGCCTCGATGAACTCGGCCGGGCTATAGCCCCCCCGATAGAGGACGCCGTCGATGAACAGCGTCGGCGTGCCGCGGACGACTCCAGTGGCCTCGCCGCTCGCGACGTCGCGCTCGATGCGTGCCAGGACATCGGCGCCGGTCCGATCCCCGTCGAACCGATCGAGGTCGAGGCCGATCTCGGTCGCATACGAGCGAAGGTTGTCGTCCTCGAGGGCCTTCTGACAGTGGTACAGCAAGTCGTGCATCTCCCAGAAGCGATCCTGCCGTGCCGCCGCCTCCGCCGTAGCGGACGCCGCCAGAGCATGCGGGTGGATCTCGGTCAGTGGGAAGTGCCGAAACGCGAAGCGGACCCCGCCTGGCAACTCTCGCTCGACCTGCTGGATCGCCCGGAACGCCTGCCGCGAGTAGGGGCACTCGTAGTCGCCGTACTCGAGGATGACCGGCAAGTCCGCTGCCCCGCGCATGTGGTCCACATGCTCGTCGAGCGGCTCGAGGACATCTGCCCGGTCTGTGACACCCATCACGCTCCGCCCTTGTACTCCGAGGCGAACAGGTAGCTGACGGCGAGGCTGCGATACGGACGCCAGCGATCGGACACCTTGGCCACCTCGTCCTCGGTCGGCAGATGGTCGAAGCCGTATGCCCGCTTGATCGCCCTCCGGAGTGCGAGATCTCCCGAGAGAAAGACGTCCGGCCGATCGAACGCAACGAGCAGGAACCCGCGCGCGGTCCAGAGCCCGATACCCGACACCTCGGTAAGGGTCGTCTCGACCTCCTCGTCGGTCATGCGTGCCAACGCCCTGTCGCTCAGGCGGCCGTCGACGAAGCGCTCGGCGAGCGCGCGGAGCGTCTGGCCCTTGCGAGCCGAGAAGCCAGCCTCGCGCAGGACCTGCGGATCGGCGGCGAGCAGTTCGGCGGCCGACGGCATGTGGCCCCCGAAACGCTCTTCGAGGTGCCGAATGATCGCCCGGGTCGACGCGACCGACAGTTGTTGCCCGGCGACCTGGAAGACGAGCGTCCCGAAAGCGTCGAGCGGAGGGAGCTCGTCCATCCAGGCTCGGGGGCGAAAGTCGCGCCGCGCGTCGATTAGCTTCGCGAGCACCGGATCCGCGCTGCGCAGAAACTCCCGTGCCACGGGATCGGCGAGCGGCGACCGCCTGCGGGGTCGGCTTTCGATGCTCATCCCAGCACTCTCTCTCCCTCAACCCTCAGCTATCACAGCGTATGCAACGCAGGGCGGGGCACTAAAACCGGGCATTATGCGCGCCCCAGGACTTCGCCAACCTGGATTACCTTCGGGGTCACGGATGCGTAGGGCGCGTCCTCCGCGAACGTTGCGAGTGCTTGCGCCGCTGCCTGCGAGTCGAAGGCGATGACCGAAATCCCTTGATCGGCGCCAAGGGCGACCCAGTATCCTCCGATGAACCCGGGCATACCTGAGACCCGCGTGACGATTCCCGAGAGTTCGCCCTCGGCCGCGGATCGGTCGTTGAACGTCAGCGTGGTAACTACCGCATAAACGGTTGGCGACTGTCGTAGTTCCATCGCTTACGCTGCGTCGGGCTGTTGGGTGTATGCCAGGTTCGCGGCGGTGAGACTCTCGAGCGCCATTCCGAGTGCCATGCCTTCGGTCAGTCGCCGGCTGATGCGCTGTCGGAAGAGCACTGCCATGTAGCGGTTTGTCAGTTGTGGCCGCTGGGTCATTTCTTCGGCAATCGCCTGGGCGCGCGGGAGGACATCTGTCAAAGGGAGGACTTCGGCGATCGCGCCCCAGTCGAGCGCCTGTGGCGCAGTGAACGAGCCTTGCGTGATCTCGAGGTGGCGGGCACGGTTCAGGCCGATGACCTCCTCCCAGACGACGAAGAGGCCGTCCCCTGGCGCGATGCCGAATGCAAGGTGGGGGACGTCGGAAAACACGGTCGTGTCGCTCGCGACGACGACATCGGCGAGGAGCGCGTACTCGCTGTGGACCGAGACGGGGCCGTTCACAGCGGCGATGATTGGGATTTCGAGGTCGACGAGGCGCTGGACCCCGCGGCGCCCTTCGACGTAGAGGGTGTCAGCCGTCATCGGCTTGGTGAGATCGCCGAGGCTCGGGCCGTCGATCTCGGTCATGAAGCGATCGCCTGTACCCGTCAGGACCATGACGGTGTTGTCCTGGTCGTAGGCGATCTCTTCGATCAGGCGCGGGAAGTCGTGGTGCGTCGTTCCCGTGAACACCGCTGGTCCGCCGTTCGTGTGGAGCCGAACGGTGAGGACACCGCTCGAGGATCGCTCGAGAGCGAAGTTCTCGTAGGCGCTGAAGTAACTGGGCTCGCTATTTGACACGCTTCTCCTTGGTTGGCCGGACGCGGTCACCAGAGAGGGTGACCGTGCTTGAGGTCTCGGCATGGAGCACGTTGAACGCGGCGGAGAGGTTGTCCAGCATGAGCTTGCGAATCCGATCGGCCGCGGTCACGCTTTGAGCAACCTGTCGGTGAGCACGATCTGAATCACGTCGGCGACCGTGTCTTCGCGGGCCCAGTCGCGCTGGAGCTCGACCGCGAGCGCGACCCACGTGACGGGCTTCGCGCCCGCCTGCGTCACACGATCCAAGCCTGCGCGATGAGCCTCCTCGCTCGTGCCGCCGATCGCATCGACGACGGGGTAGACGTCGAAGCCCTCGCGGAGCGCGTCAAGCGCCGGGAAGGCCATGCAGATCTCCGTCCAGAGGGCGCAGATGATCAGCTTGCGCCGCCCGGTGGCCCGCACCGCGGCAAGGAAGTCGGCGTCCTCCCACGCGTTCGTCGACGTCCTATCGATTGGGGGGTCGTCCTCGAGCAGCGTCGCGAGCTCAGGCACGGTGGGTTG
>DASXKE010000084.1:0-3337 GCA_036496985.1 Gaiellaceae bacterium | reverse complement strand
CCTGCCCTTCTTGACCGAGCACGCAGCAGCAGAGCTGAGCGCCGATGACGTCCAGCGGCTGCTGGAACTCGACCGGAAGTTCGGTCGCGAAGGCTTCACCTTCGACGACGTGCTCCTTCTCCCGGCCGAGTCGCACGTCCTGCCGAACGACGTGTCGACGCGTGCGCGACTGACACCTTCGATCGAGCTCGCGATCCCGATCGTGTCGGCCGCGATGGACACCGTGACCGAGGCGCGCCTGGCGATCGCGCTCGCCCGCGAGGGCGGGCTCGGCATCGTCCACCGCAACCTCTCGATCGAGGCGCAGGTCGCCGAGATCGACAAGGTCAAGCGCTCCGAGTCGGGGATGATCGTCGAGCCGGTGACGCTCCCGCCCGACGCGCCGGTGAGCGCGGCCCTCGAGCTGATGGCCCGCTACAAGGTTTCAGGCGTCCCGATCACCGACGACGACAGCGTCCTCGTCGGGATCCTCACGAACCGCGACCTCCGCTTCGAGAACGACGTCAAGCAGCCGGTCTCAGCGCTCATGACGTCGCGCAACCTCGTCACCGCGCCGGTGGGGACGACGCTGGCAGAGGCCGAGGAGATTCTCCACCGGAACAAGATCGAGAAGCTGCCGGTGGTCGATGCCGATGGCCGACTGTGCGGCCTGATCACCGTCAAGGACATCCAGAAGAAGATCGAGTTCCCGCAGGCGACGAAGGACGAGCAGGGACGGCTGCGCGTAGGCGCCGCTGTCGGCGTCGGTCCCGACGCGCTCGAGCGCGCGCAGGCGCTCGCCGCCGCCGGAGCCGACGTGATCGCGGTCGACACGGCCCACGGTCACTCGCGCGGAGTGATCGAGATGGTGGCGAGGATCAAAGACGCGGTCCCCGTCGATGTGGTGGCCGGGAACATCGCGACGGAAGGGGCGGCCCGCGCGCTGCTCGACGCGGGTGCCGACGCGCTCAAGGTCGGCGTAGGGCCCGGCTCGATTTGCACGACCCGTGTCGTCGCGGGCGTCGGCGTCCCCCAGGTCAGCGCGGTGTTCGACGTCGCGAGCGTGGCAGCTGCAGAGGGCGCACCCGTGATCGCCGACGGCGGGCTCACGTCGTCGGGCGACATCGCGAAGGCGATCGGCGCCGGTGCGGACACTGTCATGGTCGGCTCGCTGCTTGCGGGCGTCGAGGAGTCGCCGGGCGACGTCATCCTCGTCCAGGGCGAGCGCTTCAAGGAGTATCGAGGCATGGGCTCGCTCGGCGCGATGAAGGCGCGCGGCTTCTCGAAGGACCGCTACTTCCAGGGCGACGTCGAGGACGTCGAGAAGCTCATCCCCGAGGGCATCGAGGGCCGGACGGGGTACAAGGGCCCGCTGCAGGACGTCGTCCACCAGCTGGTCGGCGGACTGCGCCAGGCGATGGGCTACTGCGGCGCGGAGACGATCGACGAGATGAAGGGCGCCCGCTTCACCCGGATCACGGCGGCGGGGCTGCGCGAGTCGCACCCGCACGACGTCACGATCACGAAGGAGGCGCCGAACTATCGGCGCTGAGGCGGCGCAGGTCGTTGCTCTGCCAGTTCGAGAGGACCGGCCCGTTCTCGTTCTCGATCTCGGTGGCCAGTACTCGCAGCTGATCGCGAGGCGCGTGCGCGAGTGCCGCGTCTACTCCGAGCTCGTCGGCCACAAGATCACGCCCGAGGCGGTGCGCGCTCGGAATCCGTACGCGCTCGTCCTCAGCGGCGGTCCTTCGTCCGTTTACTCCGACGACGCTCCGCGCGTCGATCCCGCGCTGTTCGAGCTCGGCATCCCGACGCTCGGCATCTGTTACGGCGCGCAGCTGATGGCGCTCGAGCTGGGCGGCCGCGTCGATCGCACAGGCGTCTCCGAGTTCGGGCGCACCTCGATGGAGGCGACCGAGTCGCGGCTGCTCGCGGATACGCCCTCCGAGCAGACCGTCTGGATGTCGCACCGGGACACGGTCGTCGCAGCGCCCGAAGGCGCGCGGGTGGTGGCGAGCTCGCCGGCGACGCCCGTCGCGGCGTTCGAGGATCCCGAGCGGGGCCACTACGCCGTCCAGTTCCACCCCGAGGTCGTGCATACGCCGCACGGGATGGACGTCCTGAAGAACTTCCTCTATCGCGTGGCCGAGGCGCCGCCCACCTGGACGCCCGCCGCCGTGATCGAGGAGCAGGTCGCGCGGATCCGCGCGCAGGTCGGCCATGAGCGCGTTCTCTGCGCGCTCTCGGGCGGCGTGGACTCGGCCGTCGCCGCGCTGCTCGTGCACAAGGCGGTGGGGGAGCAGCTGACGTGCGTCTTCGTCGACCACGGGCTACTGCGCCAGGACGAGGCCGAACAGGTGGTCGAGACGTTCGGTGAGCACTTCCACGTCCCGCTCGTCCACGTGCAGGCGCAGCAGCGGTTCCTCAAGCTGCTCGACGGCGTCGAGGAGCCGGAGGACAAGCGCAAGATCATCGGCCGCGAGTTCATTCGCGTCTTCGAGGAGGAGGCGCGGAGGCTCGGCGATGTGCGTTGGCTCGTGCAGGGAACGCTCTACTCCGACGTGATCGAGTCGGGCGGCACCGAAGGGGTGGCGGCGACGATCAAGTCGCACCACAACGTCGGCGGTCTGCCCGACGACATGAAGATGAAGCTCGTCGAGCCCTTGCGGCTCCTGTTCAAGGACGAGGTGCGGCGCGTCGGCGAGGAGCTCGGGATGGCCGAGCGGATGGTCTGGCGCCAGCCGTTTCCCGGCCCGGGCCTCGCGATCCGCATCATCGGCGCAGTCACCGAGGAGCGGCTCGAGATCCTGCGCCAGGCCGACTCGGTGCTGCAGGAGGAGGTGCGGCGTGCGGGCCTGTACGGCGAGCTATGGCAGTCGTTCGCGGTGCTTCCGGCAGTTCGCTCCGTCGGGGTGCAGGGCGACGAGCGCACGTACGGCTACCCGATCGTGATCCGCGCCGTCACGAGCGACGACGCGATGACGGCCGACTGGGCGCGCCTTCCGTACGACCTGGTCGAGACGATCTCGGCGCGGATCGTGAACGAGATCCCGGGCGTGAACCGCGTGGTGCTCGACGTGACGTCGAAGCCGCCCGCGACGATCGAGTGGGAGTAGCCCAGAGCGCGACCGGCGACGACCTCGTCGTCCCTCTGATCGCGCCGTCGGCGCGTTTCCGTGCGCTGTGGCTCGTCGCGGGCGTGCTGCTCGTCGCAGGCTTCGTCGTCTGGATGGTCCTGGCGCCGGTGTGGCAGGCATTCCTTTACGCAGGCCTCGTGATCCCGTCTTATGCGTGGGTCACAGCGCTCATGCACAAGTCGAGGCGGCTTGCGCGTGGTCGGGCGTGGACCCTGACGGCG
>DASXKE010000083.1:0-3001 GCA_036496985.1 Gaiellaceae bacterium | reverse complement strand
GCGGCCACGATCCGCGGTGACGCCGACGTTCAGGGCGCGCGCGCCGTCGTCCAGCTCGATCTCCTCTGCGCGGGTGGCGGATGAGCTTCAACCAGCCACTGCTTCTCTTGACGCTGCTGGTGCTGCCGTTGGCGTGGCTCGGCTGGCGGCTCGCGACCCGGCGCCGGATGCAATACGCAGTGCGCTTCACGAACGTCGACGTGCTCGCGGGCGTGGTGGGGAAGCCGTCGCGGCTGCGGTTCGTCGCGCCGATCCTCCTCGCGCTCGCGCTCGCGACGCTCTGCTTCGCGGTCTCGCGGCCGCATGTCGCCGGGCTGGGCCCGAGCGACAAGGGAGCGGTGATTCTCGTGCTCGACGTCTCGGGCTCGATGCAGGCCGAAGACGTGAAGCCGACCCGGCTCGCGGCCGCGCAGCGCGCGATCCACATCTTCCTCGACAAGGTGCCGGGCAACGTGCGCGTGGGGCTCGTCCTCTTCGCGGGGACTCCGATCGTCGCGACCCCGCCGACCACGGACCACGATCTCGTCGGGCGCGCCGTCGACTCGGCGGGCGACGTGAACCCGTTCGGCGGTACCGCGATCGGCGATGCGCTCGCGGCCGCGGTCAGGCTCGGCCGCCAGGTCGCGGGCACGGCCGGCGGGCAGCAGGCGCTGGGCGGCGCGAGAACGCTTGCCGCCGAGAGCTCGACCGCGCCGACGCACTCGCCGGTCTCGATCCTCTTCCTCTCCGACGGCCACCAGAACCGCGGCGATTTGCAGCCGCTGCAAGGTGCGGCACGGGCGAAGGCCGCGGGCTTCCCGGTCTACACCGTCGCGCTCGGGACGACCGGGAACACGACCCTGCGCGGCCGCCAGACCAACGGAGGCTTTTTCTTCGGCGGCAGCGGAGCGACCGGCGGCTTCGGCAACGGCCTCGCGCCCGACCCGAAGACGCTGCGCGCGATCGCGGTCACGACCGGCGGCGAGTTCTTCCGAGCGAAGACCGCGGGAGACGTGCAGGCCGCGTACGCGAAGCTCGGCGCGAGCCTCGGCCGTTCGCACGAGCAGGTCGAGGTGACCGCGGACTTCGTCGCCGGAGCCGTCATCCTGCTGCTGCTCGCCGGCCTCGCCTCGATGATCTGGGCGCCGCGGCTGCCCTAACGGCTCAGGACTCGACCGCGAGGCGGATGCCGAGCGCGGCGAGAGCGAGCCCGCTGAGTCCATCGATCGCCCGTCTCACGCGCCCGCGAACGAGCACGCGGCTCGTCCGCGCAACGGTGAACGCATACGCGGAGAGCCAGAGCAGCGTCAGTGACGCGAAGACGAGGCCGAGCCCAAGCAATTCGGCGAAGCCCGTGCCGAACTGAGGCAGGAGGCTCGTGAAGAAAACGGCCATCTTCGGGTTCGCGAGGTTGCTGAGAAGTCCCTGGCGAAAGCCGGCCCGAGAGCCGCGTGGTAGGTGCTCTTCCCGGCGACCACGCACTGCCGCTCTGAGCGCCAGCAGGCCGAGCGAGATGAGGTAGGCGGCGCCCGCGATCCTGATCGCGAGGAACACCGGCTGCGACGCGGCCACGAGTGCGGCGATCCCCGCGCTCGCTGCGAGCGTCCAGAGTGCCTGGCCGACCGCGACGCCTTGCGCGGTGCGAAGCCCGTTGCCGCCGCCCGCGAGCAGCGTGTTCCGGATTGTGAGCGCGGTATCCGGCCCCGGCGTGCAGATCACCGCTGCTCCGACGAGGATGAAGCCGACCATCGAGTTCAGCTGCGAACCAAGGGTTTGTACTTGATGCGGTGCGGCTCGAGCGCGTCGGGGCCGCGTGTCTCCTTCATCCAGGCCTCGTACTCGCCCCACGAGCCCTCGAACCAGATCGTCTCGCTGTTCCCCTCGAAGGCGAGGATGTGCGTCGCGACGCGGTCGAGGAACCAGCGGTCGTGGGTGATTACGACGGCGCAGCCGGCGAACTCGAGCAGGGCCTCCTCGAGCGCGCGCAGCGTGTCGACGTCGAGGTCGTTGGTCGGCTCGTCGAGCAGGAGGACGTTGCCGCCCGAGCGCAAGAGCTTCGCGAGGTGCACGCGGTTCCGCTCGCCGCCGGAGAGATCCGAGACGCGCTTCTGCTGGTCCGAGCCCTTGAAGTTGAACCAGGACACGTACTGGCGCGAGTTCACCTCGCGCTTGCCGAGCTCGATCGTGTCGTGCCCGCCCGAGATCTCCTTCCAGACGTTGTTCGCCGGGTCGAGGTCGGCGCGCGCCTGGTCGACGTACGCGAGCTCGACGGTGTCGCCGACGCGCAGCGAGCCGTCGTCGGGCTGCTCCTCGCCGGAGATCATCCGGAACAGCGTCGTCTTGCCCGCGCCGTTCGGGCCTACGACGCCGACGATGCCGGCGGGCGGGAGCGAGAACGTGAGGTCGTCGACGAGGAGGCGCTCGCCGAAGCCCTTGCGCACGCCGTCGGCCTCGATCACGACGTCGCCGAGCCGCGGCCCGGGCGGGATGTGGATCTCGACGCCCTCGAGCTTGACGTTCTGCTCCTCGGCGAGCAGGCGCTCGTATGCGCCGAGGCGGGCTTTCGCCTTCGCGTGTCGGGCGCGCGTGCTCGACTGCACCCATTCGAGCTCGCGGGCAAGCGTACGTCGGCGCGACGATTCGGTCTTCTCCTCGGCGGCGAGCCGCTCCTGCTTCTGCTCGAGCCACGAGGAGTAATTGCCCTGGAACGGGATGCCGCGGCCGCGATCGAGCTCGAGGATCCAGCCGGCGACGTTGTCGAGGAAGTAGCGGTCGTGGGTGACGGCGACGACGGTGCCCTTGTAGTCGGCGAGGAAGCGCTCGAGCCAGAGGACGGACTCGGCGTCGAGGTGGTTGGTCGGCTCGTCGAGCAGCAGCAGGTCGGGCGACGAGAGGAGCAGCCGGCAGAGCGCGACGCGGCGGCGCACGCTGGCACGCGAGCTTGAGTGGGTGCAGTCGAGCCCGCGCGCGCGGCACGCCAAGGCGAAGGCGCGGCTCGGCGCCTACGAGCGGCTGCTCGCCG
>DASXKE010000082.1:0-7482 GCA_036496985.1 Gaiellaceae bacterium | reverse complement strand
CTCGGTCTCGAGCTCCTGGACGCGCGCCTCGCGCGCAGCCATCTCGCCGCCGACCTGCTGCAGCTGGTTCCGGAGCTCGTGAAGCCGCGTCGCCTCATCGTCGAAGGCGCTCAGAACGCGCTCGAGCGAGCGGCCCCACATCGGTGCGGTGGGGGCGGCGGCCGTCATGTCTGCCTCGTTACCGGACGACACGGCAGAGACCGAGGTCGCCTCGAGCAAGGAGGCGAGCGTCGACGCCTTGACGACGCCGATCTCGTCGTTGCCGGAGAAGTGCTCGCGCACGGCGGCGAAGCGCTCGGGCGTGGCTTCGGCGATGACGACGCGAGCGACGCCGTCGTCGCACAGAACGGGAGCCGCGCCGATGCGCGCAAGCTCGTTGCCTCCGACGCGCGCAGCGGTCTCGCTGTCGATCATGAGCGGCGCATCGTCGAGGAAGCGGAGCTCCCAGGCGCGAGCCACCTCCACGGCTGCGCTGTGCTCATCGCCAGGCTCGATCTGCTGCTCGTAGTCGAACGTTGTATCGCTCTCGAAGTAGTAGTCCACCTCAGGCCTCCAGTTCGCGTATAGACACAGTTATCGGCGTCGGTCGCCGGGTTCTTTAGACGCCGTCCCTCAGACCGGCGCGAGGTAGACGCAGATGTCGCCGGCCGGGAGAGTGCGGCTGCTGCGCAGGACTTCGAACCGGGCGGGCTCCTCGTCGTCGCCGACTGCGAGTTCGACGATGTCGCCTGCCTGCGGCGGCACTCCCGACCGGGGGACAAGCTCGTAGCCGTTCGGCCCAGGGACGAACAGCGAGTAGTCGCTGGAGTCGGTTGCGGCGGCGGCCGGCTCCGCGACGGGTTCATCCGCCGTGATCTCGCTCGCGGGCTCGACGCGCTCGTTCTGTGGCTGTGCGTCGTCGGTCGGCAGGACGGGCGGGAGCTCGCTGCCGGACACGAGGCCGCTCGTCGCGCTTCGCACTGCCTCGAGCGCCTCGGCCAGCTTCTGCGAACCCAGCTGGAGCTCCGTCTCGCGGGACTCGGCTGCGGCAGAGGCGGCGGCAAGCTGCTCGACGACGGAGCCGAGCTCCTCTTCGAGCTCTGTCTGCCGGGCAGCGAGCACTTCGCGCTCGGCAAGGTGGCGATCCTGTTCCTCGGCGAGAAGCCTGGCGTGCTCCTCGACTTCGGCCTGGGCCGCGGTGGCGACGGCCTCGACGCGCTCGAGCTTGGCGATCAGGCGATCGCGCTCGCTCTCGAGTGCGATCTGTGACTCGCGGACGGTCTCGGCGACGCGCAGAAGCTCGCGTGCTTCTGCGATCTGGGCCGCGACCTCGTCGCGCTCGGCGGTGACCTTTTGCAGCTCGGCCTCGGAGCTTTCCCGAACGACGCCGAGGGTCTTCTCCAGCTGCCCGACCTCGGCCCGCAGCCCGTCGCGCTCCTTGGCGGCGGCGGCGAGCGCAGCGGCGAGGCTCTCGAGCGACTCGCCGAGCTCGTGCCGGATGCGATCGCGCTCCCTGACGAGCTCGCCCAGCTCGTCGCCGTGGCGTTCCCGCTCCTCGGCCAGGCTGCACTCCTGCGCGACGGTCGCCGCCTGTGCCTCGGCAAGCGCCGCCTGCAGGCGGTCGCACTCCTGCTGGATCCGGTCGCGCTCTGCGGCGAGTTGCTCGCGGTCACCGTCGTGTCTTTCCTGCTGCTCGGCCAGCTCGCGCTCCTGTTCTGCGAGAGAGATCTGTGCCTCGGCGAGCGCCGTCTTCAGGCCGTCACGCTCCTCGCACGCCTCGCTGAGTGCGCGCTCGTGGAAAGCCTGCGTCTCCACGATCGTGTTCTCGAGCCGGGTCACCTCGCCTTGGAGGCGCTCCTGCTCGGTGCCGGCGGCGGCCTGTGTCTCGGCGAGTGCCGTCTGGACTTGCTGGATCTCGGCGCGCAGCGCGTCGCGCTCCTCGGTGGTAGAGGAGAGGGCGGAAGCGGAGCGCTCGAGCGACTCCTCGAGCTCCTGCCGGATGCGATCGCGCTCTTCCTCGGCCTCGGCGAGTGCCGTCTGCGCTTCGGCAACTGCCGTCTGCAGGCCGTCGTGCTCGTCGAGTGCATGTTGGTAGGAAGCGTGTGCTTCGGCGAGCGTGTTCTCGAGCTGGGTGACGTTGCTTCGCAGGCGGTCCTGTTCGGTGGCGGCGGCGGCCTCGGACTCGGCCAGCGCGGAGGTCAGGTGCTCGACTTCGGCGCGCAGTGCGTCCCGCTCCTCGGTGGTGGAAGTGAGGGCGGAAGCGGAGTGCTCGAGCGACTCGCCGAGCTCCTTCCGGATCCGATCGCGCTCGGTGACGAGCTCCCCCAGCTCGATCACGTGCTGGTCACGCTCCTCGGTCAGCGTGCGCTGCTGCTCGTCGACCGCGGCCTGTGCCTCCTCGAGCGCCGCCTGCAGATCGTCGCGCTCCGTGCGAGCCTGGTCCTGCGTCGCACGCAGCTCGGCGATCGTCTCCTCGAGCTGCTTCACCTCGCCGTGGAGACGGTCGCGCTCGTCGGTTGCGTCGGCGAGCGCCGTCTGCAGGTTGTGGTGCTGGTCGCGTACGGCGGCGTCGTGTTCGCTGCGCAGCCGGTCGAGTTCCTGTTCGTGTGAGGCCGCTGCTTCGGCGATCGCGTCCTCGAGCCGCGTGACGTCGCTTTGCAGGCGCTGCTGCTCGGCGGTCGCGGCGTTCTCGGTCTCGGCGAGCGTGGACCGGAAGTGCTCGACCTCGGTGCGCAGTGCGTCGCGCTCCTCCAAGACGTGTTCGTACGTTGTGCGCAGCTGGACGAGCTGTTGCTCCTGCGAGCCCTTGGCCTCGGCGAGAGCGATCTCGAGTTGGGCGAGCTCGCCAAGCAGGCGCTCCTGCACGTCGGTGGCGGCGGTCTGCGTTTCGGCGAGCGTGGCCTGGAGGTGCTGGATCTCGGTGCGAAGCTCGTCGCGTTCGCCGGCGTGTCGTTCCCGCTCGTGTGCGGCCGCCGCTCGCGCCTCGGTGAGTGCCGTCTGCAGGTCATCGTGCTCGTTGTGGGTCGCGTGGTGTTGGCTGCGGAGCTGGTCGAGTGCCTGTTCGTGCGAGGCCCGCACTTCGGCGATCGTGTTTTCGAGCCGGGTGACGTCGCTTTGCAGCCGCTGCTGCTCGGAGCCGGCGGCAGCCTGCGTGTCGGCGAGTGCGGCCTCGAGCTGGTCGACCTCGGCGCGGAGCGCGTCGCGCTGCTCGGCCGCCGGGCGGAGAGCCGCGAGCTGCTCGCGGGCCGCGTCGAGCTCCTCCTGGACCCGCTGCTGCTCGGCGGTGAGCTCGTCGCTCTGGCCGGATTGCTGCTCCTCGCGCGCCGCGAGTTCGCGGTCGCGCTCTGCAACCCTGGCTTCGGTCTCGGTGAGAACGGTCTGCAGCCGCTCGAGCTCGGCCGTGAGGGCTCTGCGCTCCTTCTGGAGACGCACGAGGTCCTGCTCGCGCTCGCTCCCGCTCTCGGCGAGAGCGGTCTGCAGGCGCTCGACCTCGGCAGTCGCGAGTGCGTGTTCCTCCTGCAAGCGGCTCAGGTTCTGCTCGTGCTCCGTTTTCGTCTCGGCGAGGGACGCTTCGAGCCTTTCGACGTCGGAGGACAGCCGCTCCCTCTCGGCAGCTTTCGTCTGCAGGCGCTCGATCTCGGCGGCCGCCTTCTTGTGCTCGTCGCGCAACTCGGCAAGCGTCTGCTCATGCGCGGTCTGCGCCTCGGCGAGGGCGCCTTCGAGCTTCTCGACATCGACCAACAGGCGCGCCTCCTCACCCGAGCCGCTACGCGCGTCGGCGAGAGCACCTCTGAGGCTCTCGACCTCGGTCTGGAGCTGCGCGAGCTCGGCGACGTGGGCCTCGAGGCGCCGAGTCTCCTCACTCGTCCCGCTCTCGGGCGTCTTGTCGTCCATCCGGGGCGCATCGTGCGGACCGGCCGCGGTGTCTGCGCTCTCCTGCACGTCTCCGACGGCTTCGACAGGCTGCTCGTCGACGATCTCCTCAGGCTTGGCCGTCGTGGGCTCCTGCTGCTTCTCGACGACGTTCGGCTCGGTCCCGTTGTCCGCCTCCCGGGCGTCGGCCGGCTCGGCGTACTCTCGCGCGGGCGGCGCGACGGCCGACGCGGCCAGCCGGAGCTTCGGCATCCCGACCTGCTCTTCCGTGTTCTCGGCCATCTCCTCACCCGGCGCGGCGCCGAGGGCGAAGCCGTACTCGGTTCTCAGGGCGCCCCCGCTCTGCATCGCCAGCGCATGCGCAACCGCCGCGCCCGACGCGAAGCCGAGCTCCACGATGATCTGACCGAGAGGCCGCTTCGACTGCTGCTGAACCTCGAGGACCGTCGCGAGCTGGTCCTCGCTGATGAGGCCGAACTCGGTCATGAGCTCACCGAGCTGGCGCTGAGGCGCGCGGTCTTTTTCAGAGAATGCGCTCATCCCTGTCTTTCTGCCTGCCGCAGGCGGTTCACGCCGGTTATATCGGCCCAAAAAGCGCCGATCTTGAATGCAGCGGACCGCGACGTACAAGTGCTGGTTCGAGGGATCGTCCGCCCCTGTCCGTGAGACGACCATTGAGTCAGGAGAAATAGGCGTCGGGGGTTACGCCGAGTGGAGGAGGGAGCGCCAGATGTCAGACACCATCGAGGAGCGCAGCCAGGGGCACAGCCTGCTCGAGGTCGAGTACGACGTAGGCCGGCGGGAGGTCGAGCGCCGAGAGCTCGCCCGCGACGTCGAGGCTCAGCACGAGCGGTTGCACACCCTGAGAGCGATCGTGCTCGAGGAGCTCACGAAGCAGCGGCGCGTCGCAATGCCGCGGTGGCCGAGTGGGCCAAAGGTAGATGCCAGCCTCGTCGACGAAGACGAGTGGTGGTCGAAGATGCTCGGAAAGAAGAAGGCCGCTTAGGTAGCCCAGTAGCCGCGCGCGGAGCCCGGGCGGCCGGGCTCCGCGGTGACTCAGGGAGGGCCACTCGTCGTGGTCGAGTTCGTCGTCGTGGGCTCGGTGGTCGTCGTGGGCTCGGTGGTCGTGGGTGGAGGCGTGGTAGTGGTCGCCGGCTCGGTCGTCGTTCCGGGCTGCGTGGTCGGGACCTGAATCGTTGTCGTCGTCTTCGCCGTGGTCGTCCGGGCGGTTGTTGTTTTCTGCTGCGTCGTGGTCTTGGCCTTGTTCTTGTGCTTCTTGTTCTTGTGCTTCTTGTGCGACTGCTTCTGCTTGCAGCCGCTCTGCTTGCGCGCGTCGCGCCACGTGCGCGCGAACTGGTAGCGCCCGCACCACCGCTTGAACGGCGGAGCTCCAGGTGTCGCGAACTGCTTGACCGGCTGGCCCTGCAGCGCATCTGTCATATAGGTGTGCCAGATCTGGGCGGGAAGCGTTCCGCCCGTGACGCCCGCGATCCCGTGGACTCCTCGCATCGGGCGTTCGCGCGTCGGATAGCCGACCCAGGTGACGGTGGTCAGCTGCGGGACGAAGCCTGCGAACCACGCATCGGCGAAGCTGTCCGTCGTCCCCGTCTTGCCGGCGGCGGGCCGACCCGAAAGGGCCGCGGCTGTTCCCGTGCCGCTTTGCACGTTCGCCTCGAGGACGCGTGTGACCACGCCGGCGACCTTCGCGTCGACGACGCGCGTGCCCTTCGGCTTGGACGCCTGCTCGGTTTGGCCGCCGGGGAAGACGACCTTGCCCAGGATGGTGGGATCGTGCGCGACGCCGCCGTCGGCGAGCGTGGCGTAGGCGTTCGCAAGCTCAAGCGGCGTCACCGCGTTGACGCCGAGCACAATCGACGGAACCGGCTTCAGCTTCGACTGGATTCCCATCTGGTGCGCGAGCCCGGCGATCGGCTTCGGCCTGAGGTCGAGCGTGAGGCGCGCGAAGACGGTGTTGTCCGAGAGCAGGGTCGCCTGCGTCAGCGGGATGCGACCGGAGTACGTGTTCTCGAACGTGTGGACGTGCCAGTTGTCGGGGCCGACGAACGGCGCGGAGAGGTACTGCGTCGAGTACGGGTTGATCTCCCGCGCGACGGCCTGCGTGAGCACGAACATCTTGAACGTCGAGCCCGCCTGGCGGTGCCCGTCGGCCGGGAGGTCGTAGGAGATGCGCTTCCCCTTCTGTGCGATCGCCATCGCCCGGATCTCGCCGGTCGCCGGATCGATCGAGACGACCGAGCCGGCCGGGTCGTCTTTGCGGTCGAGCGTGCCGAGAATCGAGCTCGTCGCTCTCGTCTGCATCTTCGCGTCGAGCGTCGTGTAGATCTTGAGGCCGCCGCGCCGCACCAGTTCCGGCCCGTACTCGTTCAGGAGCTGGTTCGTGACGTAGTCGGTCAGGTACGTCTGGCCGGCGAGGCCCGGCGCCGCTCGCGGATGCAGGCCGAGTGGGCTGTGCACCGCCTGCTTGTAGCGCGCGTGGGATATGTCGCCGGCCTGCAGCATCGCCTGTAAGACCTCCGCACGACGTGCCGTCGCCGCCTGCGGTTGGTTGACCGGGTCGTAGGCCGACGGAGCCTGCGGCAAGCCTGCGAGGAGAGCCGCCTGGTCGAGCGAGAGATCCTTCGCGTGCACGCCGAAATACGCCTCGGCGGCGGCGTCGATGCCGTACGCCTCCTGCCCGAAATAGATGTCGTTGAGGTACGCCGTGAGGATGCGGTCCTTGCTCCACTGCTTGTCGAGCTGGACCGCGAGGCACGCTTCAGTGAGCTTGCGGCCGAGTGTCTGTTGCGGCGTGAGATAGAGGTTGCGGACGAGCTGCTGCTCGATCGTCGACGCGCCTTGCGTGATCCCGCCGCTCGAGACGTCGCTCTTCAGCGCCCGCATGATCCCGATGTAGTCGATCCCGTCGTTCTCGTAGAAACGGCGATCCTCGGTGTCGACGATCGCCTTCCGCATCACCGGGCTCACTGCCTGCAGCGAGACGGGCTGCCGGTTTCCGCTCGCGCCGAGCATGCCGAGCCGCGTACCGTCGCTCGCAAGGAGGACGCTTGCCTGGGAAGGGCCGTGCGCCTCGAGCCCGCTGAGGCTGCACGGGTACCAGAAGAACGGCCCTGCGACTGCGGAGCCGACTGCGAAGGCGCCCACGAGCACGACGACGGTGGCGACGGCGATCTTCAGCCACCACCACAGTCGCCCTCCTTTGCGCGCGCTGCCGTCTCCCATCCGACGTTCGGTAAACGTCGCGCGGCGTTTCTGGTTACGGGCTGGGTCAGCGACCCAGCAAGCGGTCGAGCAGGCTGCGCTTGGGCGGCGCGGGTTCGGGCTGCGGCTCGACCGGTGCCGGCAGCTCGTCCTCGGGAGGGAGCATCGAGCGCGGAACCGCTCCCCGCTCCCGCTGGGCGCGGATCGCCGCGTTCATCTCTTCGCGCTGGGACTCGTCGTCCACCGCAGTCAGGGTACGCCGCAGAGGGTGCGCCTCCTTTCGTAGGCTCGCGAGGGATGTGCTTCGACGTCGACTCCGAGCCGCCGATCCCGAGGATCTCCGGCGCGTCCGTCTCGCACGAGGACGTGGTCGGTGCGAGCGAGGACGGCAACGAGTTCGCGGCTTTCCGG
>DASXKE010000081.1:0-2999 GCA_036496985.1 Gaiellaceae bacterium | reverse complement strand
GCGGGGGAACTGTCACCGATGCTTCGTCCGTCCACTGCGGTCCACATCCGGGAGCGTCACAACGTGTATCCACGCTGCGATCGATTGGGGGATCGGTGGTAGTCCGGCCGAACCTCCGGCTGCTCGACGATGATGCGCCGGCCGGCGAGGCGGCGCTCGTCGAGTCCTATCGGCGGCTTGCCGACGTCTTCCACGAGGTTCTCGCCGAACAGAACCTCGACGCCCTCTTGGAGCGCATCGCTCACACCGTCGGCGAGCTGATCCCTCTGGACACACTGACGATCTACGAAGCCGACGAGCCGAACCAGGAGCTCAAGCCGGTGCTTGTCCGCGACGTGTACGCGGAAGAGATCATGAACACGACGATCAGCTTCGCGCAGGGAATCACCGGCTGGGCGACGCGGCATCGAGAGGCCGTGCTTTCCAACCAGGCGCACCTCGATCCTCGGGTTGGCACGGTGCCCGGTACGCCCCTCGAGCCCGAGTCCCTCATCTGCGTCCCGCTCATCGCGCGCGGCCAGATCAAGGGCGTCCTGAATTTGTACCGCGAAGGGGAGGGCGTCGGGTTCACCGCGATGGAGTTCGAGATCGCGAAGCGCTTCGGCGACGCCGCGGCGCTTGCGCTCGACAACACCGAGAGCCGGGCTCGCCTCGAGCACCAGGCTCGCACCGACTCGCTCACCGGCCTCTTCAACCACAGCGTCTTCTACGAGCGCCTGCGACAGTCGCTGCAGGAGTCGAGCCGGACGCACACACCGCTCTCGCTGCTGATGCTTGACATCGACGACTTCAAGCTTGTCAACGACGTCCACGGCCACGCTGTCGGCGATGAGTTGTTGCGCTTCCTCGCCGACGCGTTGCGCGCGATTGTTCGCCCCGACGACATCATTTGTCGGCTCGGAGGCGAGGAGTTCGCGGTCGTGATGGAGGGTTGCGGCGGCGACAACGCCGTGCGTGTGGCCGACCGGGTGCAGACCCACCTCGCTGCGGTCGGCTTCCCGGGGATCGGCCGCATGACCGTCTCGGTCGGGCTCGCCGTGGGGCCGGAGCACGCGATGAACCCTCGCGAGCTCGCCGCCTGTGCGGAAGCGGCCATGATGACGGCGAAGGCGCAGGGGAAGAATCAGGTCGTCCTCTACGTCGACGACAGCACAAGCAGACCGGACGGGCCCGGGAGAGACGCACGCTCGATCGCGCACCTGAAAATGCTCCAGAGCCTCAGCGGGAAGCTCAACCGGCTGAACGACGTACGGGAGATCGGCGAGGCGATCGCCGCCGAGCTGCGGTCGCTCGTCGACTACCACAACTGCCGTGTCTTCGTTTCTGACGGCGACGAACTCATCCCGGTTGCCTTCCTCGGCGAGCTCACCTCGGGGACGGACTCCCTCTCGCTCGAGATCCTCCGCAAACGGATCGGCGAAGGAGTCACGGGCCGCTGCGCGGAGCTCGGCGAGTCGATCGTCGTTCACGACGCCGCCAACTGCGAATTCGGCCAGCAGATCGAGGGCACCGACCAGATCGAGGAGTCGCTCCTCGCGGTGCCGCTCCGCTACGGGAGTCGCGTGGTGGGAGTGGTCGTCGTCTCGAAGCTGGGGCTGAACCAGTTCGACGAAGACGACGTGCGACTAGTAGAAGTGCTCGCCGGCCACGCAGCGGTGGCGGTCGAAAACGCGAGTTTGTACGAGTCGGCGCGGCGCGAGGCCGAAAGCGCGACCTCACTGCTCGAGTTCGGCCGTGAGCTTGCGACTCTCGTGGAGCTCGAGGACATCGCCGCGCGGGTAACGGCCCTCTCCGCGGAGATTCTCGGTAGCTCGCAGACCTCGTTTTGGCTGGAGCGAGAGGGTCGGCTCCGCCTCTGCGCCGAGCACGGCCATACCCCGCGCTGGCAGGCGGCGCTGAAAGAGTGGAAATTCCCGGTTGAGACGATCGATCTGAACCGCGACCCGTACGTCATCGGGCCTGACGACTATGCAGAGCTCGTCGAAGCCGCGACGACGCCGGGTGCCCGTTACGCGGTCGCGCCGTTCGGCGTAGACGGCCGGGCGGGCTGCCTCGTCGCGCTCGCCGTGGGCGACGACTTCGGCGAGCGTCAGCTCGCGCTGCTCGGCGGGCTCGCCCAGCAGGCGAAACTCGCAATCGCCAACGCCTCGAGCTACGAAAGTCTCGAGCGCACGTTCGTCTCCACGATCGAGGCGCTCGCGAACGCGCTGGAAGCGAACGACGAGTACACCTCCAGCCACGCACGCTGGATCACCGATCTCTCGCTCCGCGTCGGCGTCGAGCTTGGCCTTGACGAACGCGCGCTGAAACAGCTCGAGCTCGGTGCGCTACTACACGACATCGGCAAGATCGGCATCCCCAGCGACGTGCTCGCGAAGCCCGGCCCGTTGACCGCCGCCGAGCGGAAGCTCGTCCAGACCCACCCGGAGCTCGGCGAACGGATCATCGAACCAATCGATCGGCTCCAGCCGGTCCGACCGATCGTCCGCCACTGCCACGAGCGCTGGGACGGCCACGGTTATCCCGACGGAATAGCCGCGGAAAGCATCCCACTCGAGTCGCGCATCATCTTCGTCTGCGACGCGTACCACGCGATGACGAGCGACCGGCCCTACCGCCAACGCCTCAGCCACCGAGAGGCAGTACGCCGGCTCACCGAGACCTCGGGCAGCCAGTTCGACCCAGCCGTCGTCGAAGTAGCCCTACGCGTCCTCGACCCCTAGCCGGCGATTGTAAACTCCGCGTTGCAATGCGGCACCATCATCGACAAGCTGTCGTGGTGCTCCGTCGAGGGACCGGGAGCCCATGTTTCGTAGCCGCGGCGCTCAGGGGTCATTCCTGAACGCTGGCCCAGCCGAGTGGCCTACCCTCCGAGCATGGACGATGCTCCGCTAAGCGACTCTGAGCTGGATGAACTCGACCGCTTCGTGAAGCGGCCCTCTCCGGCGCCTTGGCAAGTCTTCGCCGGTCCCGGCATCGGTGGAGACGACTTCATTAGG
>DASXKE010000080.1:0-9369 GCA_036496985.1 Gaiellaceae bacterium | reverse complement strand
TCGAGGCCGTGTCGGGCGACTCGCTGATCACCGTCGCCGGACGCTTGAACCTCTCGAGCGCGTCGCGCAACGGCTCGGCGCGCAGCGTCCCCTCGCCGTAGGGAAGGTGCTTCGTCTCGTTTCGGTTCGCGTACTGGATGTCGCTGAAGTGGATGTGGAACGGCGCATCGGACTCGAGCACCGCATCGGCTCCGGCCAGGGCCTCGGCGAACGTGTCCGGCTCGAGGAACGCGCCGTCGCTGGTGGCGTGCATGTGCGCGAAGTCGAGAACCGGTCGGACGAAGTCGACCTGCGCCGCGATCGCGACCACGTCGTCGATCGAGCCGAAGTCGCGCACCCGGCCCATCACCTCGACGCCGAACGGGACGAGCCGGTCTTTCGCTTCGAGCCGCTCGCGTAGGTCGCCGAGCTGGTCGACGACGTCCGCGATCGCCAGCTCTCGCTCTCGCCCGAGCAGGAAGCCGGGATGGAAGACGATCAGCCGCGCGCCGCACGCCTTGGCCAGCCCCGCGGTGTGGTCGAGCATGCCGAGCGCCATCTTGAACTTCTTGCCACGGTCGGCGTGACCCATGAAGGCAGCGAGCGGCGCGTGCACGGAGAGGGCGATGTCGGCCGCGGCGGCGGCCTCGCCGAACAGCGGAGCCGCGTCGTAGTCGAGCCAGCAACCGCTGACGAAGCCGACTTCGCAGGCGCGGTACCCCTCCGCCGCGAGCGCCGCGGATGCCTCCTCGAACGTCGGTGCCTCGGGCAGGCCGCTCGGCCCGTACCGGATCTCACCCATCGGAGGGAGCCTATGCCGTCCGACCCGATTTCTACGTTTTTGGCATGCCAAAGCGCCCCTCACGGATCGATCTTCTGGAGCTCGACATCGACCTCCGCCTCGCCGACCTCTGGCGTGAGACTCTCGACGTGACGGAGTGGAATCTCGAGGTCGTCGCCGCCTTCCTGCGAGCCGCGTACGGCAAGGGTTATTGCGACGCGCTCACCGAGGATGCACCGGGTTCGCTGTGCCACGAGCACGGCTACCGGATCCCGGCGCGCAAGCCGGAAGCGAAGACGCCCAAGAGCTAGGCACCGACTGCCGCTCGCCGCGGCGTTTGAGGGCTACGATGCCCGCGTGGGATCCAGTCCTGCGCGGCTTGTAATTGCCCTCTCGGTGGCCGCTGTCCTGGCCATCTTCGTCGTCTACACGGCACTCGCCGGCAACGGCGTCGCGCAGGTCACGCCGAGCACGGTCGCCAGCCAGGCGGGCAACGTCACGCTCGTCGGCAAGGTCGTCGGCCGGCCGAATACGGATACCGCCTTCACGAGGGCCGGCATGCGTTTCCAGCTGAAGGACATCGGCGACGCCAGGGCCGCGCGCGTGCCGGTCGTCTACCACGGGGCCGTCCCGGACCTGTTCAAGACCGGCCGCGACATCGTGGTCGACGGGACGCTCCGCAACGGCGTCTTCGTCGCGAAGCGGGGCTCGCTGATCACGAAGTGCCCCTCGAAGTACACGCCGGCGAAGAGCAGCTCCAACACCTGATGGCCCCGCTCGGGCGCGCAGCACTCCTCCTCACGTTTGGGCTGGTCGCGTACGCGCTGATTGCGGGCTCGTACGCGGCCTGGAAGCGGAAGCGACGGCTCGCACTGTCGGCCCAGAACGCTCTGCTCGCGTCGTTCCCGGTGACGCTGATCGCGGCCCTCGTGCTGTTCGTTGCGCTCGGGCGCCGGGACATGACCTTCGACTACGTCTGGCAGCACACGAGCCACAAGCTGCCGCTCGGCTACGCGCTCTCGGCCTTCTGGGGAGGGAAGGAAGGATCGCTCCTGCTCTGGCTGCTCGTGCTAACCGGCTATGCCGGGCTCGCCGTCTGGCTCAATCGCCGCTCCCGCGAGCTCATCGCCTGGACGGTGCCCGTCTTCGGCCTCATCGCCGTCTTCTTCGCCTTCATGCTCTGCTTCGTCTCGAGCCCGTTCAACGTCCAGCCCGCGCCGCCGGACGGCCAGGGGATGGTGCCGAGCCTCCAGAACCCCTACATGCTCGCCCACCCGCCGCTGCTCTATCTCGGCTACGTCGGCCTCACCGTCCCGTTCGCCTTCGCGATGGGCGCGCTCCTCTCCGGGCGCACCGACGAGCGCTGGATCGTGGCGACGCGGCGCTGGACGCTCGCCGCCTGGACATTCCTCGGCGTCGGGCAGCTGATCGGCGCCCACTGGGCCTACGTCGAGATCGGCTGGGGTGGCTACTACGCGTGGGATCCGGTCGAGAACGCCGCGCTCATGCCGTGGCTCGCGGCGACGGCGTTCCTCCACTCGGTGATGATCCAGGAGAAGCGCGGGATGCTGAAGGTCTGGAACATGATCCTCGTCGCGCTCGCCTTCAACTTGTCGCTCTTCGGCACGTTCCTGACGCGGTCGGGCGTCGTCGACTCGATCCACTCGTTCTCGAAGAGCTCGATCGGCGGCTGGTTCCTCGGCTTCCTCGTGCTGATGGTCACCCTGTCGGTCGTGCTGATCCGCTGGCGCCTGCCGCTGCTGCGGACGAAGACGAAGCTCGAGTCGCTCGTCTCGCGCGAGGCGACGTTCCTCTACAACAACCTGCTGCTCGTCGCGCTCTGCCTGACGATCCTCTGGGGCGTCCTCTACCCGATCCTCAGCGAAGCGGTGCGCGGCGACACGCGCTCGGTCTCGAAGCCGTACTACGACTTCTTCCTGCACACGTTCGGGTTACCGCTGCTGTTGCTGATGGGCATCGGGCCGCTCGTTGCGTGGCGGCGGGCCTCGCTGCGTTCGCTCGGGAAGACGTTCCTGATCCCGTTCATCGCGGCCGTCGTGACCGGTCTCGTGCTGCTTGCTCTGGGCTTCGGCAGCTCGTGGCCGGGCCTGCTCGCGTACACGTTCGCGGCCTTCGTCGCCGCGTCGATCGTGCTCGAGTTCGTGCGCGGACGGGCCGCGGCCGGCGGGATCTTCCGTCTGATCGGACGCAACCGGCGACGCTATGGCGGTTACATCGTCCATGCCGCAATTCTCCTGCTCGCGATCGGCATCGCGGGCTCGAGCGCGTACCAGACCCAGCGGGAGCGGCTCCTTCGGCCAGGCCAGTCGATCGAGGTCGCCGGGTACACGCTCACGTACCAGGGCAGCACGGGCATACGCGGCCCGAACTACACGGGCTTCCGCGGGCTTCTGGCCGTGTCCGGGCACGGCGAGCACTTCCGGCTCGCGCCTGGGATCAACGACTACAACATCGAGGGCCCGGCAAACGTCGCCTCGATCTACCACGACCCGCGCTCGCTCGGCGACGTGTTCACGACCGCGCAGCCCGGTCCAAGGGGGACGAACGAGATCGACCTCAAGGTGCTCGTGAAACCGCTGATCAACCTCATCTGGGCCGCCGGCTTCCTCTTCGTCGCAGGCGCGTTGATCGCGATGTGGCCGGATGCCGTCGAGCAGCGCCGGCTTGCAGCGCGCTACGCGGCGGGCGCAGCTCCAGCGGGGATCTAGGGTGCGCTGATGGGCCTGGCGCTCGCGATCGCGGCGATGCTCGCGGTCGCCATCGTCATCTTCGTCGCGCGGCCGTTCCTCCGCGATCCGTCGCCCGCGAGCGACCGGCTCGACGAGCTCTCGCCCGAGGCTCGGCAGCGGCTTGCGCTGGCCGAGGAGCGGGACCGCGCTCTGGCTGCCCTGAAGGAGCTGGAGTTCGACCACCGCACGGGCAAGATCTCCGACGACGACTACCGCGCGCAGCTCGGGCCGCTCCGCAGGCGGGCTGCCGAGGCGTTACGCGCACTCGAACAACGGGAACAGCCGGAGCATGAGCGCCTCACCGATCGAGGACAACGCGTGCCGTAAGTGCGGCGAGGACCTCCCGCCTGGTGCGCGGTTCTGCGCCGCCTGCGGCGCCCCGGTGAGCGAGTCGCCGCCTCTCGAGACCGCGCCCGGTCCCGTCGTCCACGAGACCGTGGAGCAGCGCTGGCTCGGAATGCCGGCGCGCTTCATCCTTCTTTGCCTCGGTTTCGCGGCATTCGGCGCCGCGATCGGCCTCTTCGCGACCGGTCACTGGGCGTGGGGGATCGTGCTCCTGGTCGTTGCCGTCGTCATGCTCGCCGCCCTCGCGGAGGCAACCCGCCGCAGCGCCGACCTGTGGATGCAGCACTCCTCGCGCCTGGCGGCCGACGGCCGCTCGCAAGCGGCTACGGCCGCTGAGGTGTGGCGAACGCGACTCGACTCGTCAGTCTTCCGCTGGCGCACCAGGTCGCACCTCGATGCCCTTGCGGCCCAGCGGAAGCCTGCTTTTCAGGCCCTCGGCAAAGCGGTCTGGGATGGTGACCAGAACGCCGAACGCGAGGCGCGAGAACGGCTCGTCGAGCTCGAGCAAAGTACGAAACGGGCCGAGGACGAGCTCGCGCAACGCCTGGCCGGAGCCGACGAGAGGATTCGGAAAGCGCGGCTCCCGGTACAGGACACGCTGATGGTCACTCCCAACGAACCGAGTGCTCCGTATCCGCCTCCGGACGAAGGCGATCCGCCCGAGCCGGCGCGAGTGCCCGAGCCGTACCCGCCGCCCGACGAGGGGACGCCGCCGGCACCGGCTCCCGATCCCGGAGAAGCCGACTCCGACTAGCACGAGCGTCCGACCTCGCTGGGCGGCGCGGCTAGGCTGGGCCGCGCCATGGTCGGCGTCCACCATGCCGTCGCCTTCGCGGTCCTCGCTGCGACGTTCGGGGCGGCGGCGACCGGAGCCTGGGCCTACTACCGCCATCGCGAGCCCCGCGGCTTCCTGACCCACCTGTTCGCGCTTGCCCAGACGCTTCTCGTCGCGCAGGTCGGGCTCGGGCTACTGCTCCTCTCGAGTCATCACCGGGCCGCCGACCACCTCCACTACCTGTACGGGACGCTCTCGTTGCTCGCGGTGCTCGCTCCGTGGATGTACGCGCCGGCCGACCGGCGCGGGCGTCTCGCGTGGTTCGCCGGCGCTACCTTGGTGGCAGGAGCGCTCGCGGTGCGGGCGTACATGACCGCTACATGAGCAGGTTCTCGTTCCGCCTCAACCCCTTCGTCCGCGGCATCCTGATCCTCGCCGCGATCGCCGGCGTGATCGTCGTGCTCCAGCTCGAGCAGACACTGGTCGCGCTCTCCGTGATCGCTCGCGTCGCCTTCATCCTCGCGATCGCGTACTTCATCTTCCTCGTCTGGCGCGAGCGTCGAGAGGGGATCTCGATGTGGTCGCAGCGCGCCCGGTGGGTCTTCTACGGCGCGGCGGTGGTGGCCGTGGTAGACGTCGGCGTCTACTGGTACGGCGGCGCCGTCGGCTACGAGATTCTCGCCTTCGTCGCGGTGCTCGCGCTGTGCGGTTTCGCCATGTGGCGCACCTGGCGCGACCAGCACACGTACGTGTGACGACTAGGCCTCGACGCGCGCGGAAGCGCCGTCGAGCGCTGCGAGCGCCTCGCGTACCGCCACGTAGCGGCCGACGAAGATCGGCGTGTCGCGCTCGGTGTACCGGGACGCCTCGCTGTCGCGGAGGCGGAGCATGAGATGCATGAAGTCGGCCGGCTCCTCGCACTCGAACGCGGTCATGAACTCCTGGTCGTCGATCCCGAACGAGTACGTCGTGTGGTTCTTGATCCCGGGGAACTCCTCGCGCCCGATCCGGATGTGCTCCTCCATCGCCCGCTGCCGCTCCTCCTCGGTCAGCGCGTACCAGGGCCGCACCTTCACGAAGGGATAGACGACGAGATAGGGGAGGCCGTGTGGCGTGATCTTCCGCGCCTTGCGGGCGCTCGTGTACTGCGAGGCCTTCGTCGTGGCGAGGTACGAGTACGGCGTCTCGAGCCAGCCGGCCAGGTCCGTCCCGTTCAGCGCCGCGCCGAGCTCCTCGAGCAGCTCGTACCGCTCGGTGATCTTCCAGAGGAAGAAGTCGCAGTCGCCGCGGGTTCCGGTGAGCGTGTAGGCGCGCAGGTGGTCGAAGCGCTCCGCGAACGAGTCCACGACCTCGGCGAACCGCTCCTTGTGGTCGGCGCGGTCGGGCTCGCGCCGCCAGGCGGGATCGACGCGGTAGAACGTGTACGCGACGTATTGGCCCTCCACGAGTCGCATGCTAGCCACGGCGATAGGCTCTTCTCTCCTGTACGAGCGAGCGAGAGGAGCCCAGGTGAGGACGGTATTCAGCGGCGGACGCGTGTTCGACGGAACCGGCGCCGCTGTCGCGGACGGCGACGTCGCGGTGGTGGACGGACGCATCGACGAGGTTGGCCCCGGGCTGGACGGCGACGAGCAGGTCGACGTCACCGGCTCGACGCTCCTACCCGGCCTCTTCGACACCCACGTCCACGTGGTGTTCGGCCACGTCGACATCTGGCGCCATCTGCAGACACCGTTCTCGTACCGCTTCTACGACGCGATCAAGAACCTCGACGCGACGATCCGGGTCGGCATCACGACGGTGCGCGACGCGGGCGGCGCAGACCTTGGCATCAAGCAGGCGCTCGAGGAGGGGATCGTGCGCGGGCCGCGGCTTCAGATCTCGCTGACGATGCTCAGCCAGACGGGCGGCCACGGCGACGGCTGGATGCCGTCGGGCGGCACGACCGAGCTCTTCCCCGACTACCCAGGCATGCCGTCCGCGATCGTCGACGGCGTCGACGAGGCTCGCCGCAAGGTGCGCGAGCTCATCCGCAACGGCGCCGACGTGATCAAGATCGCCACGTCCGGCGGTGTCCTCTCGCCGCGCGACTCACCCGACCAGCCCGGCTTCTCGCTCGAGGAGATCGAGGTCATGGTCACCGAGGCGCGCGCGTTCGGGCTCGAGGTGATGTCGCACGCCCAGTCGACCGTCGGGATCAAGAACGCCGTTCGCGCCGGCGTGCGCTCGATCGAGCACGGCATCTACCTCGACGACGAGGCCATCGAGCTGATGCTCGAGCACGGGGCGTATCTCGTGCCGACGCTCGTCGCGCCGCTCGGCGTTGCGCGGGCGGCCGAGGCAGGCGCGCCCATTCCCGAGAACGTGCTCGTGAAGGCGGCGGAGGTGGTCGAGACGCATCAGGATTCGTTCCGGCGCGCAGCCGCGGCCGGCGTCAAGATCGCGATGGGCACCGACGCGGGTGTCGTCCCGCACGGCACGAACCTCGAGGAGTTGCAGCTGATGGCGGACGGCGGCATGACCCCCGAGGACGTGCTCGTGGCAACGACCAAGAGCGCGGCCGAGCTGATGGGCCTGAGCCGCGAGCTCGGCACGATCGAGCCGGGAAAGCGAGCCGACCTGGTCGTCGTCGCAGGCGACCCGTTCGAGTTTGCCGACCTCCCGGGGCGGATCGAGCGCGTCTATCAGGACGGCCGGCTCGTCGTCGAGGCGGTTCCCGAGCCGGTGACCGCAGCAGCCGTCTAGCCAGAAGGCACACGGCTACGGTGGCGGTCGTGGCTGCCCGCGTCGAAAACCAGCTCAAGTCGCTCCCGGCGAGGCCGGGCGTGTACCTGTTCCGCGACGCAAACGGTGATGTCCTCTACGTCGGCAAGGCGAAGTCGCTGCGGCCGCGCGTTCGGTCCTACTTCCAGAAGACGACCGACGGGCGGGCGCAGATCCGCAGCCTGCCGGAGCGGGTCGCGGACATCGAGGTGATCGTGACCGGCAGCGAAGTCGAGGCGCTCCATCTCGAGCAGAACCTCGTCAAGCGGCACCGGCCGCCGTTCAACGTCCGGCTGCGCGACGACAAGTCGTTCCCGTACATCGCAGTCACGGTCGAGGACGACTACCCGCGCGTGATGTTCACCCGCGAGCGGCACCGGCCCGGCGTCTGGTACTTCGGCCCGTACGCGAACGCGAAGAAGGTGCGTGAGACGCTCGATGTTCTCAACCGCGTCTTCCGCTACCGGCCGTGTGAGGGGCCGAAACCCGGGCGGCACAGCGGAATCCCGTGCCTCGACTACCACATCGATCGCTGCCTGGCTCCGTGCGTGGGCTACGTGTCGCAGGAGGACTACCGCGGCATCGTCGACGGCGTGATCGAGTTCCTCTCCGGTGACGTGAAGCCGATCCAGCGCGAGCTGGAGCGGCGGATGCAGGACGCGGCCGCCGACGAGCGCTTCGAAGACGCGGCGCGCTATCGCAACCGGCTCTTCGCCGTCCAGCATCTCGTCGAGCGGCAGGCGGTTGAGCGGCAGTCGGTCGGGACGGTCGACGTGATCGGCTTCGCGGCCGAGGCGGACCGTGCCGTCGTCCAGATCTTCCCGCTGCGGGGCGGCAAGATGGTCGACCGCCACTCGTTCCACCTCGAGAACGTCGGCGGCCAGGATGTGACGACGATCCTCGAGTCGTTCGGGCTCGAGTACTACGGCAGCGCGCCGAGCGTGCCGCCGCAGATCGTCGTCCCGGGCGCTGCCGGCGACCTGACGGCGCTCGCCGAGTTCCTCTCGGAGAGGCGCGGCGCACGGGTCGAGATCCGCACCGCCGAGCGCGGCGAGAAGCGGCGCCTGCAGCGGCTCGCCGACGAGAACGCGCTCCACGTGCTGACGAGCGACCTTGCGCAGGGCGAACAGCGCCGGCTCCGGCGCGTCGAGGCGCTCGAGCAGCTGCGCGAGACGCTCAACCTCGAGGCGCTCCCGCTGCGCATCGAGTGCTTCGACATCTCGACCGCTATGGGCCAGGACAACGTCGGCTCGATGGTCGTCTTCCAGGACGCCCTGCCGAAGAAGGCGCACTACCGCAAGTTCGCCATCCGCGGTCAGGAGGGGATGGACGACTTCGCCGCGATGGGAGAGATGATCACGCGGCGCTTCGCCCGGCTGGCAAAGGGAGTGACCTCGGACGAGTACGACGAGTCGTTCGCGGCGACTCCCAATCTTGTCGTGGTCGACGGCGGCAAGGGCCAGCTCGCCGCGGCGCTCGCCTCGATGCACGCCTTCGACCTGCCGCGCGTAGCCGTGATCGCGCTCGCGAAGCGCGAGGAGGAGGTGTTCGTGCCGGGCCGGGCGCGGCCGGTCGTCCTGTCGCGGCACGACCCGGGGCTCCAGCTCCTCCAGCGGCTCCGCGACGAGGCGCACCGCTTCGCCGTCGGCTTCCACCGGCAGCGTCGCGAGTCGCGCGGCTTCTCGTCGTTGTTCGACGAGCTCGAAGGCGTGGGGCCGGCTCGGCGGCGTGCGCTCCTCAACCATTTCGGCTCGGTCGACGCGATGGTCGCGGCGTCTCCGGAGGAGCTCGAAGGCGTCCCGGGCGTTCCGGCCAAGGTCGCGCGCAGCGTCTACGCCCAGCTGCACAAAACTGGCAGCGGGGCTGGGCGCGCCTAGCTACTCGGAGTCGGAGTCGAGGAACGGGTAGCGGTAGTCGCGCGGCGGCACGAACGTCTCCTTGATCGCGCGCGGGCTGACCCAGCGGATCAGGTTCCA
>DASXKE010000079.1:0-3491 GCA_036496985.1 Gaiellaceae bacterium | reverse complement strand
GGCGCGTGCGCGAGTGCCGCGTCTACTCCGAGCTCGTCGGCCACACGATCACGCCCGAGGCCGTACGCGCCCGGAACCCGTACGCGCTCGTGCTCAGCGGCGGGCCGGCGTCCGTGTACTCCGACGACGCTCCGCGCGTCGATCCGGCGCTGTTCGACCTTGGCGTGCCGACGCTCGGCATCTGTTACGGCGCCCAGCTGATGGCGCTCGAGCTCGGTGGCCGCGTCGATCGCACCGGCGTCTCGGAGTTCGGCCGCACGTCGATGGAGGTGACCGAGTCGGAGCTGCTCGCGGACACGCCGCCAGAGCAGACCGTCTGGATGTCCCACCGCGACACCGTCGTCGCCGCTCCCGAGGGAGCCCGGGTCGTCGCCAGCTCGCCCGCGACGCCGGTCGCCGCCTTCGAAGCGCCCGAGCGCGGCCTTTACGGCGTCCAGTTCCACCCGGAGGTCGTGCACACGCCTCACGGCATGGACGTCCTGAAGAACTTCCTCTATCGCGCCGCCGAGGCGCCGCCCAGCTGGACGCCGGCCGCGGTGATCGAGGAGCAGGTCGCGCGGATCCGAGCCCAGGTCGGGCGCGAGCGCGTCCTCTGCGCGCTGTCGGGCGGTGTCGACTCCGCCGTCGCCGCGCTCCTCGTGCACAAGGCGGTCGGCGAGCAGCTGACGTGCGTCTTCGTCGACCACGGACTGCTGCGCCAGGACGAGGCCGAGCAGGTCGTCGAGACGTTCGGCGAGCACTTCCACGTGCCGCTCGTCCACGTGCAGGCGCAGGAGCGGTTCCTCGAGCTGCTCGACGGCGTCGAGGAGCCCGAGGACAAGCGCAAGATCATCGGCCGCGAGTTCATCCGCGTCTTCGAGGAGGAGGCCCGCAAGCTCGGTGATGTGCGCTGGCTCGTGCAAGGCACGCTCTATTCGGACGTGATCGAGTCGGGCGGCACCGAGGGCGTCGCGGCGACGATCAAGTCGCACCACAACGTCGGCGGCCTGCCGGCAGACATGAAGATGCGTCTCGTCGAGCCGCTGCGGCTCCTGTTCAAGGACGAGGTACGACGCGTGGGGGAGGAGCTCGGGATGCCCGAGCGGATGGTCTGGCGCCAGCCGTTCCCAGGCCCCGGTCTCGCGATCCGGATCATCGGGGCCGTCACCCAGGAGCGGCTCGAGATCCTGCGCCAGGCCGACGCGGTGCTGCAGGAGGAGGTGCGGCGCGCCGGTCTCTACGGAGAGCTGTGGCAGTCGTTCGCCGTCCTGCCGGCGGTGCGGTCGGTCGGCGTCCAGGGCGACGAGCGCACGTACGGCTACCCGATCGTGATCCGCGCGGTGACGAGCGACGACGCGATGATGGCCGACTGGGCGCGGCTCCCGTACGACCTCGTCGAGACGATCTCGGCCCGCATCGTGAACGAGATCCCCGGCGTCAACCGCGTGGTGCTCGACGTGACCTCGAAGCCGCCCGCGACGATCGAGTGGGAGTAGCGTAGGAGCCCACGATGGGCTCGTTGTACGACCTGCTCAAGCAGCGCCGCATGGTTCGCCATTACAGCGGCGAGCCGGTGGCACGAGACACGCTCGAACGAATCGCCGCGACCGTTCGGCGCGCACCGAGTGGGGGGTTCTCCCAGGGACAGCGACTCCTCATCGTCGACGACCCCGACCTCCTCGCGCGGATCGCGGCGCTGTTAAACGACGATCCGCTCGAGGGCGTCGAGCCGTGGATGGAGACCGCCGCCGCCCAGGTCTTCGTGATGACTCGCGAGGACGACTACCACGAGCGCTACCAGAAGACCGACAAGCTCGAGGACGGCGACGAGATCGAGTGGCCCGTGCCGTTCTGGCACGTCGACGCCGGTGCCGCCATGATGCTCGTCCTGTTGGCCGCGATCGAAGAGGATCTCGCGGCAGCCGTCTACGGAATCTTCGGCGATGACGAGAGGAAGCTGCGCGAACTCTTGCGAGTCCCGGAAGACTTCACGCTCGTCGCCGGCATCACCATCGGCTACCCGCTTCCGGATCCCGGCTGGAGCTCGAAGACGAGCCGCGCTACGCAGCGCCGCCGCACGCTCGACGAGTTGGTGCACTGGAACAGTTGGACTTCGTAGACCGCCTCGCCCGCGCCCGAATCGGCGAGACGTACAACCAGTACAGCGCGTCGCCGCTCTTGCGCGACCGGCTCCGCTTCTATCTCAAGAGTCGTCACGAGGCCGGGGTGGTGCTCGTCGGCGAGGCCGCCGGCTACCGCGGCGCACGCGTCAGCGGGATTCCCTTCACGTCCGAGCGCCAGCTCACCGGCGCCGGACCCGCCGAGGCGAGCGCGACGATCGTCCACCGAGTGCTCGCCGCGCTCGGCGTCGAGGACGAGGTGCTGCTCTGGAACGTCGTGCCGACGCATCCCGGCAGCGAGAGCTCGAACCGTAGGCCGACGCGAGCCGAGGTCAGAGCCTCCGAGCCGTTCTTGGATGAGCTGATCCGAGGACGCGTGGCGATTGGCGTCGGACGGCTCGCGGCCGCCGCGCTCGATGCCCCGTACGTCCGTCATCCCTCGCACGGCGGAGCGGCGGCATTCGAGCAGGGATTGAGCCAGGCTTTCGCTACAATCGGCCGCCGGCAGGCTCCTGTCCGCCGCTTTCTATGAAGACCTACAGCGCCAAGCCGGGAGAGATCACGCGCGAGTGGTATCTCGTCGACGCCGAGGGGAAGACGCTCGGCCGTCTCGCGACCCAGATCGCCGACACGCTCCGCGGCAAGCGCAAGCCGCAGTTCACCCCGCATGTCGACACCGGTGACTTCGTGATCGTCGTCAACGCCGAGAAGATCCAGGTAACGGGCAACAAGCTCGACCAGAAGCGGTACTACCGCCACTCGGGCTATCCCGGCGGCCTGCGCAGCCGCACGCTGCGCGAGCAGCTCGAGCGCCGGCCGACCGAGGTGCTCCGCGTCGCCGTCAAGGGGATGCTCCCCAAGAACCGGCTCGCGCGGCAGCAGATCACGAAGCTGAAGATCTACGCCGGTCCCAAGCATCCGCACGAGGCGCAGAACCCGAAGCCGCTGGAGTCTGCGCAGTGAGCCTGGTCGCCCAATATCGCGGCACCGGCAAGCGCAAGACCTCCGTCGCGCGTGTCATCCTCCGGCCCGGCGACGGTTCGACGTGGGTCAACGGCCGCACGCTCGAGGAGTACTTCCCGCGCTCGGTGTGGCAGACGATCGCCGTCTCGCCCCTGAAGGTAGCCGGAGTCGAGGGCCAGTACGACCTCCGCGTCCGGGTGCACGGCGGCGGCCTCACGGGACAGGCGGGAGCCGTCCGGCACGGCATCGCGCGCGCTCTCGTCGAGGCGAATCCGGAGCTGCGCATTCCGCTCAAGCGCGAGGGCTTCCTCACGCGCGACGCACGCCAGGTCGAGCGCAAGAAGGCCGGCCTGCACAAGGCGCGCAAAGCGCCGCAGTTCTCGAAGCGCTAGCCTCCCGCGCCGTGGCGCGGCAGTACTTCGGAACGGA
>DASXKE010000078.1:0-4051 GCA_036496985.1 Gaiellaceae bacterium | reverse complement strand
GCAGCCCGAGCGTCTCGGCGACCGACTGGCGGACTCCCCAGATGAACTGGGTCGAGATGTAGACGTGGAGCGTGTCGCCCTGCCACTCGCACATCGCCTGGTGCGTCTCCATCGAGTTGTGGAGGACTGTCTGCGTGCGGTACGTCCCCTCGACCACGACGTCGGCGGCGGCGAGCGCCTTCTCGACGTCTCCCCGCTCGTAGTGCCGCGGCTCGGCGGTGAAGAGCTCGCGCTTGACGGCGTCGTCCGGATCGAGCACGACCTCGAGGTCCTCCCACTCGATCTCGATCGCGTCGAGGGCGGCGCGCGCCTGGTCGAGGGTGTCAGCCGCGATCGCGGCGACTGCCGCACCCGCGAATCCCGGCTCCTCCTCGAGCCCGTGCGCATCGCCCGGCCCGATCGCCGCCCGCACGCCCGGGAGCGCGAGTGCCGCGGCGAGATCGATCCGCTGCACTCTGGCGTGCGCGCGCGGCGAGCGGAGAACCGCAGCGTGGAGCATCCCGGGCAGCTTCAGGTCTGCGGTGTAGCGCGCCTCCCCGCGAACGCGCTCGTGGCCGTCCTTGCGCGGCGCCGGACGCCCGACCGTCGTGAGCGGCCCCGCGGGCCACTGCTCGAGCGGATCCTCCTCGACGACGATCCACACCTCCTCGAAGCGTCCCTCGACCTCTTTCTCGGTGCGGATCAGTCTTGCCAACTGAGAATCGCCTCCTCGATCTTGGGATAGGTGCCGCAACGGCAGATGTTCCCGGCCATCGCGTGCCTGATCTCCTCGCGCGTCGGTTGCGGGTTCGCCGCGACGAGCGCCGCCGCAGACACGACCTGGCCCGGAGTGCAGTAGCCGCACTGGACGGCGTCGGCCCGGACGAAGGCGTCGACGAGCGGGTGCTCGCGCAGTCCCTCGATCGTCGTCACCTCGCCCTCGACCGCGTGGGCGAGCGTGATGCACGAGAGACGCGGCACCCCGTCGACCTGAACGGTGCAGGCGCCGCAATGTCCCTCGTTGCAGGCGATCTTCGTCCCGGTCAGCCCGAGGTCCTCGCGCAGGACGTGCGCCAGGCTGGTTCCGACCGGCGCGTCGAGGACGTGCTCGCCGCCGTTCACGGTCAGGCGCAGCTCGCTCATGAGGAGGTCACTGCCACGGTGTCGGCAATCTGAATCAGGCGGACGGCGGTGCGCGCGATGAGGCGCACCTCGGTGTCGTCCTCGGCCTCGGGCAGCGTCCGCCACAGATCGCGTGCCGCCTCGAGCAGCTCGCGTATCTGGCCGAGCTCCTCCTGGTGGTTCCCGTTCGGCTCCTCGGTCGCGTTGAGTGCGAGCCCGAGCGCGCCGAAGGCGTCGGACTGCTGCCGGACGAAGAGGAGAGGCATCGCCATCGAGACGTACTGGTGGATGCGCGCCTGGGCGAGCGGCTGCTCGAGGATGTCGGAGCCCTGCGGCTGGGACGGTTCCAGCGGCTCCTCGCCGTCGGCGATCCGGTTCGCGTTGCCCGCGAACATGTCCCGCAACTGGCGGTCGTCGAAGCCCGCGGCGCGCGCGACCCGCGACGAGAGCAGCAGCGAACCGGGCTGCTGGCCGTACGGGTAGTCCGAGGCGTAGACGATCTGCTCGGGCGGCACGAGCCGCAGCAGTCCGAGCAAGTCGATCGCGCTCCAGACCGACGTGTCGAAGAAGACGCCGCGCTTGCCCGAGAAGCGGTAGGCGAGATTTGCGAGGTCGGCGATTCCGGCGTGCGCGAGGATCAGCTGCGCGCCTGGGTGCGCGTCGACCTGGCGCTCGAGCCCTTCCGCGATCGGAGGCAGGCCACGTCCGGCATGGATGAGGATCGGGACGCCGCGCTCGGCGGCAAGCGCGAAGACGGGAGCGAGCCTCTCGTCGTTGAGCAGGAACTTCTGCGCGCGCGGATGGAGCTTGATCCCGCGTGCGCCCAGGTCGAGGCAGCGCCTCGCCTCCTCGATCGGCCCCTCGTCCAGTGCGAGCCGCACGAACGGGACGAGTCGGCCTTCCGAGCGGGCCGCGAACTCGAGTGTCCGGTCGTTGCCCGCACGGAAACTCGGATGCCGGTCGGGCTCGTCGAGACAGAACATGTTGGCGCGCGAGATGCCGTAGCGGTCCATCGTCCCGATCAGCTCTTCGTAGTGCCCGAGCATCCCGTCGATGTCGGTGCCCAGGTGCGTGTGGGCGTCGAAGATGTCGACGTCGTCGGGCAGGTCGGCGCGCACACGCTCCTCCCAGGAAGCTGCGACCTTGCCAGCCCGCTCCAATGCGTCCATTGAGCTGAATCTAGCCGTCGACCGGGCGCTTGCGTCGTTCGCGCAGCGGCGTCGGCTCGACGGAGCCGCTCGGGGAAGTGTGCGCCAAGTTCGTGCCGAGTGCGTAAAGGACACTGTCGGCCGCTTCCGGCGGGCGATAGCAAGGAGCCGTCATCTCGTCCCCCGGATCGGAGGCTCCATGAAGCGCATCTACCTGCTCGTCCTGCTCACAGCTCTCGCCTTGCCGCTCGCCGCTGTGTCGGCGCGGGCGAGCGGCTCGGGCAGCATCGTCGTCGGCGAGGTCTTCGCCGCGGGCGGCAACAGCAGCGCCGCGTACTCCAACGACTACGTCGAGCTCTTCAACCGCGGCGCAAGCAGCGTCGCGATCGACGGCTGGACGCTCCAGTACGCATCTGCCTCGAGCACGTCGTGGCAGTCGACCGCCCTCAGCGGCTCGATCCCGGCCGGGGGGCGGTATCTCGTCAAGCTCGCCTCCGGCGGAACAAACGGAGCTGCGCTCCCCACGCCCGACGCGACCGGCACCGCGAATCTGGCTGTCACCGGCGGCAAGGTCGCGGTCGTCAACAACGCGACGGCTCTCTCGTGCGGCTCATCCGCCGGAAGCTGCTCGGCCGTCTCGAGCGTCCAGGACCTCGTCGGCTACGGCAGCGCGACTGACTTCGAGGGGAGCGACGACGCGCCCGCCGGCAGCGCGACGAACGCGATTGTGCGTGCCGGCGGCGGTTGCACGGACACGGACGACAACGCGGCCGACTTCTCGACCGCTTCCCCACCCCCAAGAACTCGTCCACGGCAGCGAGCGCGTGCTCGGCGACGCCGCCGTCGGGGGGCACCGGCGGATCGGCAGGAGTCGACGTCGACGTCCAGCCGCTGCTCTCGATCTCGCTCGACCACCCGACGCTGAGCTTTGCCGACGCAGTTCCGGGAACGACTCCGAGCTCGCTGCCGGAGCACGTCACGGTCACGAGCAACGATCCGAGCGGCTACACGCTCGGCGTTCACCGCACGGCTTTCTCGCCGCAGGATCTGCCGCTCGGCATCGGAGTCGGAAGCGGCAGCCTCGCTGCGGTGCCGATCGCGCCCGCGGCCGACCTGTCCCTCGCCGGAACGAGCGCGCCGAGCGCCGACGGAGGCGACACCGTTGCGACGAGCGTCGGGTTCGTCTCCCCGCTGCCGGTTGTCCCGGCCGGGCACTACACGGCGACGCTGACCTTCACGGTGATCGGCAAGTGAGGCGAGCGCTCGTCGCGCTGATCCTCGGTTCGGTCGCGGCATCCATCCCGGGTGCCGCGGCCGGCCGCGGGATCGGCCTCAGTGCGAGTCCCCTGCACATGACGCTTCGCGGCACGTCGGCGGCGGCGATCACCGTCCGGAACCCCGGACCGCGGCCGCTTCTCGTCGACGTCTCGCGCGCAGGGTTCGGACGGTCGCTGCATGGCAAGCCGCAGGTTCGCTCTGCCCACGGAGCGGCCGGTTGGCTCCGGTTACGGCCCAAGCGGATCAGGCTCCGCGCGGGCGGCAAGGCGATTCTCCACGTTCGCGGCGCTCCTCCGCGAGGAACCGCGGCAGGAGATCACCCGGCGCTCGTGCTTCTGACGACGCGGCCGCTCGGCGTGAAGCACGTCCGGGTGCGCTTGCGTGTGGGCGTGATCGTCGACCTCCGGGTTCGCGGACAGCTCGTCCGCCGACTCGGCGTCGGCGGGCTCACCCTCCGGCGCCAAGGCGCGTCGCGGCGACTCCTCGAGCTGCGCCTCGTCAATCGGGGCAACGTGACGGAGCAG
>DASXKE010000077.1:0-8381 GCA_036496985.1 Gaiellaceae bacterium | reverse complement strand
CCGCGAGCGCGACGTTCTTCGGCCCGAGCGCCGCGAGATAGATCGGGATCTCGGCGCGTAGCGGGCGCAGCATCAGCTTCAGCGGCTTGCCGAGACCGGTCGCGCCCGGCCCGTCCCACGGGATCCGGTAGTGCTCGCCGGCGTGTTCGACGACGTTCCGTCGCAGCGCCGCGCGCACGATCTCGACGTACTCGCGCGTCTTCGTGAGCGGCTTTCCCCACGGCTGCCCGTGCCAACCTTCGACCACCTGCGGCCCCGAGGTGCCGAGCCCGAGCAGGAAGCGGCCGCCGGAGAGGAGGTCGAGCGTCGCCGCGGTCATGGCCGCGTTCCCGGGCGTGCGGCCCGGGATCTGCATGATCGCCGAGCCGAGCTTGATCCGCTCCGTCTTCGCCGCGAGCCAGCCCAGCACGCTGACCGCGTCGGTGCCCCAGGCCTCGGCGACCCAGACCGAGTCGAAACCGAGCCGCTCTGCCTCCTGCACGAGCGGGAATAGATCGGCCGGGTTCGTGCCCGGTGGCGCGTAGCCGAGGCTGAGTCCGAGCTTCATCGTGCTGCCGATCCTACGATGCCGTGGGTGACCGAGTGGGAGTGGAATCCGGAGACGTACGCCGCCGAGATGGCCGAGGAGATCCCCGGCTACGACGCGCTGCAGGAGGCAGTCGCGGCGGCGACCGCGGGAATCGAGGCGTCGCGTGTGCTCGAGCTCGGCACGGGGACCGGCGAGACCGCGCTGCGCGTGAAGGCCCGGCACGCCGCTGCCGGCTGGGTCGGCATCGACGCGAGCGAGGCGATGCTCGGCCGCGCGCGGGAGCGGCTGTCCGACGCCGACCTGCGACTCCAGCGGCTCGAGGATGAGCTCGCATCAGGGCCGTTCGACCTTGTCGTCTCCGCGCTCGCCGTGCATCACCTCGACGGACCGGGAAAGCGGGACCTCTTCTCGCGGGTGGCTTGCGTGCTGCGATCGGGCGGTCTGTTCGTGCTCGGCGACGTCGTCGTTCCCGCGGGCGGGCAGGAGGGGCCGATCGAGATCGACTGGGTGATGGACCTGCCCGACAGCGTCGAGGATCAGCTTGCGTGGTTGCGCGAAGCGGGCTTCGAGGCTGAGGCTTCGAGCGTTCGCGTCGATCTCGCCGTCTTCCGCGCTACGCTCAACGGCCCGTGACGCACCCGGAGCTCGAAGCCGAGCAGGCGTACGTCGACCACGCCTACGACCAGCTCGACCGCATGCGGTCGACGGTCGCGCGAACCCAGGAGGCGATGGCCACCGAATGGGCCGCGCTGAACATGGAGGCGTGGGCCAAGCGCCGGATGCGGACGTTCGAGGACGCCGAGCGCGGCCTCGTCTTCGGGCGACTGACGCTTGACGGCACCCCGCGCCCGCTCTACGTCGGCCGCCGCTGGGTGCACGACGACGAGCACGAGTCGCTCGTCGTCAACTGGCAGGCGCCCGCCGCGCGGCCCTTCTACACGGCCACGCCGCAGGAGCCGCACGGCGTTCAGCAGCGGCGCCGCTTCCGCGCCGAGGGCCGTCGCCTCACGGACATCTCCGATGAGGTGCTCGACGGCAGCGTGGTCGAGGGCGCGAGCGTCTCCGACTTCCTCCTCGAGGAGCTCGAGCGCCGACGCGACGTGCGAATGCGCGACATTGTCGCGACGATTCAGTCCGACCAGTACCGCCTCATCACGGCCGAGCCGGAAGGGGCGCTCGTCGTGCAGGGCGGGCCGGGGACCGGCAAGACCGCCGTCGGCCTGCATCGCGCATCCTGGCTTCTCTATACACACCGCGAGAAGCTGCGGCGGGTGCTCGTGGTCGGGCCGAACCCGACCTTCATGGACTATGTCTCGCACGTCCTGCCGACGCTCGGCGAGGAGGCGGTTGAGCAGCGGGCGGTCACCGAGCTGGCCGACGGGATCGAGGTCGTCCGCGAGGAGGAGCCTGACGTCGCGCGCCTCAAGGGCGATCCGCGCCTCCGCGAGGTCGTGGCGCGTGCGGTCGAGATCGCCGTCGTGCCGGCGCCGGAGGAGCTCTACGCGCGAATCGACGGCATCTACGTCCGCGTCCGGGAGCGGGACGTCGCCGAGCTCCTCGCCGAGGCGCTCGAGGCAGGCGACCCCGTCGGGCTCGCGCGCGAGCGCTTCCGGATGGCCGTGCTCCGCCGCTTCTACGAGCGCTACGGCGAGCTGCTCGGCCCGCAGGCGTTTCGCAGCTTCGAGGAGCTCGAGGGCGCGCTGCGGAAGGGCGGCTTCCTCACCCGCTGGCTCGATCGGGTGCTGCCGATGCCGCAGCCAGAGAAGCTCGTCTCGCGGCTCCTCACCTCGCCGGCCGCGCTCGCAGCCGCGTCGGACGGTGTGCTCGACGCCGACGAGCGGAAGCTTCTGCTCCGTGACCGACCCCGCCGCATCTCGGAGCTGCGCTGGAGCGATCAGGACGTGCCGCTGCTCGACGAGGCGCGGGCGCTCCTCTCCGGCGCGCCGCGCTCGTACGGGCACGTGATCGTCGACGAGGCGCAGGATCTATCGCCGATGCAGCTGCTCGCGATCTCACGGCGGGCGGTCGACGGCTCGCTCACGATCCTCGGCGACGTCGCACAGGCGACCGGCCCTGTCGTCTACCGGCGTTGGCAGGAGCTCGTGCCGTATCTGCCCGACGATGCCGAAATGGAGATCGAGGAGCTGCGCCACGCGTACCGCGTTCCGGCCGAGATCATGGATTTCGCGCTGCCGCTGCTCGACCGAATCGCGCCCGAGGTAGAGCCGCCGCTCGCCTACCGCAAGGGCGGCGACCCGCCGCGGCTCGTGCGGGTGGAAGAGGACGCCCTGTTGGAGACGGCGCTGCGCGAAGCCGTCGCGCTCGAAGATCTCGACGGTCTCGTCGCGGTCATCGTTCCTCGGTCGTTCGCGGTGGACGATTCCTTCCCGTTCCCGATTCTCACGCCGCGGCAGGCGAAAGGCCTCGAGTTCGACCACGTCGTCGTGGTCGAGCCGGCGGCCGTAGCAAACGACGGAGACCGCGGCCTCCGCGAGCTCTACGTCGCGCTGACGCGCCCGACGAAGACGCTCGTCGTCGTCCACGCGCGACCGTTGCCGGAACCGCTCGGCTAGCGCGGAGAGAGCAGGCTGTACCCGTAGCGCCGCACCGGGCGCTCGTACCGGAGCGAGACGAGATCGAGGAAGGCGCGCATCCGCAGGTCGCGCTTCAGGTCCTGCCACTGCCGGAAGTACTTCTCGTTCGCTCCGCCCTCGACCGGCTCGCTGGGCGGGATCGGGTCGAGCTCGAGGAAGTCGAAGATGCCGTGCAGCACGCCGTCCGGATCCCCCACGAGCTGCTCGTAGGTCAGGACGTGCACCCGCTCGAGGTGCGCGCGGTCGGCCTCGAACAGCGCATGGCAGCGGAGCCAATGCGCGAGCATCCGGTCGTAGCGGCGAGTGCCGCGCCATTTCGCGGTCGGCACCGAGACCGGGATCGGGTGCCGGATGATGACGACGAACGCCGAGCCTGGATAGAGCGCCTGCAGGAAGCGAGTCTTGAGCAGGTTCGGCGGCGACTTCTCGAGCAGCACCGGCCGGGAGAGCTCCCAGTGCGGCGACCACTCCTCGAAGATCGCGTGCGCGTTCTCTGACGTGGCGAGCGGCGAGGACTCCGTCAGATGCGACTCGGATACGAAGCCGAAGCGGCCCGGGCCGCCGTAGACCGCCGCGGCCGGGTAGACGGTCTGCAGATGCTGGCCTTCGTCCGCGGGAACTCCCGTTCCCGAGAAGCCGCTGATCTCCGAGTGCGCGGCAAGCAGGCGCGCCAGCAGCGTCGTGCCGCTGCGGTGCAGGCCTGCGAGGAAGACGAGGCGATGGTCATCCACGGCGGGCAATCGTAGTGCTGCCGCCCAGTCCGGCCCCGGTCGGTTAGCGTCGGGCTCATGCGCACACGCGTCCTCGGCGACGGCGGGCCGGAAGTCTCGGTCGTCGGCCTCGGCACGAACAACTTCGGCCGCCGCTGCGACTACGACCAGACGCTCGCCGTGATCGACGCCGCGCTCGACACCGGCGTGACTCTCTTCGACACGGCCGACATCTACGGCCAGGGGATGAGCGAGGAATACATCGGACGCGCGCTCGAAGGCCGCCGCGACCAGGTCGTGCTCGCGACGAAGTTCGGCAGCGAGATGGACGAGCGGCCCGAGGAGCGGCGCGGCAGCCCCGACTACATCCAGTGGGCGGTCGAGGGCTCGCTCCGCCGTTTGCGCACCGACGTGATCGACGTCTACCAGATGCACGTTCCCGACCCCGTCACGCCGATCGTGGAGACCCTCGGAGCGCTCAACGACCTCATCGTGGACGGCAAGGTGCGCTGGATCGGCTCGTCGAACTTCTCTGCGGATCAGATCGAAGCCGCCGAGGAGGTTGCTCGCGGCGCCGGCTTTCACCGCTTCGTCTCGGCGCAGAACCAGCACTCGCTCGTCAAACGCGAGGTCGAGGATGACGTGCTGCCCGTCTGCGAGAAGCTCGGGATCGGCTTCCTGCCCTACTTCCCGCTCGCGAGCGGTCTCCTCACCGGGAAGTACACGCGCGGCGAGGAGGCGACCGAGGGGCGGCTCGCCGGGCGCGAGATCCCCGACGAGCAGTGGGACCGGGCCGAGGCACTGCAGAGCTACGCGGACGAGCGCGGGATCTCGCTGCTCGACGTCGCGGTCGGCGGCCTGCTCGCCATGCCCGCCGTGACCTCCGTCATCGCGGGCGCGACGAAGCCGGAGCAAGTGCGGGCGAACGCCGCCGCCGGCGCGTGGGAGCCGAGCGAGAGCGACGTGGAGGCCCTGCGGGCGCTGCGCTGATCGCAGGCGAGTCTCATCGCGGCGCCGAGCAGCGCCGTGTTTCGGGAACGTAATCCGAGTCGGCCGGCCCTTGACTCCGAGGGTGCGGCGCGCAGAATTGGCCCTGTGAAGTGGGGGTTGGTGTGCCCGGCCCTAGGCAGCCGCGACGTCGCCGAGGCGATACCGGAGATCGTTGAGCCGGTCGTGCCAGTCGTCCGAGAGGCCGGCCACGCACTTCATCGAGCGGCACGCGAGGTCGACGAGCTCGGTCGGCGGGATGCCGTGGGCCTCCGCCCACGCGCGATCCTCCGGCGAGAGATCGTCGGGCGGCTCGCCAGAGGTCGAGGCCACCAGCTCCGCGGCATGCACCGCGCGCTCGGCTGTCTCGTCGTCCGGCTCGTCGCACGCCGCCGCCAGCGTCTCCTCCAGCGACTTCCAGTCCACGATGCCGGCCATCACGGATCGAATTCCACCTGGTCGAAGAAACGAAGCACCGTGTGCCCGGGCCTCACTCGGCTCTGCGCTGCGCGCAGCTCGTCGTCGGAAGCCTCCCCGAGCGCCCGCTTGACCGCGAGCCAGGGCATGTTGAAGTCTTCCTGGATCATCATCGTCGAGATGCGCGGGTTGATCTCGATCACCTTCTCGCCCATGAACTGGATGCTGAAGAACCACTCGAGCCCGAACTCGGCGACGATGCGCTCCGACGCCTCGACGAGCTCCGGCGCATCGAGCGTCACGAAGTACATGCCGAGGCCGCAGCGCACCGACTCGCGCGTTCGCGTGGCCTGCAGGACGATCCGGCTGCCGTCGGCGATGCCGTCCACCGTCCGTTCCCCCTCGGTCAGGAGCTCCATCACGAGCAGGTCGAGCCCGTCCTCCGGCAGCAGCTCGACCGCTTCCTCGAGCTGCATCGCCAGCGTGCCCGGTCGCTCGTAGAGGAGCTGGTGCGTGCGGTCGACGTTCGGGTCGAGCACGCGGAAACCGCGCGAGCCGGAAGAGAAGACCGGTTTGAAGCAGACCGGGTTGTCCGGGTAGCCGAGCTCGCGGGCCGCGGCCTCGACGCCGGCCGCCCCGGTCACGCGGCGGAACTCGGGCGCGCGGACACCGCACCGCTCGAGCCCTGCGAGCGTCTCTGCCTTGTCGTTCGAACGCCGTTCGGCTTCCGGTCCGCAGACCATGACGGGCACGGGGAACTCGCCGCGCCTCGGGGCCAGGTGGCGCAGGTCGTGGGACGACTCCGGCAGGACGACGTCGACGGCTTCCTGCTCGACGAGGGCGAGCAGCGCGTCGGGGAACGTCGGATCTGCGCCTGGTGGGACGAGGTGGAACGAGTCGCAGAGGTGGCGGCCGATCGCGCGCTCGCCCATATCGACGCCGACGAGGCGCACCTCGCGCTCGCCGTTCTCGCGGAGGGCGCGCAGCAGCCGGGCCGCTCCCGGCGCGCCGCACGCGGTGACGAGAATCGTCGTCATGCCCGAGCGAGTACCCACTGGAAGCGATCCATTCCCTCCGGCGTCTCCCATTCGACGACCTCCTGCCGCTCGATCGTGAAACCCGCGTCGCGAACGAGGCGCGCGTTGACCTCCGGCGGGTAGCTCGCAAAGAACGTCTCGGCCCCGAGCCACTCGCCGGTCCAACCGGGATTGTCCGTCTGGCCGAAGGCCGTGAGGAGCCAACCGCCCGCAGCGAGCCACCCGTGGACGCGACCCAGCAGTGGCGCCAACAGATCGCGTGGGACGTGGTTGAAGACGTAGAACGAGCAGACGGCGTCGTACGAACCCGACGGCAGCTCCAGGTCCGTGAAGTCGGCGCAGACGAACTCGGCGTTCGGGATCGCGGCGCGCGCCCGCTCGATCTGCCGCGGGGAGATGTCCACGCCGGTCACGGCGAAGCGCTCCGCGAGCCGCCTGGTCTCGGGTGCTCCGCCGCCGCAGCCGAGCTCGAGAACGCGCGCGGCGTCGCGGAGCCGCGACACCAGCTCGTCCTCCCATTCGCGGCGCGGATCGCCGACCGCACGCTCACGCCACGCGGCGAAGGTCTCGCCGATCGCGTCGTAGCCGTCGGCGACGATCTGCGTTCGTGGATCCGCCACGCCGCGATGCTACTTCTGGAGCGCCCACTACACTCGCGGTCCGGTGAAGTTGCGCGTCTCTCGAGGGCGCACGGTGCGTCGCACCGCCGTCCTCGTCGTTACCGGCCTCGCGGTCGCGTACATCGTCTGGCAGATCAACCTGCGCGAGACGTTGCACGTGCTCGCGCACGCGCACGTCGGCTGGTGGCTCCTCTCGTGCGCGATCTGGATCGGCGCCGTGTGGCCGCTTGCTTGGCGCTGGAAGATCCTGCTCGCGGCGCGCGGCGTGCATGAGCGCTTCGGCTGGTGCGTGCGGACGCTGTTCGTCTCCTTCGCCACGGCGCAGGTGCTGCCCACCTCGCTCGGCGGCGACGCCTCGCGGATCTACGAGACCTCGCGCAAGCACCCCGGCCGCGGGGGCCCGGCTGCCGGCACCGTGGTGCTCGAGCGCGTCCTCGGCGGCTGCGCCACCCTCCTGCTCGCTGCGGTCGGCTTCGCGCTCGCGGTCGGCCGCTATCCGGTCGGCGGCTACATCTGGCTCGAGCTCGCCTTCGTCGTGCTCGCGATCGCGGGCGGTTTCGTGCTCTTCTCGACGCGACTCCATCCGGTGCTGCAGTTTTTCCGGCCGTTCCTGCGCCGCGTGCGACTCGAGGAGCCGCTGCGCGCCGCGTATCTCGCCATCCATTCCTTCCGCGGCCAGGTTCCGCTGCTCGTCGGGATGTTCGCGATCACGCTCGTCGTGCAGGCCGTGCGCGTGATCGCGATCTGGAGCGCGGGCAAGGCCGTCGGCGTCGACCTCTCGCCGCGTCCGTACTACGTGATGGGGCCGCTGCTCTTCCTCGTCATGCTCGTGCCGTTCACGATCAACGGGCTCGCCGTGCGCGAGTCGTTCTTCGTCAGCTTTCTCGGTGGCCTCGGCGTCTCGGCCGATCAGGCGTTCTCGACGGGGTTCCTGTTCTTTCTCGTCACCCTCGTAACGGCGCTGCCGGGTGCCGCGATCGTCGCCTGGGAGGGAGTGAACCGCGCCGAGCCGAAAGCGGCTCGATGAGGGATCGGCTCGACCTTCAGGCGCTTGGCGGCGTGGTCTGCGGTGCGGCGCTGTTCGGGATCGCGCGCCTTCTGCCCGAGACCGGCTTCGGTCTCTGGCTGCGGCTCGCCGCTGCCACTTTCGTCCTCCTTCTGCCCGGCTGGCTCGTGGCGCGCTGCCTCGGGCAGCGGAGGTTGGCGGCCACGCTCTCCTGGTCGGTCGCGCTCGTCGGCGGCGGCCTCGCGCTCGCGTTCACGCTCGGCTCCTCGCTCGAGCTCACGATCGGTTTCGCTCTCGCGGTTGGTCTCGCCGCGCTCGTCGTTCTCGTCGCGGGGCCGGTCGTTCGCGCGGACGTGCTGCCGCCGCGAGTGTCGCTCGTGCGGCTCGCTGTCGGTGCTGCGGGGCTGATCCTGGGCGGCGCGCTGTGGGCGATCCACGACGTCCTCGCCGGCGACGCCTTCATGCACCTCGGCCGCATCCG
>DASXKE010000076.1:0-5672 GCA_036496985.1 Gaiellaceae bacterium | reverse complement strand
CACCGAGGCTCGCGGAGACGACCTGATCCTGCGCAGCCCCGACGCGCAGGACGAGGCGTGGGTGGCGGCGGATATCGACGAGGACGTGATGCGGGAGCTCGTCGGCCGCGAGGCACGCGTCGAGCGGGCGGTGGCGAGCGGCGAGTCGACGCTTCAGATCGACTTCGACGGCGGCGTCTCGCTTGTAAGCCCGGCCGTCGACGAGGCCGAGGCGTGGGAGGTTCGCGGCCCGGGCCACGTCCTCGTCGTCGCGCTGCCCGGCGGCGGCGAGCCAGCCGTCTGGGACTCGAGCTCGGAGATCCGCCTCGTTCGGCCCGGCGACCCGCTCCCGGCGGGCCTGGTCAAGATGATCGAGTCGTTCGGCTTTCCCATGCCTACGGGTGAGTTCGAGCTTCGTTGCTCGGCCGGAGCGAGGGAGTGCTTCGAGCTGCATCCCCCGAACGCTCCCCTCGTCGGCCGGAGCGAGATAGTCCGCTTCTACGACACCGACTGAGAGGCAAAGGAGGGCGAACGATGATCGTGACGACGATGAACGACATCCCCGGCTACGAGGTCGAGGAGGTCTTCGGCGAGGTGATGGGCCTGACGGTGAGGTCGCGCAACGTCGGTTCGCAGATCGGCGCCGGCTTCAAGTCCATTCTCGGCGGGGAGCTCAAGGGCATGACGAAGGCCCTGATCGACAGCCGCGAGCAGGTCAGGCAGCGCATGATCGAGGAGGCCGAGGCGCACGGCGCGAACGCGATTATCGCGATGCGCTTCGACACGTCCGAGATGGGCGGCAACTGGACCGAGATCTGCGCCTACGGAACGGCCGTAAAGGTGCACAAGACCTAGAGCCGGCGGAGCAGCGCAAGGAACTCGTCCGGCGACTCCACGACGAGATCGGCGGCGTCGAGCAGCGCGCTCGGCGACTCCGGGGACGCAACTGCCACACGCACCGCGACCTCGAGACCGTCGAGCGCGGCGAACGAATCCAGATCGGTCGTGTCGTCGCCGGCCGCGAGCGCCCGCCCAAGGCCGTGCTCGTCGAGGAGTCGCCGCACCGCTGTCCCCTTGTGCGAGCCGACGGGAGGGAGAACCTCCAGGACCTTCCTTCCGTAACGCGCGACGAGCCCGTCCTCCCGCGCCGAGTCCGCGATCGCATCGAGCTCCCGAACTGCTTCACGTTCGTCCGAGTGCCCGCGAAAGTGGAAGGCAACCGCGAGCCCTTTCACCTCGATCTCGTTCGGCGGCCACGGCGCGTCCGCTGCGAACGCCGCTAGCACGCGGCGCCAGCGCTCGGCCTGCGGCTCGAGCTCGAGCCCGTGCGAGCCGACGCAGACCACCCCGCTCACGCCGAGCCGCGCGCGCACGTCCTTGGCCGCCCGGCCGCTCACGACCGCGACGAGTGCGTAGCGCGCGACGAGACGCTCGAGCTCGGCGCGCATCTCGGCCGAGGGAGCGGCGTCTTCGGGACGTGCGACGATCGGGGCCAGGACGCCGTCGAAGTCGAGAAACAGGCCCGCCCGCTCGGGCTCGGCGGCGAGCCGCTCGAGCAGCGAATCCGGGGCCACGCTCAAGGATATGCAGGTCCGGCCATAATCCAGGCGTGCCGGATCTCGACGAGCTGTGGATTCCCCTGGTAGACGAGCCGATCGGCGGCATCGTCGATCGCATCGTGCGCGACGACCGGACGCTCGCGGCCAAGGTCGAGACGCCGCACCGGATCCTCGCCTTCAGGACGTTCGCCTACATCCGCACCGGGATCCTGCTCGGCCAGCTGCTGTTCGACCACGACCTGCCCGACTGGGACGGCTCCGAGAGCTGGGTCGACGCGCTGCTCCGCGACCCGGCCCATCGCGCCGCGCTCGAGCGCGAGGTCCGGGCGGTGGCGGAGGAGATCGCCGCCGACCCCCGGTACGCCGACGACGAGCCTCTCGCGCCCGACGACGACGCGCGCGACCGCTTCCGCGCCTTCGCGCGGGAGCACCTCGGTCGCAGCGGTTAGCTCTCCGGCCTACGCCGACGTCTTCGAGCCGTTCCCCTGGTAGACGAAGCCACCGTCTCCGCTGCCGAAGAGCCGGCGGGCGAGCAGCCGGCGGAACGTAGGGCCCGTGATCGGATTGAGCAGGAGACCGATCACGATCCCGAACGTCAGCAGCAGGCCGTTCCGGGCGGCACGGGCCGGCTCCGACGATCTGTGCTTCACGCTCTTGACGCGGCCGGCCGCGCTCCTCAGCTCTTCGATCGCGTTCCGCAGCTCGTCCTGCATGTCCTTGTCGGCTGCGAGGCGTGAAGCTGCGTCAGTGACCTTCCGGCGGGACGCGAGCTCGTCGTAGACGGAACGGGCCGAGAAGTAGGCGTTGCGGATGTTGTCGCGCAGCTCCTTGTCGCGGAGGGCACGCTCGACGTAGGGGCGGGCGCTCGCGGCTGCTGCCGCTGCCTTGTCTTTCGTGACGGTCATCTGGCTGATCCTTTCGTCGCGGGTGTGGAGTGCTCTTTCTATCCTTGCGCAGCCGCCGCCCGCAACCGACCGTTTTCTGTGGCGGCGGAGGAGAACGCGGCGTCGAACACCTCGGCGATCGAGTCGACGAGGACGAAACAGAGGGCGTCGCGCGTCTCGGGCGGTAGCTCCTCGAGGTCGTGCTCGTTCTCGCGCGGCAGGATCACGCGGCCGAGCCCGGCGCGCTGGGCGGCGAGCACCTTGTCGCGGACACCTCCGATCGGCAGCACCTGGCCGGTCAACGTGATCTCCCCCGTCATGGCGACGTCGTCGGCGACGGCGGTCTCGCGGACGAGAGATGCGATCGCCGTCGCCATTGCTATTCCAGCAGACGGGCCGTCTTTGGGCACCGCTCCCGCGGGGACGTGCACGTGGACGTCGTGGCGCGAGAACCAGCGTTCGTCGAGCTCGAGCTCCGAGGTGTGGGAACGGACCCAGGACAACGCCGCCTGCGCCGACTCCTGCATCACCTCGCCGAGCTGGCCCGTAACGGTGAGCTTGCCGCGGCCGGGGTACGCCTGCGCTTCGATGTAGAGGACGTCGCCGCCGACCGGCGTGTACGCGAGCCCCGTCGCAACGCCGGGATCCGCGGTGCGCCGTCGGGTCTCGCCCGAGAAACGGCGCGGCCCGAGCCATTCGCGCGTGAGATCCTCGGTGACCGGGATCAGCTCCTCGCTACCCCGGGCGACCTGGACGGCAGCCTTGCGGCAGAGGTCACCGATGCGGCGCTCGAGCCCGCGCACGCCGGCCTCGCGCGTGTAGTCGCGGGCGAGCAGGCGCAGGACGGGTTCCCCGATCTCGATCCGGCCGGGCTCGAGCCCGTGCTCGGCGACCTGGCGCGGCACGAGGTAGCGCTCCGCGATCCCGAGCTTCTCCTCCTCGGTGTAACCCGAGAGCTGGATGACGTCCATCCGGTCGAGCAGGGCGGGCGGGATCGTGTCGACGGTGTTCGCAGTGCAGACGAAGAGCGTCTTCGACAGGTCGAACGGCAGGTCGAGGTAGTGGTCGCGGAAGGTGCAGTTCTGCGCGCGGTCGAGCACCTCGAGCATCGCGCTCGCCGGGTCGCCGCGCACGTCGGAGCCGAGCTTGTCGATCTCGTCGATCAGGAGCACCGGGTTGATCGACTCGGCGTCGCGCAGCGCGCGGATGATCGAGCCCGGCATCGCTCCGATGTACGTGCGGCGGTGGCCGCGGATCTCCGCTTCGTCACGGACGCCGCCGACCGAGAGGCGCGCAAACTTGCGACCGAGCGTGCGCGCGATCGACTGGCCGAGCGAGGTCTTGCCGACGCCGGGCGGTCCGATGAAGCAGAGGATCTGGCCGGCGGGATCCTGTTTGAGCTTCGAGACGGCGAGATGCTCGACGATCCGCTCCTTCACCTTGTCGAGGTCGTAGTGATCCTCATCGAGGATCTGGCGCGCGTGGTCGAGGTCGAGGTCGTCGGGCGTCGTCACGCCCCACGGCAGCGTGGCGAGCCAGTCGAGGTACGAGCGGATCACTCCGTACTCCGCCGCCGCGGCCGGGAGTCGCTCGAGTCGTGCGAGCTCGCGGTCGGCCGCCTTGCGCACGTCCTCCGGCAGCTCGAGCGAGTCGAGCCGCTCGCGGAGCTCGTTCACGTCGGCCTGCTCCGGATCGCCCTCGCCGAGCTCCTCCTGGATCGCCTTCAACTGCTGGCGGAGGAAGAACTCGCGTTGTCCCTCCTCGAGCTGCGATTGCACCTGCGACTGGATCTTGGTCCCGAGCTCGAAAACCTCGAGCTCGCGGTTGAGGATCTTCGTGACCTCGCGCAGCCGCCCCTCGGTGTCGGCGAACTCGAGGACGAGCTGCTTCTCGTCGGTCCTGAGGCGGAGGGTGGACGCGACCAGGTTGCAGAGGCTGCTCGCGTCGTCGACGTTCGCTGCGGCGATCGTGAGCTCCTCGGGGAGATACGGGGCGAGTCCGATGATCCGGCCGAAGAGCCCCTGCGCGTTGCGCAGGAGCGCCTCGAGCTCCCGCGTCTCCTCGGCCTCGTCGGGCACGGGTGAGAAGCGTGCGACGAGGTACGGATCGCCGGCCACCCGCTCCTCGAGGCGAATCCGGCACAGGCCCTGGACGAGGATCCGCAACGTCCCGTCGGGGACGCGGATCATCTTGTGCACGACGGCGACCGTCCCGATCTCGTAGAGGTGCGGCCAGTCGGGGACCTCGACGTCCGAGTCGCGCACCGTGACGAGCGCGAGCAAGCGGTCGCCTGCGACCACGTCGTCCACGAGGCGGATCGAGCGCTCCTGCCCGATTGCGAGCGGAGACATCGAGTCGGGGAAGACCACCGTCTCCTTGAGCGGTAGGACGGGCAGCTCGGCGGGGATCTCGTCGACCTGCGTGGGCTGCGCCTCGCTGAAATCGAGCTCGTTCATCGCAGAGGAACCTCCAGCTGCAGGATCCCGGCCTCGTACGTCACGTCGACCACATCGACGTCGACCTCCTCGGAGAGCTCGATGCGGCGTTCGAAGGGGCCGTACTCGATCTCGATCTGGTGGTAGCGGGCACCGGCCGGGTGGGGCCGCTCACGCACGCCTGAGACGACGAGCGCCGTGCCCGAGGTGGCGATTCGCACCTCGGCCGGATCGACGCCCGGCAGCTCTAGCAGGAGGTGGAGCGCGGGCGGGTCGTCGGTGCGGTAGCAGTCGCATTGCGGCTGGAACCCGCGGCGCGGGCCCGAAAAGCGCGCGACCTCCCAAAGCTCTCGACGCCCGGTCATGAGACGGAAGTACCCTCTGCGGCACGGTGGCAAGCATCCGCAAGGCCTTTGGATTGCTCGCGCTCGCGGTCGCCGCGCTGCTCCACGTCTGGTACCGCGGCGTTCTCGCTGCGCCCGAGGTGAAGCGGCGTAAGGCAGCTAGGAGAGCAGCTCGGCGCGCCTGAGGAGCGATTCCGCGAGTCGATGGGAGGCCTCGTCGACGAGCTCGCCCTCGAAACGCGCTGCTCCCTTCGCTGCCGCAAGTATCCGTTCGGCACGTTCCAGATCCGCCGGAGAGGGAGTGAAGATGCGGTTGACCGGCTCGATCTGGCTCGGGTGGATCACCCACTTGCCGTCGTAGCCGTGCTCGAGCGCGCGCCGCGCCGAGAGGACGAGCCCGAGGTCGTCGCCGAGGCGCCCGTGCGGGCCGTCGACCGCCTGGAGCCCGAACGCGCGGGCGGCCGCGACGAC